>DCGZ01000112.1 GCA_002314675.1 Fibrobacter sp. UBA1765 | reverse complement strand
TCGCAAAGACATGATATGTTTCAATTCTGTCAACAGCCGACTGATTACTAATCTTTTCCTCTAGGCGCGTAAGCGCCGACCCCACACCTCAAAGTGAGCGTAGCGAACGACCTAACTTCCGTCTTCCGTCTTTCGTCTTAATTACCTCAAAGTGAACGCAGCAAGTTACTATTTTCTTCCTATAAAAAAGGGATGCTTAAAAGCATCCCTTTTTTACGCGTCAAAAGAAATTACTTTCTCTTGCCAAAGCCCTTCTTGCTTTCGACCCATTCGTCGAATGTGATGGAACGGTCTACAACGCCAGCCGGGTTCAGTTCAAGAACGCGGTTTGCAACAGTCTGTGCAAATTCATGGTCCTGGGTGCAGAAAATGATCGGGCCAGGGAATGCATTCAAGCCGTTGTTCAAGGCTGTAATTGCTTCCAAGTCGAGGTGAGCAGTCGGTTCATCAAGGAGCAAGCAGTTTGCGTTACTGAGCATCATGCGAGAAAGCATGCAGCGAACCTTTTCACCACCGCTCAAAACGTTTGCGCACTTGAGAGCTTCTTCACCGGTAAAGAGCATACGGCCAAGGAATCCGCGAATGAATGTTTCATCCTGTTCCTTGCTGTACTGACGGAGCCAATCCACAAGGGAAAGATCTGTATCAAAATACTTATCGTTATTCTTCGGGAAATAGCTATAGCTGATTGTGTTACCCCACTTGAGAACGCCTTCCGGTGCCGGAGTTTCTTCGGCAATCAACTGGAAGAATGCAGTCTTCAAGGTATCGTATTCACCTACGAGAGCAACACGGTCGCCATTTGCAAGGGAGAAGTCAAGCCCCTTAACGACAAGATCTGCACCATCATCGATAGTAGCATTCTTAAGTTCAAGAACAATCTTGCCCGGTTCGCGATCCATTTTGAAGTTGACCCATGGGAACTTACGGCTAGAAGCCGGCATTTCGTCAACGGTCATCTTATCAAGGAGCTTCTTACGGCTTGTAGCCTGCTTAGCCTTCGAAGCGTTACTTGCAAAGCGACGGATAAAGGCCTTGAGTTCTTCGATCTTTTCTTCGGCACGACGGTTCTGGTCCTTACGCTGCTTTTGGGCAAGCTGGCTTGCTGCGTACCAGAATTCGTAGTTACCGCCGTAAATGTTGATCTTACCGTAGTCGATATCGCAAGTATGGGTACATACGCGGTTCAAGAAGTGACGGTCATGGCTAACGACGATCACTGTATTTTCAAAACGTTCCAGGTAATCTTCAAGCCATGCGATAGATTCAAGATCCAAGTGGTTCGTAGGTTCGTCAAGGAGCAGGATGTCCGGGTTGCCGAACAATGCCTGAGCGAGCAAAACGCGAACCTTCATGTTTGCATCAAGGTCCTTCATCATGGACTGATGGAATTCTTCAGGAATGCCAAGGCCCTTCAAGAGAACCGCAGCGCTGGAATCAGCTTCGTAGCCACCGATTTCGCCAAAGCGTGTTTCAACTTCCATGGCTTCCATACCCTGTTCCTCGGTCATTTCCGGGAGGGCATAAAGCTGTTCACGCTTCTGTGCAAGTTCATAGAGTTCCGGGAAACCCATCATCACCGTATTCAAGACAGTGAATTCTTCGAAGGCAAAGTGGTCCTGCTTAAGGACTGCCATACGTTCGCCGGAATCCTTGGTGACTTCACCGGTATTTGGTTCAAGTTCACCGGAAAGGATCTTGAGGAATGTAGATTTGCCGGCACCGTTTGCGCCGATAACACCGTAGCAGTTGCCCTTCTGGAAGGAAAGGTTCACTTCCTTGAAAAGAACACGGCTACCATACTGAAGACTTACATTGGATACATTTAGCATGGCGCCAAATGTAGAAATTTTTTATTTGGTCAATTCCAAAACATAGTCGGCACTGGCCACAAAATCTTCGGAATGTTCAATCGCGATAATCGTATGGCCAAGATCAGCTAATCCATGGAATAGGTCCAAGAGCTTTTTGATATCGCCTTCGTGCAAGCCACGGGCCGGTTCATCGAACAGGTACAAAGTCTTTGGAGGATTATTCTTGCCAAGAGCCATGGATAAGCGAAGCCTTGCACGTTCGCCACTACTCATGTTGCTTGTAACTTGTCCCAGTCGTAAATAGCCTAAGCCTGTTGCCACAAGCGCTCGAAGCTTTGGATAAAACTTCGGGAACGCTTCAAACAGGTTCATTGCATTTTCAACAGACATGTCAAGAATATCTGCAATAGACAAGGACTTAAAACGAATTTCCAAAATTTCATCCCTATAGCGTTTGCCTTGGCAAATCGGGCATTCCGTTTCTTCAAAGCCACTTGGGTCTAGTAACACCCCCTCGCCCTTGCATGTTTCGCAACGTCCACCAGGCGTATGCAAGCTAAAGCGATTTGCCGCATACCCACGAATCTTGCTTTCTGGAAGCTTTGAAAACAGATCACGCAACGGCACAAGCAAGTCGATTGCAGAAGCTACCGTGCTTCTTCTATTGCCTTGAAAATTACCTGTACTCAAAACCGATAATGCTTCAAGACCAAGATGCGAAAAGCTCCCCTTGTTATATTCTTCAACCAGGTGCTTGAACATGAGCGTAGACTTGCCACACCCCGAAGGGCCCGTAACAACACTGAACTTGCCTACAGGGAAGTTTGCAGAAATAGGCTTGATTCCATATTCAGTAAAGCCATCGACAACTATTGATTCGCTCGGCTTATTTTTCACCTTTTTAGATGGAGATTTTTTACGAAGCTTTTCAAGCTTTCTAAGCCAGTTCCCTGTTGGAGATTCCGGGTTAGAAAGCACCTCTTCACGCTTACCCATCGCTAAAATACTGCCGCCAAGTTCGCCTGCCCCCGGCCCCATTTCAATAATCCAATCGGCACGAGAAATGATTTCTGGATTATGTTCCATAAGCACAAGCGTGTTGCCTCGCCTGCATATTTTTTCAAGCACGTTCCAAAGCTTAACGGCATCTTCCTTATGCAAGCCTGCAGCAGGTTCATCAAGGCAAAAAAGCATGCCATCCAAATAGCCAGTTACTGCAGAAACAAGTCGCAAGCGTTCCAGTTCACCGCTAGAAAGCGTACAGCCACTGCGACAAGGCTGCAAGTAGCCAAGACCAAGTTCATCAATGGCTTCAAGACGCGCGAATAACGTTTCTCTTGTTCGGGCAAGCGTGCGCGGCACATTCGCAAATATCTTTTCACAGCAATTTTTGAAGTCTACAAAATTCTTTTGGACAAGCTCTGAATATGAAAAAGAAGATGTTATAGATTGCTTCACTTCGTTCGCAATGACACGGGAAGATTCGTTCGCGGTGACATTGGAAGATTCGTTCGCTGTGACACTGGATGATTCGTTCGCGGTGACATTGGATGATTCGTTCGCATCAAAATATCCGATTCTTGAATTCAAGAGAAACGGCTTTAAGCGAAGTCCGTTACAATGCTTGCAAAGAATTTCTGTTTCTTCATTTTCAAAACCAGTACCACCACAATGTTCGCAAGCCCCAACCGTTGAATATGGAGAAAAATTGCGAACCTGCGGAGCCTGCAAAACACCCACTTCATGGCCTTCCGGACAACGGGGTACGGTCGAAAAAACTGTCCTTACCCCTTCGTTATCAATTTCAAGATAGTCGTGCGTAAGCCTAAAGCACGCATCTACAGCTTCAGATATTCGGGTTCGGACACCATCTCGAATTATAATACGGTCAACAACAATTTCAAACTTCTTTGGAGCCTTCCTGGATTCCTGCGGAGTCAAGTCTGCAAGGGAGCAAGCTACGCCATCTGCAAGCCCGCGCGAATAGCCAAGCGGCAAAAAAACAGACGCTAGTTCAGAAAGAGTCTTGCCTTGCGCGTTTTCCATGCCAGCCGGAGCAATGAACTGCAAACGACTTTTTTCAGGGTATTCCGCGATTTTTGCAACAATTTGTTCACGCGTTAAAAATTCTGCCGACTTACCGCAAACAGGGCAAGTTGGGCGCGCCATGCTGCAAAACAGCGTATGAAAAGCGTCATCTGCTTCGGCAAGCGAAAGTGCCATGGTCCTTGCAGGGGCTTCGCCACGGGCAGGTCCAATGGCAACGCTTGGAATAAGCCCCGAGGCATCATCTAGCGGAATATATTTTTTTCCACCCAGCACACGAAGTGCAAAAGGGCTCAAGGTTTCTAGATAGCGACGACGGCATTCCCCATGTAAAGTATCAAAAGAAAGCGAAGATTTTCCGCACCCAGACGGGCCACAAACAACTGTTATGGAATTTTCAGGAAAGTCCGCATTCACATTTTGCAAATTATGGAGTCTTGCGCCGCGTAAAGAAATCATATTCATCCTACCCAAATACCCTTAAAAATTAGAAATTTGCCGTTTTTTGGTAAAAATTCACTTTAAGATTAACAGAAATTCAAAAAAAATTTCATTTTACTTGCTTTTTTATTTAAATTTCAACATATGAAACTTACTTGCCTTATTTCTATTGGTGCCTTGGCATTTCTAGCCGGCTGTGCTGGTTCTGCCAACGACGAATTGGATGTTCCTACAGATTTGCCTCCAATTTGCCGCGACATTGACTTTAGCGCAAACCCGGATATGCGTGAAGTTTGTGGTGTCCGTAAGTCCCGTTACAAGGCTTACAAGAACATTCCGCAACAGCGCTATCTCATTGCACCAAAGGAAGCAAGTATTGTCAAGGAAGGCGACAAGGTCGAGCTCCGCTTGCAGAATTCCCTCCCTGTTGAACTTGATGGTCCTATCAAGCGCGATATGGAATTCAACCAGCAAAAGCGCCTTGAAAAGCTCAAGAACAAGTATGAATACGTAGAATACTTCAAGAAGGGCGAACCACGCCAGCGAGTTTTCAAGCTTGAAATTCCTACCGAAGCAGGCACAGCTTATGAATTCTGCTTCAAGATTCCAGAAAGCCGCGGTAGCGACCGCACTCGTAGTTCGGCAATGGGTAACAATGTTGAACAAATCAGTTGCTCTGACTTTGAACACGTCAAGGAATTGAAGAAAGCCCAAAAATAAGTTTTCTTAAAACATTAAAAAGTCCGGTCATGCCGGACTTTTTTGCTGTCAGCAATGTTAAACGTCCAGGACCGCGACAAGAGGAAAATCGAATTGAATGGATCTCGGTGTTGCAATCTTGTCGAACTTGACCTGATAACTAAAGTTCTCGTCATCGATTGCGACAACGGTTCCCATTCCCATAATACGATGATGGACTCGCGCACCCACGACAAAGATTGCTGTCGGAGCCTTCTTTAAAAGGCCAAGCGATTCATCACTCAAAAAGTCTCTTTCGCTGTCAACGCTTTGAATGTACGACCGCGCTTCTTCTAGCCATTCTTCAGAAAAGCCTTGGACAATATCTAGATCAGCCATGTCCATTTCTAACAAGAAACGTGATGGGTAACGGCTAGCCCCCTCGCCAGCGCCGTCCGCGGCATCGCTTACGAACAGTGCGTTCTCTGCACGTGTAAAAGCAACGTATGCAAGACGACGTTCTTCTTCAAGCTGGATCTTGTTCTTTACGCGCTTGACAGGAAAGCAGCCTTCATTCAAGCCGCATACAAATACGTACGGGAATTCCAGCCCTTTAGCATTGTGAATTGTCATGAGTTGCACGACATCTTTTTCGCCATCGTTTGCATCGGCATTCGAGAACAAGACAATATTTTGCAAGTATTCATCAAGGGTTGCGTCTTCTTCAAAATACTTTTCAAATTCCATCACGCCTTGCTTAAGTTCTGCAAGGTTGCTTAAGCGGTCGTCGTCGCCATCAAGCCTAAGCATTTCTTCGTAACCGGATTCTCGAAGCATCTTGTTGAGCACATCGGTAACGCGCATGTCCTTGTAACGAGCCTTGTACTTTTCTACAAGCTTTACATACTCCCCAGCCTTGGTCTTCGACATGAATTCTACAGGATTAAAGCCATCTACAATGGAAGGAACATCAACAGGTTCATTATTGTTAAAAAGCCCTGCTGCAGTCGCAATTTCTAACAAGGATTCGTATAAGCTAAGGCCTCGCTTTTCAGCATATTCCTGCAATGCCGTAACCTTTTTTGGTCCAAACATTCGCTTTGGTGTATTGACGGTACGCAAAAAAGACAAGTCATCACCATTTACAAGCATGCGCAAGTAGCAGAGCGTATCCTTGATTTCTTGGCGTTGATAAAAACCAATACCGCTATAAATCTTATAAGGAATATCAGCAGCCATCAAAGCTTCTTCAACGGAACGAGACTGTGAATGCATGCGGTAAAGAACGGCTATGTCTTTACGAGCAACGCCGGCTTCTATAGCTTCAGAAATATTGTCAACAATCCAGGAAGCTTCTTCACGCGTATTTTTCGCATGGCAAAAGACAGGAACCTTGCCTCCGACACGAATTGGCTTTAGAACCTTTTCTATACGGAACTTATTGTTCTTGATAACAGAATCCGGGATTTTCAAAATGCTTTCGCTGGAACGGTAATTGTTCTGCAAAAGAATTGTCTGCGTATCTTCATGGTACTTGTCAAATTCAAGAATGCGATTCACGTCGGCACCGCGCCAACCATAGATTGTCTGGTCCGGGTCGCCAACAATAAAAAGGTTCCTATGATAGCCCGAAAGCAAGTCGGCAAGTTTGTACTGCTGTAAGTCAATGTCCTGGAATTCATCGACCATCACATACATCATTCGCTTTTGCCATTTTTCTAGTTTTTCCGGGAATTGTTCCAAAATATACAAGGTAACTAGAATAAGGTCATCAAAATCGAGGGCGAAGTTTTTTTTCTGCTCATACAGGTAACGGTAATAGACCTTCATCCATTTGTCTTGGGCCGTTTCTACAAGCTTTAACAAATGTTCACTACCCTCTTCACCCTTTTCGGCAAACAGAGGAACCTGGTCCATTTCATTTGCCTTGCGACCACCGATAAAATCCATGGCACTCTTGATCTTAAGATCATTCAAGTGAAGTCCAAGTTCAACATAAGCCTTTCGAAGAAGCGACTTTTCATCATCTTCATCTAGAATCATGAATTCTTTAGGATAGTTTAGAACATGGATTTCTTCGCGAAGGAACTGAACACAAAAGCCATGGAACGTACTCACATAGCCGCTATCATCACCACCGAGCATTTGGCGAATGCGCTTCTTCATTTCGTTCGCGGCCTTGTTCGTAAAAGTCACGCACAAGATATTGGAAGGTGAAATTCCCATTTCTTTTGCAAGGTACAAGTAGCGATGCGTAAGAGTACGAGTTTTGCCGGAACCAGCTCCCGCAATGACACGAACAAAACCTTCCGTCGTCTCTACAGCTAAGCGCTGCTCTGCATCAAGCTTGTCTAATTCACTTGAAAACTGGATTTGTACAGGTGTGTTCATGCCTTAGACCTTTATTAGTGTTCTTTTGTTCACTTACAATATAGATATAAATAAATACATTGTCAATATGAATTGAATTGAAAGGAAAGCAAGTGAAACAATGAATTTCGCTAAAAAAAATTCTTTTTTATATTGTGGTGCATGAAGAAATTATGCCTATTTGCAATTTGTTTATTCATTATGACTGCTTGTGATGAAGAGGAAGTTTTAAAAACTGTCAACAAAATTGCAGAAAAAGCGGAAAACATTGAAATACCAGCTACAGGCATCGGACAGCTTGACGCCGCTGTTTCTGACGAAATGGCAAAAACATTTTATTCAAGCCGTGAAATCACAGTCACAAATTCCTTTACCGGCGATACCATTTGGTATTTCAAAGGTAGAGCTAGAATCAGTGAAAAAACGCAAAATGGAGATATTACAGTTCACTATATAGAAAATGGGCAAACTAAGAAAATAGACTTCATTGGTTCGACCATGAACTTCATGAGTAAACAATTCTAGAAACAAAAAAAACGGCAGGGAAAAGCCTTACCAATTCCCTGCCGCGGGCCTCCTTACGGGCCCTATGCTGTGTGGATCAGCAGATTTTATTTGAAGTCACGCGGGTTACGCCGCGCGGTCCTAGCAGAAAAAATCCTTCCAGATTTGAGTGCCTAAGTCGCATAAGCGAATCTGGGTTTTCTCAATACGTTCATGAAGCCCATCACGAATAATTTCTTCGATGGTCGTAAAAGTTACATCAGAACGCAATTTACCCAAAAGTCGAATGGATTCCACATTGCTCTTTACAGGGAATGCAATGTTCTTCAGGCAAATTTCTGCCTGCTCCAAGCAATAGCGCAAGGAACGTGGGAAATCTTCACGAAGAAGCAAGAATTCTGCAACGTTGTAAGGAGTTACGTTGGAATTTTGGCGATGGAACATTTCGTAGGCGCCAACGCTCTTAAGAACCGCATTCCACTGCACTGTATCCAAAGCCATACCAACCATACTTACATCCGGAAGAAGAATGTAATACTTGACATCCAAAATACGAGAAGTCTGGTCGGCGCGTTCAAGCATTGTACCAAGACGAGCAAAGTTCCATGCCACATCATGACTCATAGTACCTTGAATAATACCAACTGTCAGCTGACTAAATTCCTTTACGCTGTTGTAAAAAGCGTGCGGGGCAGCCAAAGCCTGCTTAGGCATTTCAGGATCACTCAGTTTCAAATAGAACTGGTTAATAGCAATCCAAAGTTCCGATGAAATTCTTTCACGAACGCAACGAGCATTTTCACGCGCTGCCGCCACGCAAGAAATGATGCTACTCGGGTTTTCACTGTCAAATGTCAAGAACATCAAGGCATTTTCAATGGAAACATGAGCATACTTTTTAAAGAACTCATCCGCATTTCCAGCAATCTGAATTACCGGTTCCCATGGACGTTCTTCTCCTGGCAAATCCAATTGAAGCTGAAGATTAACATCAATACTACGGGCAACATTTTCTGCACGTTCAATATAGCGGGCAAGCCAATAAATGGAATTTGCAACTCTACTTAACATAATTTTTCCTAAAAGGTTTTGAGGTGTGAGGGCGCGTGGCTTTGCCACGCTTTGAGGTCGCACCTTTCAGGTGCTCTGAGTTTATTTTTTGTGTTTTCACTTCTATAAACCCCTAGGGGCGAAGCCCCGACCTTGTCTTTCGTCTCTCGTCTGTAGGCGCGAAGCGCCGTTCTTTCGTCTATTGTTGTTGCTGTTGTTGTTCCATCCATTGCCTTGCCTGGCCAAGTTCTGGAGCCTTTTCATTTTCAGCAACGACCCAGGTATCCTTACAGCCACCGCCCTGAGAACTATTTACCACGATGGAACCCTTTCGGAGTGCAACTCGAGTAAGGCCACCAGGTAAAATGTATGTTTCCTTACCCTGTACAATGTAAGGACGCAAGTCCACATGGCGACCTTCAAAGCCACCATCAACAATGCAAGGCACACGGCTTAAAGAAATCATCGGCTGTGCAATGTAGTTTCGGGGATTCTTACGAATCTTTTCCTTGAAGGCTTCGCATTCTTCCTTGGTAGATTTTGGACCAACAAGCATACCATAGCCACCAGATTCGCTAGCAGCCTTTACCACCATGTTTTCGATATGGTCAATCACATGCTGCATGTGCTTTGGATTTTCACACACAAATGTCGGCACATTCGGAATAATCGCTTCTTCGCCAAGATAGTACTTGATGATTTCTGGAACATAGGTGTAGATTGCCTTATCGTCAGCTACACCGCAACCAGGAGCATTTGCAAGAGCTACGTTTCCAGCCTTGTAAGCTTCAATCAAGCCAGGAACACCCAAGCAAGAATCCGGACGGAATACTTGCGGATCAAGGAATTCATCATCTACACGACGATAAATAACGTGAACTTGCTTTAGGCCACGAGTTGTACGAGCATAAACTTTCTTGTCTTGTACAACAAGGTCATCACCGGTTACAAGGTCAACACCCATCTGCTGAGCTAAATAAGAATGTTCGTAATATGCAGAATTGTAAATACCCGGAGTAAGCACTACAACCTTTGGCACATCTACACCTTCTGCTAGGTATTCCAAAGCTTTACGGAGTCGAGTACAATATTCGTCAACAGGACGGATAGAGCAATGAGAAAATACCTGCGGGAATGTACGCTTTAAAATTTGGCGGTTCTGCAACACATAAGAAACACCACTTGGGCAACGCATATTATCTTCTAGCACGTAGAAGGTTCCATCGGTATCACGAACAAGGTCGGTACCCGTAATGTGAGCCCAAATTCCTTTAGGCGGCACAAAACCTTCCATCTGCGGACGATAAGCAGTACAAGTGTTGATAAGACTTTCAGGAACAACCTTATCACGCAAAATTTTGCGATCATTATAGATATCCGTAAGGAAGCAATTCAAAGCTTCTGTACGTTGCTTTAGACCTGCTTCCAAGTGCTTCCAGTCGGCAGCACTTACAATACGGGGAATCACATCGAAAGGAATAATCTTATCCTTTCCATCCTTGTTGCCATAAACAGCAAAGGTAATCCCGTTATCATAGAAAGCGGATTCTGCAACCTTCTGGCGACGCTGCAGTTCGCCCTCGGGAAGTTCGTTGATACGAGTAATCAACGGTTCTGCCGCCGGACGGGGCGTCCCATCGGGAAGGCAAAGTTCGTCATAAAAGCCTTCAGTATTGTAGTTTCCAAATTTCATGGTCTTTTTTCCTTGTGTATGTGTTATTCTTTTAAGTCTACGTTCACGCCAACCCTTAAGGTATGATCGCCACCACCGGTAATGACACCCTTCAAAGGACTTACATCTCCAAAATCGCGTCCCCATGCAAGGATAATGTGTTCACATCCACCTAACACATTGTTCGTCGGGTCCAATTCCACCCAGCCGTGGCCAGGGATAAAAGTGCTAGCCCACGCATGTGTGGCATCGGCCCCGACAAGTTTCGGTTGTCCTTTAGGCGGGTGTGTACGCAAATATCCACTGACATAACGGCATGGCAAATGCAACGATCTCAAGCACCCAATCATCAAGTGCGCAAAATCCTGGCAAACACCTTTACGACCGCGCAGAATTTCTTGTGGCTGGGCTCCAATCCTTGTAGCTCCCGGAGTATATTTACAATCCGTATAGATACGGGTCATGAGTTCAAAGGCGGCATCGAACAACGGACGACCAGGTTCAAAACTTTCTAACGCGTAGTTGCGAACTGAATTGTCGAAGTTTGCAAAAGGAGATGCATAGGCATACATAGATGCATCCAAAGTTTCTGCACTTGTCGGGTGAAGAATCATTTTTGCAACATCTTCCCAAGGCATGGTCTCCCCTGCCTTTGGAGGTTCCCCTTCACCGACCTCTACAACACCAGTCGTCTTAAAGCTAAAATGCGTATGTTCCTGCTCTACGCTAAAGGCAAGAACCCTGTTCCCAAAAATATCAAGCCTTTCCTGCCTTGCCGTAGGATTCGGTTCCACCTCGATACTATGGCTAATCCATTTTTGGCGGCTAACCTGTCTCGGCAGCATGTGGGCCAAATGGTTACTGTAAAGAACTGGTAAATTGTAATCGTAAACAGTTTCGTGATCAATCTGATAAATAGGCATACTAAACCTCCGACACTTCTGTTGTTGTGGCGTGAACAACACCGGAACGAGGTGCATGGTTCAAGTAGAGCCTACTTATAGTTTCAGCAATACGTTCTACATTCCTAATTTCTTCATCTACAAGTTTTACAAGATTTTCTCTGTTATAGCCAACAGTTTCTGCAAGGACCTCGACATTAGCAAGTCGCAAGTCTGTAAGTACGCGCATCAATTCGCGATCAAGCGGCGAGAACGCGGCTTCGCCAGAACTGTTTCCAGGTAAGCGTGAGGTTTCTTCTTGAAGCCTTGCTATTTGATATGCAATACTCCTTGGGTTTGATTCGTCAGAAAGCAAAAGGTCTATTACCGGTGCAACTTGCAAGCGACCACCGTAACGCCTGTGGTATGTCATAAGCCCATCGCCAATTTCAAGCACGGCCTGCAACAAGCGAAGGTTCGTTGTTTCATCTGCAGGAACTGTCGAAAGCAAACTTTTTACAAGCTGTAAGGTGCGAATGGCGTTCTCGATTTCACGACCGATTTCCAAGAAACGCCATTCGTGGCCGCGCGTCATGGAGTCCGCAGCGAGCCCGGCCACGGCGGCACTGTCTGAGAGAACTGCCTTCAAATAAGGCAACAGTGCCGCAGCACCAGCACCAGCTGGCATTTCTGCAACGCCAAAACCATTCAAGTAAAGCCACAGATCTTCAGAAATTCTGTCGCGCAACTGTACTGCAAGATCACGAATTTCAGTCAAGATACATTGCATGCCATTCTTGTTGTCTTTACGCAGAATAAAGTATCGCAAGGCATTTTCCGGATCCTGCGAAAGCATTGAAAGACTGTCATCGGCAAGTCCAGCCTTCAAGATCCAGGAAAGCTCCGGCATTTCAGTCCACGATTCATCAGAAAGCCTTACGGCAATGCCTCTTGCAATGCGAGCCATCATGTTCGAAGCAGAAAGATCCCTACCAAGGCGATACAAGTTTTCTGCAGCACGGCTTGGCAAGTCACCACCAGCACGCGAAGGCATAATCGCCTGGTCCGCAGGTGCAAGCAACGAGAAGTTTGCAACAGGCCTTTCAGATAGAACCCAGATATCCTTTTCAAGAACTTCATCTTCAAGAATGTGTGCCTTCGAAATCTTCGCAGCGGCGCTTTCTTGCTTAGACTTGTCAATGAACTGGAAAATTCCAAGTCCACCAGGCATTACCGACGTTCCACTCTTTGTATTCACTGCAAAAAAGCGCATCAAGGCAATCGCCTGGTCCACTTCACCATTTCGATACCCATAGTCGGTTGCAATATCAACTGAACGTTCGGCAACCCATTCTTCTGGAGTATTTTCAATAGTCTGCAAAAGCGCAAGCTGCGCTGTCGTTGTCATGGAAGCATAAGCTTTTGGTTCAATAGCCTTGAAAGTTCCCGGATCTCTAAAGATTTTCTTGAAAACCCATTTTTCGGGTTCCGCCAAAACCCGCTTTGCATCGGCAGAATTTCCAAGCCAATAAGTTTCAACATCGGGCAAAAGCAATTCTTCGCCCAACAATTCCTTGCAGATTTCTGATAGGAACGGCTTGAAAAGCGGTGTTTCCAAGACTCCCGTACCAAGGAAGTTTGCAATAGCGACATTGCCAGCGCGTGCCGTACTTATCAGGCCTACAGCACCTTCACCGCTATCAATGCGAAGTTCCAGCGGATCGCACATGCCATCTTCCACTCGACGGAAAATGGTCCCTATCTTCTTTAAGCCCATCAAGGTCTTCATGTACACTTGCAAATTACGGACTGCAAGGTCATCGTTTTCTACAAGAGGAATTCCAAGGTAACGGGCAAGCACAGCGTCTTCTGCACGGCGCGCATTGTCTGGCCCAGAAGCAAGGAGAACTACCTTGCCCTTGTCATGGTTATCTTGCGATTCCTGCAATTCATTCAAGCCGTCAAGCAGTTTCTTGAAGAAACCGGCAAGCCTTTCGGTTCGCATGCTACGGAAAAGTTCCGGGAACGCACGGCTAACGCCAATGCGATTTTCAAGAGCCTTTCCAAGGCCTTCCGGTACTTGCAAATGGTCTGCAATAGCGACAAAAGTACCATCGCTTTGCCTTGCGACATCAACGGCCGCAAGGTTTACAAACGTACCAAATGCAGGCTTAACCTTCCAGGCAACTTGCAAAAAGTCCGGGTTCGCAAATAGCAATGAAGAAAGCAACTTTCCGTTCTTCCAAAGCTTTTGCTCGCCATAAATATCCTCGGCAAGTGCATTAAAGAGACGAGCCCTTTGTGCAATGCCCTCCTCAAGCTTCTTCCATTCCTCTGGACAAATTACCAAAGGGACTGGGTCTGTACCTTTGTGGTTTCCACTCATGCTAGAAGAAAGATCGTTTTCATCTAGCACATTGTGCAAGCGCCTGCAACGGTGTTCAAACTCTTCCTTAGAGAATGAAGAAAGCGAATTAATAAAAATATTTTCTGTATCCACACAGTTCATGTCCCAATACATGCAAAAGCTGTGCCAACGATGTCTAGCTTTAAACAGACTTTAGACTTTGTACGAAATATGTAAGTAGTAAATTAAATGATTCTAACAAAGTCACAATTCTTTACCGCATCAAAACATGTTCTTATAAAGATTTGGCTTTTCAAGACTCGTAGTAAACAAGAATGAAATTTACAGAAAACGTAATTCAAAACAAAAATGTAAAAGGGATTGTGGAATTTTTTGTAAAAACGCACTCACATCACCCTTGGCATAATTTTTGCAAACAGTTTAAGACAAATATTTAAACAAAAAAAAGAAAAAATATGAATACTGCAGAAGTCTTAATCAAGTGCCTCGAAAACGAAGGCGTCAAGTATATTTTTGGAATTCCTGGTGAAGAAACTCTTGAACTCCTCGAGGCAATCAAAAAATCATCCATTGAATTCATTACTACTAGGCACGAACAAGGTGCAGCCTTTATGGCAGATGTCTATGGTCGTTTAACAGGCAAGGCCGGTGTTTGCCTTTCTACGCTTGGTCCAGGAGCGACAAACCTTGTGACAGGCGTTGCCGATGCCAATTCCGATGGAGCACCATTGATTGCAATTACGGGCCAGGTCGGTACGGAACGAATGCACTTGACAAGCCACCAGTATCTTGATCTCGTGAACATGTTCACGCCTATCACAAAGCGAAGCAAGCAGGTTGTTCGTCCAGATACAGTAAATGAAATCGCTCGCATTGCCTTCAAGTATGCAGAAATGGAAAAGCCGGGCGCTTGCCATATCGACTTGCCTTGCAACATCGCGGCCATGGCTGTTTCAGATGGCATCGCACAACTTCCTTTAAAACATCACCGTGAAAACTCCGTTTCTGCAAGTAACGATGTATTGTTAACGGCAGCAAACGCCATTGCAAAGGCTAAGCGTCCTGTGATTCTCGCAGGGCATTCTACCGTACGCAACAATGCTTCAAAGGCCTTAACCGATTTTGCAACCCACGCCAAGATTCCTGTCGTAAGCACAATGATGGCAAAGGGTGTTATCCCATGCGACAACAAGTATTCCATGTGGTGCATCGGTATTCCGCAAAAGGACTTCCAGAACTATATCCTGGAAGCTGCAGACCTCGTAATTGCCGTAGGCTATGACGTTGTCGAATACGCTCCAGCAAAATGGAACACAAATGGCGACAAGAAAATCATTCATATCGATGAAACGCCCAACCATATCAACAAATTCTACCAGCCCGAAGAAGAAGTGATTGGCGACATTTCAACATCACTTTATTCTCTCAGAATGCTTTGCTCAAATACCGAGGAACCTGAATGGGCTTTAAGCATTCGCGAAAAGATGGCCGCAGACCATGCGATGTTTGATAACGACAACAGCTTCCCTCCCAAGCCCCAAAAAGTCTTGCACGACATTCGAGAAGTCATGGGCGAAAGCGACATTTTGCTTTCTGATGTTGGCGCGCACAAAATGTGGATTGCAAGGCAATACCATTGCTTCCATCCCAACACTTGCATCATTTCAAACGGCTTTGCAACAATGGGCATCGCAGTCCCGGGCGCAGTCGCAGCAAAACTTTTGAACCCAGACAAAAAGGTTCTTGCCGTTACCGGCGACGGCGGCTTCATGATGAACAGCCAAGAACTTGAAACCGCTTACCGTGAACACATTCCGTTTGTGACCCTGATTTTTACCGACGGCAACTACGGCTTAATCAAGTGGAAGCAAGAAGAACACTACGGAACAAGCTTTGGCATCAAGTTCACCAACCCGGATTTTGTAAAGTACGCAGAAAGCATGAACTTGAAGGGATACCGCATTGAACGCACGGAAGACTTGATTCCAACCCTTCAAGAAGCATTCAACCAGGATGTCCCTTGCATCATCGAATGCCCTGTTGACTATGCGGCGAACATGGAACTCTCGGAACACTTGAAAACATTAAAAATCTAACCTAGACCAAAATCCCGTGAATTTGCCCAATCAAATTTGCGGGATTTCACTTATTAATGAATAAAAATTCAATAACTAATTTCAAACATCCAAAACTTTACATTTTATCGGAATAAACACCTATTTACAAGGTTCTTCCCCACCGATTTTTCTAACTTTGGGCGCACTATGAAGAAGACTATGGAAGATCTTTGGGTGGGTATGGACGTTGGTTCCACCACCGTAAAAATTGCAGTTGTAGACCCTAAGACTCAGGAATTGCTCCATTATTCCTACCAGCGCCATAATGCCATGCAGGCAGCAAAGGTGCTTGAACTTTTGAAAGAAGCCCATGGAATGTATCCTGGCAAAAAGTTCGGCGTTGCCTTCTGCGGTAGCGGTGGCCAGCCTTTTGCCGAAGCTACAAAATCTTTCTTTGTACAAGAAGTGGTGGCAAACGCCCTTGCCGTTCGTGCAACTCACCCAGAAACTAGGGTTGCCATTGAACTTGGTGGTCAGGACGCAAAGGTCGTCTTCTTCGAAAAAGATCCTACTACAGGCAAGCTCATTGCAAGCGACATGCGCATGAACGGTGTCTGTGCCGGTGGTACAGGCGCATTCATTGACCAGGTTGCAGAACTTCTCCGCATCAAGACGGAAGCCTTCGAAGGTTACGCAAGCCGTGGCCAAAAGGTCTATGAAATTTCAGGCCGTTGCGGCGTGTTTGCAAAAACCGACATCCAGCCGATGCTCAACAGCGGCGTCGCCAAGGAAGATATCGCCCTTTCGAGCTTCCATGCCATTGCAAAGCAGACCATCGGTGGCCTTGCGCAAGGTATGGAAATCAAGCCGCCAGTAATTTTTGAAGGTGGCCCGCTTACCTTTAACCATACTCTTGTTCGCGCCTTTAAGGAACGCCTTGGCATTACAGATGAACAGGCCATTGTTCCTGAACATTCCGAAGTTCTCGTAGCCCTTGGTGCGGCACTTTCCCTTGGTTCCATGTTCAACGACCAGGAATGCCTGTACCGCGAAGAATATTCCCTTGACGCCCTCGTTCACTTTAACGAAAACCGCCAGGCCGAAAACAAGGCCAAGGCTGCTGCAGACCTGTTCTTCAAGGATGATGCCGAATACAAGCGGTTCCTCGAAGACCACAAGATGGCAAGCAACAACTACCCGCAGCCGGCAAGTGGTACGGAACTTAACGTTTACCTCGGTATCGACGCAGGTTCTACAACGACAAAGTTCGTTTTGATGGACGAACAGGATAATATCGTTGATGGTTTCTACGCAAGCAACAACGGTGAACCGCTCGCCGTGCTCAAGAGCGCCTTGAACGAACTTAGCGACCGCTATGAAGAATACGGATGCAAGCTGAACATTCTTGGCGTTGGTACTACAGGTTACGGCGAACAGCTTTTTGCAAAGGCAATCCACGCTGACTACCACACTGTAGAAACCGTAGCACACGCCAACGCGGCACAGCGCCTTTGCCCAGATGTTTCCTTCATCTTGGACATCGGTGGCCAAGACATGAAGGCAATCTCCGTTACAGACGGCGTTGTAACTGGCATTATCCTTAACGAAGCCTGCTCCAGTGGTTGCGGATCCTTCATTGAAACCTACGCACGTTCCCTCGGCATTCCGATGGAAAAGATTGCGGAGCTTGCATTTAACGCAAAGAGCCCAAGTCAGCTCGGTTCCCGCTGCACAGTGTTCATGAACAGTTCCATCATTACGGAACAGCGCGACGGTAAGCAGCCAGAAGACATTATCGCCGGTATCTGCCGCTCCATCATCAACAACGTGTTTACGAAGGTTATCCGTATTCGCAACTTGAACACCCTTGGTAACAAGGTTGTGGTTCAGGGCGGTACCTTCAAGAACAACGCAGTGCTCCGCGCATTTGAACAGTACACAGGCTTAAAGCCAATCCGTCCGGAACGTCCGGGCGAAATGGGCGCTATCGGTATCGCTCTCCTTACCAAGAAGTTCATGGAAGAACAACGCAAGGCTAATCCGGAGCTCAAGTCGAACTTCATTGGCCTCGAAGCCATGAAGACTTTCAGCTGGGACAACAAGCCTGGTCAGCTTTGCCAGTACTGCACCAACCATTGTTCACGTACCATCGTAACATTCAGCGATGGCCAGAGCTTTGTTACCGGCAACCGTTGCGAACGCGGCGAAGTTACAGCCGACCCGAACGATCCTAAGACAAAGGCTTTGATTGCAGAAATCAACAAGAAGATGCTTGCCGTGCCAGACATGATCAAGCGCACGAACCAGCTCCTTGTAAAGGACTACGCTCCGGCAAAGCTTGTTGAAAATACAGGCAAGACAATCGGTATTCCTCGCGCCCTTGAATTCTGGAACAGTCTCCCGTTCTGGAAGGCATTCTTTACAAGCCTTGGCTACACCGTTGTCGTAAGCAAGCAGAGTGACTACGAACTTTTCGAAAGCGGTCTCCACAGCGTTCCGTCCGATACGGTTTGCTTCCCGGCAAAGCTTGTTCACGGCCACGTAAAGTACCTTGTCGACAAGAAGGTCGATAGAATCTTCTTCCCGATGATGGTTGCAGTCCCAAGTGATCACACAAAGTTTACAGCTACGGCAGTCTGCCCTGTTGTTCAGGCATACCCGAATGTCTGCAAGAACACGGACGATCCGAACCGCTACAACAACATTCCGATGGACCAGCCTATTTTCCACTGGTTCAACGCAAAGCTCCGCAAGGAACAGACCATTACATGGTTCCACGACAACTGGAAACTTGACAAGAAGCTTTTGAAGAAGGCTATTGCAGAAGGTGAAAAGGCTCTTGACACCTATCGCAAGACCCTCATTGAAGAAGGCCAGAAGGTTCTTGACGATGTTCGCAAGAACAACAGTTTCGCAGTCGTTATCGCAGGTCGCCCGTACCATGCCGATACCCTTGTGAACCACAACGTGGCAAGCCACTTTACACGCATGGGCATTCCAGTTCTTACAACAGAAAGCTTGCCAGGCGTCTACGACCAGGATGTTCCTAAGGCAACCCGAATGGAAATCAAGAACACGTTCCATTTGCGTATGCTCGGCGCAACAATGCTTGCCGCCAAGGACCCGAACCTTGAACTTGTACAGATCGTAAGCTTCGGCTGCGGCCACGATTCCATCTTGACCGATGAAATGAACCGCATGCTCCACCAGACTTCTGTCAAGGAACTTTTGATGCTAAAGCTCGACGAAGGCGACGCCCGTGGCCCAGTCGGTATCCGTATCAAGAGCTTCATAGAAACAGTGAAGTCCCGCCGTGCAGCGAACCTGCCAGACAAGGAACCAAGCAACGAACCGTTGTTCCACACGCCGTTCGTCGATTCCGACAAGAGCAAGCGTCGCATTCTTATTCCGAACCTCTCCCCTGCTTTCAGCCTCCTTGCACAGGAATATATTACAGCACAAGGCTACATTGCAGAAAAGCTCCCGATTGCAGATAGACGTGCTATTGAACTTGGTAAGAAATTTGTTCACAACGACATTTGCTTCCCATGCCAAGTGAACATCGGCGAAAACCTTCTATGGCTCTTTGACCACCCAGAAGTAAAGCAGTGCGATGTTTCCATGGGTCTTGCAAAGAACTGCGAAAACTGCCGTGCAGTGCAATATGCAGTGCTTGCCCGTAAGGCTCTTGACGAAGCCGGCTTCAAGGATGTTTCCATCATCACGACTGGCTCCGACAACAAGGAAATGCACCCGGGCTTCCGCCTTGGTCTTGACTTCAGACTCCACATGCTCTGGGGCCTTGTATGCATGGATGCTATCGAAACAATCTACAGAGCACTTCGCCCATACGAAGCTACGAAGGATGACACGCAGAAGGTTTACGACAAGTGGATGCCAAAGATCATGCATACCCTTGGAAACCTCAAGAAGCACGAACTTGCCTACCCGAAAAAGGCTTTGACACAGTTCATTGCTTGCATCCAGGAATTCAATCAAATAAAGCTTACTGAAGATCGCGAAAAGGGCATTCGTAAGCCACGCGTTGCTGTGCTTGGTGAAATTCTCATGAACTACCATCCAAGTGCAAACGGCTACATCGAAGATTACCTCATGAACAACGGCATGGAAGTCTACCTGCCGGGCATGCTCGACTTCTTCCGTGTTGACGAAGCTGTTCGTGGCGAAAAGCTCAAGCGCGGCTTCTCCGCAAGCCCGCTCGAAGACAAGCTCATCGGTGGTATTACCGCAAAGGTCTACACCCACGCGGCAAAGGTTGTCGACAAGATCATGCAGAAGTGGTTCCGTTTGTACGAACACCATGCAGACTGCTATGAACTCATGGGCATGGTAACAGACATCATCGACACCACCTACAACACCGGAGAAGGCTGGCTCATTCCAGGCGAAATCCTTTACAACTCCAAGCACGGCATCAACAGCTTCATTATTTTGCAGCCGTTTGCATGCCTTGCAAACCACATCAGTGGCCGTGGCCTTACAAAGGCCGTGAAGGAACGTTGCGAACACATCCAGGTCCTTAGCCTTGACTACGACCCGGATACAAGCTTTGCAAACATCGAAAACCGCTTGCAGATGCTTATCATCAATGCACGCGAACTTGAAAAGTCCGCACAGATGCGTAAGGCAAAGTAAGTCTATTTCAAATGTTTTAAAGGGTCGCAAAGCGATTGCGGCCCTTTTTTTGTTCCAAAGCTAGGCTAACCTAACTCATTGATTATCAACGAGTTACAAATAATTTACTAAATTTGGACACATGCGCAAATTACTAGTCTTATTCATTCTGTTTGCAAGCCTCATTGCAAATGCCCATGACCTTCTTCAAGAAGTTCGCTATACAATAGGGCCAGAATTCCACAGTCGCTCCAAGTCACAGTTTGGCGTTGGGCTAGTAAGCTCCTTCGATTCCGAAGCGCACATTCCAGTCAATTTTCAAGGCCAACTTTCAAAATACCTGGAACTCGGTGGCAAGGTTCTCATGGAAACTACCGAAGGCAAGGAATGGCGCGGAAACATTGATGTCGGCGGTAAAATATTTTTCAGTTCAGGAAGCTTCATAGCCATAGACGGTTATTTTGGAATCAATCGAGACAATGGCGGAGCCCTCGCTCTTACTTACGGAAACCGCCATAACGTTGCAAAGAACTTTTATATGGATTATGAAGCACGAGCCGCATACGGCGATGCAGTTGTCTACCCTGACGGCCTATTTAAACTTGCTGCAGGCGTCATTCCGACACTGCGTTTTGGAAACCCGGTGACAGCATCCATTGAACTAAACACTAGCGGTACCGTTGACAAACTAAAGCACGATTACAAAATGGATCTTATCCCGCGCCTTGACGTAAACTTTGGTGCGGTAACGATTCGTGGCGAATATAATATCGCAATTCTTCTTGAAGATAACAACACCCGAAACATTATCGGTCTTTACATTCTCTATGGATTCTAAAACTGGAATGACATAAGGATAATCCTTGTTTTAGGGCATCCTTTTTTCTAGATTCAGTTATATGAATAACAAAATATCGTATTTTCTTATCGTGGTGCTCGCAATCATTTGCCTTGCACTTTTGCACAAGAACTCAAGCAATACTGTTGCAACGACGGAAACATTCACTCCGCATAGCGGCGCCCCTTACGCGGTACCATCCGTCGAAGTCAATGTGACTGAATCCCAGAAATTTGAAGCCAACGAATTCAAGGTTCGAGTTTCCATTGAAATGCGAAACAGGGACAAGGAAGCATTGTTCAAACAGATTGATGAACGCCGCAAGAAGTTCTTTGCCATTGCAAAGGAGCATGAAATTTCTGAAAGCGATATTCAGCAGAACAGCGTGGATCTTCGCAAGGAATGGACTTACAAGGACGGCATTAGAGAATTCGCCCAATACGAGGCAAGCCAGAGCTTTGTAGCTACCATTGAAAAGAAACAGGACGCTGCCGACTTTATCCAGGCACTTTCTCTTGAACCTGAACTTGACCTTGGCCGCACTGTGGCAACCCTCAAGGATTCCAAGGTCGAACAAGAAAAGATTATCAGGAAGGCTGGCGAAAAGGCAATGGCAAAGGCTGAAATCTATGCAAAGAGCGTCGGCGCAAAACTTGGCAAGGTCCTTTACATTGGTTCTGGCTACAATAACGATGGTGTAGTCTTTGCAGACAATATGAATGGAGTTGCAATGCTCGGCAGCGCCCGCGCTAAAGGCATGCCAGGCGACATGAACGCCATCGCCGACTCAGTACAGCTTTCCGCAGAAATCCACCTGATTGTAGAAATCAAGTAATACCAGATTGCCGCGGCCTACGGCCTTGCAATGACATGCACGTTATAGTCACTGACTTTGCTAAACAGGCTCTCCAGTCATGGCAAGCAAGCCATCCCTGTCATTGCAAACAACTTTTTCTGTCATTGCGAGCAAGCCTTTTCTGTCATTGCGAGCGAAGCGAAGCAATCCAGAAACACTTTAAGTACATAAGGAATAAAATTATGACAAACAGAAATATTGAATGAAAAAATATTACGTCTACATTCTTTTCAACAAAAGAAACGGCACTCTCTATACAGGCGTTACAAACAATTTAAAACGCAGAATTGAAGAACACAAAAATAAGTCAATAAAAGGATTCACCAGCCAATATAACATTGATAAACTCGGCTATTTTGAAGAATTCAACGATATTCAATTAGCAATAGCCAGAGAAAAGCAAATTAAAGCTGG
>DCGZ01000187.1 GCA_002314675.1 Fibrobacter sp. UBA1765 | reverse complement strand
TAATGTGGTTGTGGGGGAGGGTTGCATTTTCCAGGCTGGGGTTGTAGTTGGCAGTCGCGGTTTTGGTTTCTACGAATACCAGGGTAAGCGTCGCCCTGTGCCGCATCTGGCTGGGGTTCGCATAGGCAATAACTGTAGCTTCGGCGCCAACACTGTGGTGGCTGCGGGTTTTATTTCGCCCACCACCATCGGGAACGACAGCCACTTTGATGCCATGGTTCAAATCGGGCACAACAGCGTTGTAGGCAACAACGTCTATATGGCTGCACAAACTGCTTTAGGTGGCACCACCATCGTAGAAGACGATGTGAATATCGCTGGCGGTGCAAAGACTGCAGGCCATTTGACTGTGGGCTGTGGCGCAACCATTACTGCAAAAGCGGGCGTCACCAAGAGCGTTCCTGCAGGCTGCACCGTGGCTGGTTTCCCCGCCATCGACGCCGACATCTGGCGCAGACAAATGGTAGAGTTGCGCATGATGGCCAAGAAGCATTTGAAAAAGTAAGACGCATATAATGCTTATTTCGTAAAGAGCAGAGCATTGTTCATGTTTATGGTGCTCATCTCGCTATAGGGATAGAACGCTAGGATGCAATCTGTAACAAGCAGTGTTGCATTTTTGCTTTTCAGGACAAGAGGCTCCTGATCTTTTTCCGGAAGCTTCGTGATAAATATATCAGAAGGAATGGTGAAATTGGCGGTGCTGTCGTTTCCGTATTTCAGCTGGATGAATATGGTGTCGTTTTCGATTTTTAACTGTTCTTTATTAAATGATATTTTATCAAAGAATTGAATGTTTTTAAAATCTGCGGGGATGCCTGTAACTTCGTAAGATTTTGCTTTATACGACATGTGTCTTGCGGAATTTTCGCGACAGAAGTTGTTTTGGCAGTGAGAACCTATGGTACCTACCAGTTTTGTGGAAGAGTTGGCCTGTAGGGGAATTTCAACTTCTGTGGAATCGTTGATATCGTTGTCAGACTTTTTAATGGAAATGTCTTCATGTTTTGGGAGACTTTTTTCTTCAAAGATATGATCTGGAACAGTGCAAGTAATCAGTGTGGCTATGCTGAATGTGGCGAAGATCCACCAGATTTTCTTGGAAATTTTTTTTCTGCAGGAAAATGATGAAGACTGTATAGTACCAGACGTTGGCGGAAACGACGTAGTAGCGGGTGAGTGTTAGGCCGGCTTGATGAATGCGGGAAAAAATTACGGCAGTCATCAAGACAAGAAGGGGAATTACGGCGATGGGGAAAATTTTAAGAAGGATCTTGTCAAAACTCTTCGAAGGCTGGTGTTGTGCGGGACTGAGAATGTTATAGAATAGGATGGAAAGGGTGGCTGCAACGGCGATGGTAATGCTGAACACATCGCATTGCATTTTTCCAAGAAAGAGGGCGCTGATGCAGTAGATGTAGAGAATGACAATGTAGGCAAGCAGAGCGGGAATGAACATGTAATGGACAACGCTCGAAAGAAGCTTCCCGAGGGTCGGCGGATTTTCAGATGAATCGATGGTGGGGAGGCCTGCAAGGAACAAGAAAGGGGCGATTAGGAACCCGCAAAGTTCCGAGAAACAGATCCATCCGAAAGTTGGAAAAACCTCAATGTCAAAAAGCTGCGTAATGCAAAGAGTAAGCAGGCTGGTGGTCAGGTAAAAAGCCGCAGTGACCAGCAGGGCGGTGATTAGGGATACGGTAAATTTTCCCAGGAAGCGCCACAGTGAGAAATCATTCTTGGAAAGGAATGTGGGGATGAGGAATGAGCATGAGACTAGCGTGATGGAGGTTGCCACAATGAAGTGGGGGAACCGAAATAATCCCAATCTATAATGGTCAGAAAATTGATCAAATAGAGTGGGGAGAAGTGTTACAGACACAATAAAGAGTGCTACGTGAAGGATCGCACTTACAGCAATGGGAATTTTGCGTCCGGATTCCTGATAGAGTCTGAGACCGATGGCAAGGAATGCCGCCCACAGAGGATATGCTTCTCCAATGGGAATCAGGTTATGTTCTTTTATAAAAGTCAGTGCGTTATCGTAGTCATAAAAGTTGAGGAACGTAAGTAAAATATTGAACAGCGTGAAAACGGCGAAAAATCCAATGGCTATAGGAAATCTCTTGAATGCACTGGAAAACTGTACGGGGTATTGCTTCAATCTCTCTAAGCCCATGTAAAAACCTCTAATGAATGTTGTTCTTAGGGAAAAATAAAAAAAGAAAGAAGTATTTTCTATCTTTGCCGAATGTATGACAACCAATGCTCAGCATTTTGAATTTGAATCTCCGTCGCTGTCGCATAAAAGCGCCAAGGTGACGGTGGATGTTTTAGAAAGGGATCCGACCCACAAGCCTCGCGTTGTTTGGTGCGTGGACGGTAAGGAAGTTTACCGTACAGATCTATGCAAGATTTTTTCGGACTTGAAGTTTGAAGCTGCTCGTACAGCTATTTATTCTTACGAGGATGAGGCTTGTGCTCATGCTGTGGGCTTGAATGTTGGCTCTATTGCAAGTCCGGAACATTTGGCTCCCGTATTCTTGATG
This sequence comes from Fibrobacter sp. UBA1765, assembly GCA_002314675.1. Lineage (GTDB taxonomy): Bacteria > Fibrobacterota > Fibrobacteria > Fibrobacterales > Fibrobacteraceae > UBA1765. The sequence continues at coordinate 475 of DCGZ01000187.1, read as the reverse complement.
TGGCCCAGCCGCCGCTTTAATGTGAACGTTTCTGGGGCAGCCGATGGCAAGTCTGTCGCGGAAGTGCCCCTGATGGATGGTTCTGCGGCGCCCTTCTTTTATGGCCTGCGTAGAGCAGCGGGGGAGCCGGAAGAACTTAAGTTCTACGACGCTCCCGTGAATGCGGAATGGGATATTCCAAACGGTCATGTTAGGATTTGCCCTGCTGAAACTTTTGAAGTGGAATATGTTTTGGACCGTAGCGTTGCGCGGGGAGACGTTTGCGACCTGAAGTCTGCGGCTTCTGTAAGCCTTTATTCTCCCGAAAATCTGTTCCAGATTTTTATGGCCCGTACATTCATTTCTCAGGAAGAATATGAACAAGCGATGGCTAACGGTATGCTCGGCGGGGTAGATAGGTCCTGCGGAATGCTGTTAGGCGAAAAAAAACGTATAGCCAATGAACCTGCTATGCACAAAATACTAGATTTAATTG
>DCGZ01000144.1 GCA_002314675.1 Fibrobacter sp. UBA1765 | reverse complement strand
CACCGAAGGTGCGACCTGACTCCTATCTTCCATCTTTCGTCTTCCGTCTTCCATCTTACGTCTTACGTCTTCCATCTTCCATCTTACGTCTTACGTCTTCCATCTTCTGATTCCTGACTCCTGTTCTCTTTCCTCTGTCTTCTTATTTCTATTTTCTTATCATGACTACATTTACAAGCCATTCCGAACTAGAATCTTTTAACTGGGCTGTAGAATTTTCAAAGCAGCTAAAGCCAGGCGACACAATCGCATTCTTTGGAAATCTAGGTGCAGGGAAAACTGCAACAATTCGAGGAATTTGCAAGGGGCTAGGCTTTAACGGAACCGTATGCTCCCCTACCTACACAATCGTTCACGAATATCCGAACAATCCACCAATATACCATTTGGACTTGTACCGTCTAGATGGCAGCTGCGATCTTGAAGAAGCTGGGCTGGACCGTTTCTTGGATAGCGACGGCATCACCCTTATCGAATGGTCCGAAAGACTAGAAAACGGCATAGGGATCACCTACACCGTTAACATTGAAATCGTAAACGAAACAGAAAGAACTATTACTGTTTTACAGAAGAGTCCTGAACAGCCGGAGCTGCCGGAGCTTCAACAGTAGCAGGAACTGCAGCTACAGCAGCTTCAGCCTTCTTCCAGGCTTCAAGGTGCTTGCCAATGAGCAAGTTTTCGCCTTGGAGCTTTTTCATTTCTTCCTTCGCAGCATTCAAGTCGTTTTCCTTGATATAATCCTGAACACTCTGCAGCAAATCCATCTGTGTAAGGCGAAGGTCTGCAATCAGGCTTGTACGATTCTGGCGAACGATTTCCATGGAATCAGCAATGTAGCCAAGATCCCAGGTAGAATCATAGCAGGCCTCGGCAGCGAGCAACTGGTTTGCATTGAAAATTTCATCGCACTTAGCAAAAGCCGCGGCAGAGTTTTCCTTAGAAGTCTTGAAATAATAGTAACCGCCACCAATAAGGCCAGCAATCACAAGAAGAGTCAGCAAGTCACTAAGGCTCATGAACTTCATTTTTTCAGGAGCTGCGTTTTCTGCCTGCTTTTCTTTTTCCCTTTTAATCTGGGTATCTTCGCCATCAAAGTTATGGTCTTTCTTAATAAATGTAAGCATTCGTTATTCCTACTTTTTATTCTTAATTCTGCATTCTTAATTTTGAATTATCTTGCAGCCATAGCAGCAAAGACTCTGGCATACAAAAAAATCTGCTTCAAAAGGCTAGCAAAGCCATTGGCCCTTGTAGGCGACAAGCCAACAGAAAGACCTATGGTCTGGAAAAATGCAGGATCAGCAGTCAAGATTTCGGCAGGTGTCAAGCCATTATAAATCTTTAATGCAATAGCACCAAGGCCACGGCTGATCAAGGGGTTTTCCTTACCGCCTTCGGTATCCATATTGAATACAAGAACGCCATTTTCAAACTTTGGAACAAGGTACATTGTAGCTGCACAGCCTTTCACAAGGAACTTTTCATCTTTCAATGAAGCGTCCATGCCAGGATGCTCCTTGGCAAGCTTCAAAATGTACTTCCACTTGTCGTCCGGGTCCGTAAACGAAGCGAACGCTTCACGAACTTCCTCTTGACGTTTTTCGAGTTCAGACATTTGTTGTTATCCTATTATTCTATTTCAAGAATGAACGCATCTTCCAAATAAGGGACGGCGACGTTGCAAGCACGGTAAAGAATATCTTGAAAATTGAAGATTCCTCCCTCGAATACTTGCTAAGCTTTGTCGCGGCCTTGTTAAGCTTCGCATCGGAAATGCTGTTAAAGCCCTTCTTTGCTTTTGCAATGCGTAAATGCGTTTTTCCCTGCAATTCAAACCAACGATCAAAGGCAGCACGTTCTGCAGCAGCTCTGCCTGTCTCATCGCTTGCGGCAAGCCATTCCAAAACAGAAAGCGCAGTGCAGTAACCGCTCTTTATAGCTTCGACTATGCCAGAACGGCTAATCGGGTTTACAGTACTAGCTGAGTCACCTGCCTTGAAAAGGCCAAATTTTGCGACTTGCTTCCTAGACTGCCCACAAGCGATCGGGCCTCCATAAATACCCTTGATTTTTGCTGTCGGGAACTTTTCAAGGAACTTGTCCAGAGCGGCTCTTGCGGAATGTTCCGGCAAGGCCTCCCTACCAAGAACAAGGCCAAGGTTCACTTCAATACCGTCTCGCGGAAAAACCCAGCCATAGCCGCCAAAGAATTCCGAACCAAAGTAAAGCTCGATATGTTCTCGGCTATGTTCAACGCCTTCTACAATCGCAAATGCGGCCGGTTCCAAATCAGCCTTTCCGTCTTCGAAGTCCGCAAATTCTGGCAGATGCTTTGTAAGCTTGTCACCAGGGCCTGTCGAATCAACAACGACACGGGCTGTAACAGTAGCACGCTCGCCGTCTTTTTCTACAAGAACATTCCAAAGGCCATTATCCAGGCGTTCTAGCTTACTGACCTTCGTTGCAAAATCGTATGCGACTCCGAGCTTTTCGCTAGCTTCAAACATATCCCGATGAAGTTCCGCACGATTCAATTGCAAGGCGCAATCTTTTTTATAGAATTCAGCCTTAGCTCCATTCGGGGCAACAAAGTAAACTCCCGAAAGATTGCCGCGCACAAAGCGCTGCCTTACCGGCCAGTATTTTGAAAAAGCCTTGACCGAAACTGCCTCGGCACAAATCACAGGTTCTTTCCATGGGAACTTGCGATCTAACAAAAGAACAGAATAGCATCCACCGGAACGTTGCAAAATCTCGTAAGCAGCCTTTAGGCCGGCTGGACCGGCTCCACAGACCACAACATCGTAGGATTTTATCGGAAAATTAAACATACAGCGCCAAAGGTAACAATTTAATCCTTAACCAAGGTAAAACAGCTAGAATTTCAAGCATTCAACATGCATTTTCGAGTTTCGTAGGTATTTTTTCGTTTACAAAAGAGCTTATTTACTAAAATTTAAGGGATTTTATCAAAAAAAACTTAAAAATCTTAGCTCTTTGCTGTTTTTTTAGTTATTTTAGGGACACTTTTTAGGTTTTATACCAGTTTTAGATTATATATAAAGGAACGCAACGCTTATGCTGCTTAAAAAAACATATAAGTTCGGCTTGATCTTGCTCGGTGCATTGTCTTGTGCTGCTTTCGCACAGGATTACCGCAACATGGAACTGAAAACAGCTTTCCATAACAATATTGACGGCTTTAAGTTCGACAAGGCCAAGGCAGTCGAAGGCATGACCAACTTCCAGCGTGCTAGCGGTGTTGGTCCGTCTTTCCGTGATGCACAGCTCCCTGGCGTTAGCTTCCAGAACGCTGTAATTAGTGATGCAGACTTCCGCGACGCAAAGCTCAAGGGCGTAATCATTAGCGGCGCAGATATCCGCAACTCTAACTTCAAGGGTGCAGACCTTGAAGAAGCCAACCTTTACCGTGCTACACTCCTTGACAGCCAGTTCCCAAAGACCAACCTCAAGGGTGCAAAGCTTGACGCTATGAAGGTCTCCGACAAGACCGACTTTAGCGACGCAAACCTTACCAATGCTTCCGTTATCGACGTGGACTTGACCGAAGCAGACTTTGGCGATGCAAACCTTACCAATGCAAACTTCAGCCGTTCCCTTATGGGTAGTGCCAACTTGAAGGGTGCAACAATCGTCAAGACAGACTTTACAAAGTGCAACCTTATCAACGCAAACTTCGGTAGCGTAACACTTACCGACGTTAACTTCTCCCAGGCTGGTCTTTCTAGAGCAAAGCTTGGTAGCGCAAAGTTCAACAACGTGAACTTGCAGGGTGCAGACCTTTCCCTTACAACATTCGACGATGTGGACCTTTCTAAGGCACAGCTCCAGAAGGCCCAGTTCGCACAGTCTACTGTCAAGAACATGCAGTTCGCAGGCCAGGACTTGACCGGTGTTGTATTCGATAAGGGTACACTTGCAAAGAGCAACCTTGAAAAGGCTAAGCTCAACGGCACTTCTTACTTTGATACCGAAGTTTCCAAGAACATCTTCAAGAATGCCCAGATGTTGAAGAGCGTATTCGATGGTGCCTACGTGTTCAAGTGCATCTTTGACGGTGCAGAAATGACCAAGGCAAACTTCTCCAGTGCAAACATCGAAACAACAGACTTTGTTGGCGCAAAGCTTTCTGGTGCAAACTTCGAAGGCGCAAAGCTTACCAAGGTTAACTTCACAAACGCAGACCTTACCGGTATCAAGATCAACGCTGATACCAAGATGGAAAACGTTATTTTCGACGGTGCCGACCTTTCTGGCGCAAAGATCGAAAAGTTCACAGCAAAGAAGATCTTCTTCAACAACAAGACAAAGTTCCCGGATGGCTTCAACCCAGCTGAATACGGCTTTGGCGCTAACGCAAAGGCAGTTGTCGTAGACGGCAGCAAGAAGAACCAGGGTTCTGCAGTTGCTGACGACGCAATGCCGAAGAAGAAGAAAAAGAAGAAAAAGTCCGACGACTAATTTTAAGTCTTGCTTAAAAGGGCCCCTCGATGGGGCCTTTTTTTTACATTTTCTTGATTTTAAGGTTCATTTTCAAGCGTCTACATATTACAAAATCGTTTTATTTAGGAATTTAGCATTACATTTTTGCAAAATGCAATTTAGTTTTCTATATTGGGGAAAGTTTGAACGAAACGAACCATAGGTTTTAAAGAATGAAGACAATGCTCACACTCGTTTGCAAGGCTAAAATCTGCAAGGCAGCTGGTGTCGCTATTTTTAAGCATTCCGTTTCTTTTGATTTTGTTAGTTAACGTCCGGGCCGTTTGGTTCGGCGTTTTTGTTATGTGGAGATAAAAAATGAAGATCGAAGGTATCGATAAGGTTCT
>DCGZ01000019.1:40917-41043 GCA_002314675.1 Fibrobacter sp. UBA1765 | reverse complement strand
GCGTGTTCACTCCGTTTATCGAAAATCCGAACGTTCGTCTTATCGGCGCAGAAGCCGGTGGCGTAGGCCCGAAGCTGGGCGAAAACGCAGCCCGCATGGTGGGCAATGCCGCCAAGGTGGGCATCG
>DCGZ01000019.1:40676-40847 GCA_002314675.1 Fibrobacter sp. UBA1765 | reverse complement strand
CCGCAGGTCTCGACTACATGGGCATTGGCCCGCAGCTTGCAGCCCTCGGCGAATGTGGCCGCGTGGAATTCACCAGCATTTTGGACAAGGAAGCTTTGGAAGCAGTAAACTTCTTTGCCAAGAACGAAGGCATCCTCTTCGCTCTCGAAAGTTCCCACGCCGGTGCCGCCG
>DCGZ01000019.1:7670-40618 GCA_002314675.1 Fibrobacter sp. UBA1765 | reverse complement strand
ATCATCATCAACATGAGTGGCCGCGGCGACAAGGACATCTTCATCACGAGCCCCGTGTTCCGCCCCGAAAAGTGGAAGGAATTCCTGGCCGCAGAACTGAAGCGTCTGAACAACAACGAAGACATCCACGACGCAGAGATTATGAACAAGTAGGTTTGAGGACGCGCTTCGCGCTTTGAGCTATGAGGTCGGTGCCAAGGCACCTAGAGGCAAAAGAACTTCATATCAAAGCGAGTAAACGCAACCTTAAATTTCAACCATTAAACTTTAACCTCAGAGGCCAAAGGCCGACCTCAAAGCGAGCAACGCAAGCGACCCCACACCTCATACCTAAAAATATGAACGCACCTATCCGTTTAATGTCCCATTTGATTGCCGGTTTCCCTGATGGCGAAACTTCCGTGGCAATTGCAGACGCTCTCGTAAAGGGCGGCGCATCCATTCTCGAAATCCAGTTGGCCTTCAGCGACCCCAGCGCCGACGGTCCCGCAATCCAGACCGCATCTACCGTGGCTCTGGAAAAAGGCTACTCCACCAAGCAGGGTCTTGAAATCGTGAAGAAGATTCACGACATGCATCCGGACACCCCCATCTACATCATGACCTACGGCTCCCTGGCATTCACTCCGGGCGTCGAGAACTTCGTGAAGATGTGCAAGGACGCAGGCGTTAGCGCTTGCATTATTCCGGACCTTCCCTTCGATAACGACGAAGGCCTTACCGCCGCTTGCGCTCAGTACGGTCTCGAAAACATTCCGGTGGCAGCTCCCAGCATGACCCAGAAGCGTCTCGAAGAAATGGCCTCCAAGGGATTCAAGTACATCTACGCAGCACTGCGCGCAGGTACTACCGGTTCCCAGACGGTCATCGACCAGGCAACCCTCGACTTCCTGGACACCGTAGGCAAGGGCGGCGCCAAGGTTCTTGGCGGTTTCGGTATTCGTACCGGCGAACAGTCCAAGGTTCTCTGCAAGCACGTGCATGCAGTGGTTGCTGGTTCCGTATTCGTGAACATCATGCTGAAGGACCCGAAAGACACCGCAGGCGTGGAAGCCAAGGCCCGCGAACTTTCTGGACTGTAATTTAGCACTGGCAACACGTAAACAGCAAACTATAAAAGTCAACCATTCCAAAAGATTGGTTGACTTTTTTCATGGAAACAAGAAAAGGTTCCGCTTTCGCGGAACCTTTTTCAACTTCAGATTCTTTACTTTACGACAGCCTTAGTAACAACCATAGCAATCTTCTTGGCCAACGCAATTTTATCAGCCGCAGGATTCGAAGCGGAAGCTTGCTTAGCAAGGGCAGGCATATCAAAATCACCAAAGTTGCATTCACCATCTGGGCACAACCCCTTCATCAATTCCAAGACCATACTCATCATGCAAGCGTCATCAGAAACGATTTCTTCCATATATTCATCAAAATAGAATTCATCTTCAGCCTCGTCATCAACTTTGTATTCTTCGTATGCAGCCTTGCAATCTGTTTCATTAATAGCATAGCGCATATTCATTTCTATCGGACAAGATACGGAACCCACAGAATATTCCAAGGACATAGAAGATGTCGTCGCAGACTTTACCTTCAATTGCATTCCAGCCACATCTACAGTTTCGCAATCAATAATTTCGACAGCTTGATATTCTTCATCAAACACTTTGTTGCCAAGAGCGCTTTCCATAAAGCAACCATAATAAGCGACAAGATTTGCATTTTTATCAGATTCCAAAGCGAAGCCGATTTTAATGCCATTTTCCTCTTCTGTAGCAATCCAAGAACCGACAGGGAACGAAGAACCAACATACTCCATGTTCATTCGCTCGTCTTCATCATCAACAACAGAAATCAAGCCCGAACTCTTGTCATAATCATAAAGATAAGGGTAAATTTCTCCACCATCCTTAGACCAGACAAGACGACCATTTACAACCTCGCATTGCGGAAGCTGGAAATTTAAAGTATTTTCTTCAATTTTATAAGTACCCTTGTCAACAATCATATAATTTGCTTCAGGCAACGAACCTGAGCTTTCCATCGAAGAAGAAGATTTTTCTTCTTGATCTGACATTACTGAACTGGATGAAAGATTACCATCGTCCTCAGAAATTGCAGAAGACATCGGGACATCTTCATTAGAAGCCGATGTGGAGGACGAATCACTGGAGCAAGCAACGAATGCAAGCATTGTTGCTACCGGAAGAAGCCAAAAAGTTTTTTTCATATTACACCTAACTTTTTTAATTGTTCTAAAAATAGTCAACTTAGTGATTCATTGCAAGCAGAATTTAACTTTTCTATCTTTGCACCCGCTATGGATTTTAATAAATACAGCCAATACAAAGATATGTTCAACAACATGTCTCCCGAAATGAAAGCGCAAATGATGAAAATGGCCAAGGAACAAATGAAAGTCCGCGTCACCGCATTTGCAAAAAAATGGTTCTCCTTACCGGTGCTCACCATCGCTGGCGTTTTGCTTGGAGCTGTTGTCGGAGCATTTATGGCATGCTTTGGCGACATTCTTTTAAAAGTTTCAGAAATTCGTTCAGAACATCCGCTTTACTTTATTCCGGCACTTGCAATCATCGGCATGGGAATCGTTTTCGCTTACAAAAAATGGGGTGAAGGTTCCGAACGCGGCATGGGCTTAATCTTTGCAGTCGGTCAACGCAAAGAAAACAAGATTCCGCTAATACTAATCCCGCTTGTTACAATTACCACCTGGGCAACACACTTGTTCGGCGGAAGCGCTGGTCGCGAAGGAGTTGCAGTTCAAATCGGGGCAACATTCGGCCACAACCTCAGCAAGAAATTGCCGTTCGAAGGAGCTAGCCAAACCATGCTCATCGCAGGCATGGCCGCAGGCTTTGGCGGACTTTTCCAGGTTCCTATGGCAGCGACTGCCTTTGCTCTTGAAGTACTAATTGTAGGCCGCCTAGAACTTTATGCACTATTGCCAGCTGCTGCGGCGGCATTTACGGCATGCAAAGTTTCCAGTTTGCTCGGGCTTGAAAAATTCAGTGTTGACCTAGCAACACTTCTTGGCGATCAAAGCATAGGTTTCTTAACAAATACAGAAAACGGTTTGTCATTTGACATAAACTTCGCCTTGAAACTTGCCGTACTCGGTCTGATCTTTGGGCTTGTCGGAGCCGCATTTGCAAAGGTTCTTAGCCTCGCCAAAAACTTCTTTGCAAAAAAATTTCCTAACCCTATCAAGCGCATCGCCGTGATGGGCGTCGTTTTAAGTGCAGTATTCCTGTTGCTTTGGCAAGGCCGTTATTCTGGCCTCGGCACAAACTTAATTGACTTGAGTTTTGCAGGCGACTCCGCCGCAAGCATTTACGGAGCCGACTGGATTCTAAAATTCGCACTCACAATTTTAACCCTTGCAGCGGGCTTCCAAGGCGGCGAAGTCACCCCGCTCTTTAGCATTGGCGCAACGCTTGGTACAGTTAGCGCAAGCCTTGTCGGTTTACCCTTGCCACTTGCAGCAGCCCTTGGCTACGCAGCAGTCTTTGGCAGCGCAAGCAACACCTTGTGGGCTCCGATACTCATTGGCGTAGAAGTCTTTGGGCCAGAATATATGCCTGCATTCTTTATTGTTTGCCTAGTCTCGTACGTGTGCAACTTTGGCCAATCCATTTACAAGCAGCAAAAGTTAAAATTGCGTTAAGCAATCATTCGCCACGCAAATATTCCGCAATCCATTTTTTGAATTCATTCGTTTTGCCTTTGTTTATGAACTTCCAGCTTTCAAAGGCAATCGGATCAATTTTCTGGAACGCGTATCGGCAATACACTTCTGCAAAGCCGCCAGACACGAGCGACTTGTAAAAACTCGCGTTGTCTACATTTCCTCGATTCATTTTATCAATCGCCAAGATTCCTTCACGAACAAACAAATTGTAATTGCTCTTTTTCTGTTTTGCATCCAAAGAATCGTTTTTTGCAACAGCCGCCTTAAAATTTTCCAAAGAAGCAAAACGAAGGATCAAGTCATTCTGGCGTCCTTCATTGTTCCCGACAACAAGCGCATACAAACCGTTAGAAACAAACTCGTCGACATTCTTCAAGTTAAAAGCAAGTAGAGCTGCAATAAAATATGACCCTTCATGTTTACGCGTATTCCTTGTCGCAAGTCTAGCATCTTCAAAGGCCTCGTTCAATTTACCCATACGTAAAAACGCAACCGCCCTATTATAAAGAAGCATGTGATCCTTCGGGAAAAACGAAATTCCTAGGTCATAATACTTCATGGCAGAATCAGGCTTACCCGCGTTATCATACACATCGCCCAAAAGCGTAAAGGCACCCTCGGTCTCCTTAGCAGATAGCGACTTATGCGCATAATAAATCGCCAAGGAATCCATTCCCTTGCTACAATATGAGTTCGCTATTTCATAAAGCACAACTTCATTGTCAGGCAAAATAGAATCCACGGCAAAATACTTTTTCAGGGCCTCATCATACAGGCGCTGGTCATGCAACGACATTCCACTATGCATAAGCTCACTTACGCGGTCCAGGTCTGCCTGGTTGAGTGATTCAAAAGAAGCTGCAAATGACGCAACGGCACAAAAAGCAAATATTTTCAAGAACTTCATATCACGAATATAAACAATTTCAGACAGGAAAACTTTCTTTCTAATTTCAACCAGGGAGTTTCCACCAGCATAAATGCCGGTGGCCGTTCCTTTGCCGTATGTTTACGCCTTAACGCACAAGGCACGGCGTAAACTCGGTTCAAAGCCGGCAACTTCTGCTTAGCAGGCCGTCTTCGACCCCCTTCGGGCTACAGTCACTAACTTAAAAAGAAAACAGGCCCGGGACCAATGCCAGACCTGTTCTAGAGCGGAAAAAGGGGATCGAACCCTCGACATTCAGCTTGGGAAGCTGACACTCTACCAACTGAGTTACTTCCGCTTAACATGCAAAAATATAGAAAAAGATTCCACACTGTCAATCAAAGAAATGGAGTCCAAGGCACCTTATTTTTCTATTTTTGACATTACCATGAAGAAGCTTGTCATTTTCTTATCGTTTTTAACATCATTTTGCATTGCCGAAGAAAAGGGAATGTGGCAAAAATTCGTAGACTTCTTTTCGCCATCCCCAAGTGTTGACGGCAATTCAGAACTGGAACAAAACATTCAAAAGCTCGACAAAAAAATACAATCAACAAAAAATGACTACAACCGCGAGCATCGCCCACAGCGCAAATCCATGCTAAAACGCGAAATCGAAGATTTGACACACGAGCGAGATTCCCTTTTGACAGTTTACGAAAGTCAAAAGAATATTTCTAGCCTTTCAAATATTGTATCAAGCTCTTCTATAACAGGAACCAGTTCGTCGGAACTTGCAAAAGAACAAAGCAGTTCCAGTTTGTCGAGTAGCTCAAGCTCTTTTGCAAGCTCTGAATCTAGTCAGGCAGAAAGCAGTTCCGAATCTATCGCAAGCTCCACGTCAGAACAGACAATTCCTGCAAGTCCTGTAATTTCACAGCCTACAGAACAATGCGACACTGTGTGGATAATTCAAAAGAAGGTTGTTCACGACACAATCTTCATCCGCGATACAGTCATCGTGCACGACACGATCCACGTTCACGATTAAGCAACTTTAAAAGCCGTCAATAATGTAATTAGGCGTAAAACCTAATTCTAGGCAATCATTATCAAACGTTTCCCTGCGCATGTTTCTGCCCATTACAAGGCAAGAATCAACTCCAGCCACGTAAGCTCCAGCGACATCAGTTCCAAGCGTATCGCCAAACATGATGATTCTTGCATTCGGTAACCCCATGGCAACGCGTTCTTTGCGCACGCTTTCAATTGCGTCGTCAAAAGAGCCCTTGAAGGGCTTTCCGCAAATTTCATACTTGCAGCAGGTTCGTTTCCAAATTCTATAGCTCTGGATTCCTGAAACTTCGCTACGGCTACCGTCAAGCTCTGGCGCACATGCGTCTGGATTAAGAATCAAGAGAACGGCTCCTGGACGACTTAAAATTTCTTCGGCATGTTTTAATCGCTCTTCGCTAGGTTCCGTCGAGCAGAAAGCAACAACCGGTATCTCAGGATTTTCAACGGCAGCAATTCCAAAGTCATTGAGCATCTGCACGCCACCCGGACGGCCAGCATAAAATACTTCCTTGAAGCCATAATTTTTTTGAAATTCCAAAACATAACGACCAGAAGAAAAGATATGTTCCGGCAGAACTTCAAAACCCATGTTCTTCATGTCTTCAGAAACCTTGAAAGCAGTATTTGTCGCAGCGTTTGTCACCATGCGAACATGCTTACCAGCAGCCTTCAACTTTTGCATAAATTCTAGAGCCCCCGGGTACACATAACCCTTGCGATTAAACAAGGTTCCAAAGGCATCAAAAAAGAATGCGTCGTATTTTTCAATCAACGCATCTGCCGTAGTTTCTTGCGATTCAACCCTATTTGAAGGATTCCCCATCAAATCAAGATAATGCTTGTAAACTTCGATTTCTATAGGAGTCATATTTTATTTTCTAACAACGCCAAAGGCATGGAGTGTACCAAGGTTATCCTTAGAAATCAACTTACCCTGGTAAAAAACTTGCAATGTCGTTCGGACAAGGTAAACACCAGATCCTGCAACTCGCCTGTGTCCATCCATAAAGTTCCAGAAAAAGAACACCCTTGCACCACCGGCAACTTTTGCGTCGCTCCCCTTCACATTCAAGTGTGAACTAGTCAAATATTCGCCAGAATGAGAATACACGCTCATGTCCATGCGAATTGAAACGTTCTCTAAAGAAGCCGAACCAAGTTTACGCTCCGCAAGTTGTTCATCCAAAGACTTTAAAAATTCATCGCTTCCAAAGTCTACCGCCATGCCGATTTTATTTTCCGGGAATTCAAAACCAAGAGCCGTAAACGAAGACTCAAATATTGGAGCCGCCCGCAATTCAAGTGGATTGAAGGAAGCTTTGGGATTTGTAACTACGCGAAATGGAGACACGCCCGAAAGAGTAAGTTTTTTTTCGATATTCTTATTGTGCGACAAGTCAAGTGCTACGCCACGGCTTGCCCAAACGACATCTGAAGCAGACAAGTTTTCTGATGTTTTTCTATCAAGCACGAATTTCAGGTTCTTAGAATCTGCAACGACGGTCTTATAGTTCACATCCTTTTCAGAGCCATCCTTTGACAAAAGTTTCAAGCCAATGTTTCCTGGTTCCACTAATTCACTAAAAGAAACAACAAGCGTATCGGCATTCATGCCGCTACCTGCAAAGACATTTGCAGAAACAGGAATCGGCGCAAGAGAATCTGCAAGAGACAGCTTTACTGGAGTAGCACCCTTTTGGTAAAGCGTTGCAAACACACAGCTAGTTACATTGCCTCGGCCAACGACTTCCAAAAAGAGCATATTCTTTTTCGGAGTTACACCAGCCAAAACAAAATTATCTGAAATCACAATGCTGTCAACAGCTGATTTCAAATACGCAGAATCAATAGGATTCAAGAACTTAATTGCAATCTGGTCAGCAACGCCATCGCCATCGGTATCACGTACAAAGTGACCTTCTGCAGAAGGCGGAACCGGAGACTTGATAAGGGCCGCTTCACAGAAGACAGAAAACAGAAGACAGAAAACAGAAAATCGTCTGCTTATATGATTTTTCATATCAAATCTCCTTTGCTTAAATTGCGCTAGCCTGCGATTCTCTCTCGTCTTTCGTCTGTAGCCAGTCAAAGACTGGCGTTCTATCGTCTGCCTCACACGCTCTTCAAAACGCCGTAATCACGCCCTTCCACAGGAATCACAAGGTTCAGCTTAGAAAGTACATCCATCTTGTTTTCTAAGATATCCTTGATGTTTTCTCCAAGAATTTCTTCATAGTCATTATCAAGATTGTAGGCGTAAAAAGAACCGTCCGCAAAAACAGAAATGCAGCAATCCCAGTCAATCTTGCCATCGTCATCGTTATCGCTTTCAAGCATCAAGATTGGGCGCGGCGCAGGGATTGTTTCGGCATGCCCATTTTCAAAAATGAAATAGTTACGGCTCACAAGTTGGTGTTCCAGCGCAAGCGTTCCATTTGTTTCTGCGAAGTTATCGCGCAAGCGGCGAATGTTGCCAAGATCATCTTCGAACGGATCCTGGAAATCTTCCGGGAGCACAACCTGATAGTAATCAAACTTTTCCGGGTGTTCTCCAAAACGGTCAAGCCATTCCTTTGGCGGTTCCGGTCGAGTCATTAGAAAGTCCTCGAACGAATCCAGAATGTCGTTCAGGCGCGGAGTCCATTCCTCGGCCTTCCAACCTTCAAGAATACCAAGCAAATGTTGCAAATGCTTTTCGCCAGATTCCTTGCCCATTACCAGACCTCCGTAGTCTTCAAAGTCAAACTCATTGATATTTTCTTTTCGTAATATGCAGCTTCATCGATAAAGATTGGCCAAACCGTATCGGCACCTACATCCTTGCCATCAAACAAGATATCCTTGCCATCAAAGGTACGATAAAGCTTGTCGCCAGTTTTTAATGGTTCATAATCCTTGCCTCGCAAATCCGGATGGATCATGGCGCAAATATCGCCCTTGGCATCACGCGGGTAGTCAATATCCTTGTACTGCGTGTAAACATCTACCGTTGTACCCGGGAGCTTTTGCAATTCACCTTCGTTCCAGAGTTTTACAAGTTCCAGGTAACGAATTACAAGGCGTTCAGTTTCTTCAAACAAGGCTGCATTCAACGTGCCATGACATTGCGGGCCAATTTCTAAGCAAAGGTCAGCTTTCGCAATGGTTCCAAAATATGGCGACATGCCACGCTCTTCCGGCTGGTAGTAAATCTTTGCCGTCGGAAATTCACGAGTCAAAAGCGCAGATGCACGCATGCAGAAAGAATCGCGTTCCGAAAGAATCAGGCAAAGGCCCATGTTCGCCGTGGTGTTATGCACATCAATCAGCAAGTCGGTCTTTGTATCTTTGCCCTTTGGGCCAAACTTAGCGTTTAGTTCGCGGGCCCTGTTGATTTCGTAACAAAGATTTTCACCTTCAATTGCAAGGCTCGTAGTAGAAAAAGATCTATTCAAGTCCTGAAAATCATAGCGACGATTCAAGCGAACCGCCGATTCGTTTGCAAGCACAGTCTGGATTTCTATACCCGGGCAAAGGCCTGTATAAATTTCAGGATGATCCTGCCATTTTTTGATTAGGCGTACGCCAGTTCGTTCGTTACCGTGTGTGCCGCCCGAAACTACAATTGTTCGAATCTTGCTCATAGTTACTATTATAGCAAAATATAAAGACTTGGGATTAGTGAATGTTGGTTAGAAAGTCCTTTTCTATGCAAAGGCAACTTTTTTATATTTTATGCTATGGATAGAGCAGATGAAATAGTCCTTATGCAAATACGATTGGTCAAACTTGCCACAAAGACATGGGGAATAGCCATGCCCGATGTCGCAAAGTTGTTTACAAAAAACGACGTCTACGTTTTTATCCGCGAAATGTACGAAGAATTCCATGTACAGGGTGATTCAGCAAACCTTGAAGAAATCAAAGAATTTTTAAAGGGAAAGAAAATTTTTGTATGAATAAAGTGACTTTGTACCATGGAAGCTATTGCGTTGTAAAACAACCGGATTTTACATTTTGCAGCAAGGCGAAAGATTTTGGTTTAGGTTTTTATCTAACGACAGACTTAAATCAAGCCAAAAACTTTATCAAGACATCTGTAAAAAAAGCGGTAAGTAGAGGATTTATTTCACCAAACACAATTTATGGATTCTTAAACATATACGAATGCGACTTAAAAGAAAACCTTTCCATATATTCATTTAAAGAAGCCGACGTTTCATGGTTGCACTGTGTGGCAGCGCATCGTAGTAGCAATTGTTTTCTTGACGAAGTAAAAAAGTGGAACGATTACGATTTGATTTGTGGAAAAATTGCAAACGACAAAACAAATACTGTAATTTCAGCTTATATTGACGGTTTGTATGGACCAGTAGAAAGTGATTATGCCGCAGAAATTGCAATCAGCTTTTTGGAACCAGAAAAATTGGTTGACCAATGGTGTTTTAAAACACAAAGCGCACTAAAGACCTTAACATTTCTTGAGGCAAAAAAATATGGCACTTGAACGACAAATAGAGTTATCCATGTGCCTGCTTGCACAAATGACAATTCGAAAACTTGCGCGAGATTTTCAATGCGATGATGACGAAATGACGGCAAGATTCATGCAATCAAAAACAGCCGAAATGCTTTTTGATAAAGAAACAGGCTTATTCGGATACGGCCCGGACTACCTGGCCAACGAATACATTGAAGAACTTTCCAGGAAATCAAATATTGCATCCGATGTAAACGTGGATTACAATATTTAAGGTTCTGGGGTCCATCTTGTTCCTAAAGCTATCTCCATAGGAATCGCAGCGAAATTCATTGAAGTTCTTCTTTTCTTTGCTTTTTCCTTTGAAAATTCTGCATCTAGTTTTTCAAGGAATCTCCAACGCCTTTTCAATCTATTGATTTGCTCTTCTTCAGAAGAATAAGTAAAGGGCAAATAAAACGCAAGAGGCCTAGTCATCTTAGTTTCTCCGTTTCTTTTTACAATTCTCCATACACGACCGAAACGCTGAATGATGCGAATCGGATTCCAAGCAAGTTCATAGTGAACAATCCAAGCATTTGATTTATGCAAGTCTATACCTTGAGAATCCTTATCCGTCAAAACCAAAATTCTTTGTTTATCATTTTTATTGTTAAATGCACTTTTAGCTTGTCGATCACTAGGTTTATCATCATCTTCAAATTCAGAATAATAAACGACCTCACTACCAACATTCCATCGTTCTTGTAAAAACATCGTTATTTTTTTTGCAACTTCAACATGATGACAAAACACAATGAATTTTCGATCTTGATAATATTCAAGCAAATCAAAAAGCGCTTGAATCTTAAGACTCTGGGAGTCAACAAAATTTAGCTGTTCAGCAAGATAAACTAAGCTCTGATCTTTATTAGAAATTCTCAAATATCGGATAGCACCAATATATTCGTCTAAGAAATCTTCTTTTTTCCCATATACCTTAAAACATCTCAATTCCTCCGTTGTCGGTTTAAGTTTCGCTACCTCATTCTTGATTTCTACATTATATGAATTTTCTAAAAAATTATAAGAACTATTTTGATGACCTATTTTCGTTAATATTTTAAAATCGTCATAAGCGGTAGTAATAATTCTGTCATAATCATCATCCTTAACGATTTTCTTTTCATCCATATCAATTGTTGTTGCTATGGGAGTAGCCGATACAAGCAAAACAAAGAGTTTTCTTCGACTATTGCACATTGTCTGAGGCAATAACAAACCTCTCCAAAATTCTTCAGCTTTTTCAATTACATTCGATTTGTCCGATTCAAATTTTTGAAATTTTTCAATTAACTTTTTGTTATGCCATTCGTCAATTATAAAGATTATTGGGCCTTTTTTTCTCAAATTTTCAGCCGCAATTTCATTTTTCGTCCATTCATCACTTGATTTCACCCAAAAGAGATGTTTACCCTCATAAGAATTTCTATCCGCTGCAGAAAACTTTTCCACTAAAGGCTTCCATGAAATCTTATCAAAACGTTTTCCTTCTTCAATTTCAGAAATATTCTTTTCCCAATTTATGGAACTTTTCCAAGCATCTGTTATATGAGATTTCTTTTGAGGCCAAAGAACTATAGTGCCATTAATCTTTTTCCCTTCATTGTTCAAGGTATGTATCGCCCCTTGAATTGCTATTCTTGTCTTTCCAAAGCCAGTAGGAATAGCCAAGGGTAAAACAAGAGTATTTATGGAATTATTTACCAGATGCTTAATAGCTTTACCTAAAGAAACTTCAATGCAGTCATTTTGTGCTTTAATAATATTCATACAGAGTTCCTAAGTTTTTTTATTATGGGCATCCAAATTGAATAAAATTTTTTTTGTTCATCCTGTAAATCAACGTTTTCCAATTTCTGCAAGCAGGTATACGCGAATTCGACTTCGTCTTTATTGATATTTCCCTTTTCATCAATGAATCTTTTGGCAAGAAATCTGACATTCACAAAACTTTTCTCAATTATGAGATCATTGTTTTCATCAGCAAATTCTTTTCTTCTAATTTTCGATGTCTCTCCATCTGCATTAAAACTAGTCAAAGTTTCAATAAGCAAATCTACCTCTGATTTTGAAACGGGAGGGTTATTATCAAGAATTCTTGGTACATCTATATCATATTCCTCATATTGTTTTTCACGAATTAACAAATGAAAAGTAATATCATCCGCAGACACAACCCTAATCCAATATTCATTGCCTCCAAATTTTTTAGAAAACCATGTTTTCACCTCTATATAAGAATCAAGCATTTCCTGAATTTCCGGTTTCATCAAATAAGGAAGAATTTTTCGGCAAAGTTCCCTTCTTTTAAAATTATCAAAATCTCCACATTCTTCATTTAAGGATTCAACAGAATCATCCATATCAGAAATTTTACAACGGTCATATTCAACTTTCCTTTTTTGCCATTTCTTATTTTTGGAGTCAATATAATCGTTGATCAAAAAGTCAAACAACGTAACAATTTTTTTATTAGAATATGCACCTTCAAACAAAAGTGCATATTCTACATTACTGTTTTGCTTATTAAACAATGCTGCTTTGGTGAAATTTGCCGAACAAATACAACTCCAAACTAAACGATTACGATCATCTGTAACAAACATACATTTTAAATGCGGAAACGCTCCGTTTTCATGCGCTATAAAAATATGTTCATTTAATTTATCAGCACAATCTAGCCACATTTGACGATTGTTAGCTTCATTACGAGAATACAAATGAATGGAAGAAAAAAATTCCTTTCTAATTTCTCTTACAAATTCAGAAGACCCCCATGGTGAAATGCCATAAAAATTTTTAAACATTCCTCTTGTTGTTCTTTCAAGACTTTCTTTTAGCGATTTCCAAAGTGTTTCCGTTGATTGTGATCTAATTTCTGTAATACTAACGCCATCACTTTGAAAAATCAAATTATATTCGGGATTTTTAAACCATTTTTTTAATATCTTTAAATTTGATTTCTTTGAATCATCTTTCAAAGGGAATGCCGTCAAAATATTTTGTGTTTCAAAAGTTGCCTTTCGCAAGTTTCCCGTCCACAACCATATTTCTGGGTCCTCTCCTAACACTTCTTTCAAAAGGATTTTTGCATGTAATGTTTTTGAAGGAATGCGTAAATTCCTTAAAATTTCTTTTGAAGCTCCTTCCCTTTTGGGAGCTCGCAAACCTCCTGCATCAACACAAAGATTTTCTACACAGCCGTTCCCAACCATTTTTTCAAGAATTTCCGAATGCACACTATAGCTTGCAATAGAAAAAGACGCATTATCAAGCAGGTTCATTTTGCGCATCTATCACCCCTTTTAACAAATGTAGCCAAATACCAATTCTTTTTTGCAAACTAAGGCGATCTCTTTCTTCATAAATTTCTACTAATGGCGGCTTCACCCACCCATCCTTGGAATTAGCTAAAGCCGAATCAAACAAATTACAAACCTGTTTCTGAATTTCATTTTCTGTCAAAGTTGAAATTTCCTTCTTAACAAACACAAAAAAATCGCATGGAATTTCACTATCGCGTTTTCCGTATAAGCAATAAAGAAAAGCTACCGATAACATATGCCTATAAGAATTAGGAACATCTTTAAAGTGCCTGATTAACCATTTAAAACGATTATACATATTAGACTTACGCATTAATAACTCAAGCTCATTTTCTCCAACCTGACCTTCAATCAAAAAATTCAGAAACGCACAAGCAGCCTTTTTTCGAGCTTGTATCAATTTACTATTTCGGGGATTTTCAAAATCTTTTATCGGACATTGTCTAATAGGGCTTTTATTATTTACTAACAAATCAGCAAAAACCTTCGTTTCCTCAGAAAGCAGTCTAATTCTTTCTCGTTCAAAAAGATCATTATGAATCAAACGATTATAATTATTTTTCCAATCATCATATTTTCGATTACCTACAGCGCGGCCAGAACCAAAATATTTGAACCATTTATTTTTTGCAGGCGTGCCCCTCAAAAGTTCATAAACATCTTGTTCTAAATCCTCATAATTAAGAGCAATTAAATAATATTCCCAAATAGGAGCGTACGAACGTATATAACAAAAAGGAGGGGTATGCTCATAATCAGAATTTAAACCAAGAGCGTTCAAAACCTTACCAGGATCCATCAACAGACTCGAAGCACCTAATCTAGCATAAGCGGTTTCGTGTTTAAAATTTTCTTCTTCAAAATAAGAAGGATTAAATTTTTGTTTATTAGTCATTGTCAAAGCTAATTTCATAACAAAAAATTTAAATTAAAAAAAATGAAGAAGTAGACTTTTCTCATTTTCTTTTTCAAAAACACACACTTAAGACTCAAAAAAAAATCTATTTAATGAAAGCTTTCTATCTTTGATTTTATGACATTCCCTAATCGTCGCCTATCCATTGCCCCGATGCTTGACTACACCGATCGCCATGACCGGTATTTTTTGCGCATGCTCAGCAAGCACATTTTGCTCTACACAGAAATGATTCCTGCAAACGCGCTTGTGCACGCCGACCCGGAGCCATTTTTAAGGCACGATGTTTCGGAACACCCGGTAGTAATCCAGCTTGGCGGTAGCGATCCACAAGTTCTCGCAGAAGCTTCAAAAAAAGCAGAAGACGCAGGTTACTGTCAAATCAACTTGAACTGCGGCTGCCCTTCTGACCGTGTGCAAAACGGTGCCTTTGGCGCCTGCATGATGAAGAACGCAAACCACGTCGCAGATTGCATTGCCGCCATGAAAAACGCAGTGCATGTTCCGGTAACGGTCAAGTGCAGAATCGGCGTGGATCACGACGACTCCTGGGAATTTTTCTTGAACTTTATTGAAACGGTCCAAAAGGCTGGCTGCGAAGAATTCATTGTACACGCCCGTAAGGCATGGCTAAAAGGGCTTTCGCCAAAGGAAAACCGCGAAGTTCCGCCCCTTGACTATGAACGCGTGTTACAACTCAAGAAATTGCACCAGGAACTCACGATTAGCATCAATGGCGGCATCAAGACCCTGGAACAGACCAAGGAATTCTTGAAGGACCTTGACGGCGTAATGATAGGTCGCGAAGCTTACGAAAATTCATGGTTCCTAAACGCCGCCGATGCAGAAATCTTTGGCGATAATCACGCCGTCTGGAAATCCCAAAAGGAACTTCTGGAAGCGTATCTCCCCTACGTTGCCCGCGAACAAACTGCGGGCTGCCCGCTCACGATTCTCACGCGTCATTTATCTAAGCTCTTTACAGGGTTCCCAGGTGCTCGCAAATATCGCCAGACCTTGAGCGAAGAGGCTCCAAAGGCTAAAGACGCAGTCTCATTAATCAGGCATGCCATGGAATTTGTAAGCGAAACATGACCGAAATATCGCTTTAGGATGAATATTTTTTATGAGCCTTTATAAAGTTGCTGAACATATTTTCGAAGTCAAGTTCAACACAAGTGCCAATGCTGAAAAAAGTGAACCCGTACTATTAGAAAATTATTCCCCGTTCAAGCTAGAATACCAAAAAGCAAAGCCCGTATTTTCTCTTGAAATTTTTTCAGAAGCATTCCCAAAAGAAACTACAGAAGAAACAAGACAAGTAGACGAAGGGCAAGAAATCATCTGTGGAAAAACTCTCGACGGGAACTTTACCTTTAGTTTTTTCTGTGATAAAAGACACGCGGGCACACTGCTTTGCAATACGGATTTTAACAAGGGACAATTGTATTTTCCCCAAGCTTTAGAATCAATCAAGTTACAGACTTTTGCCTTGAACAATTCCCTGATGGTTCTTTACGCACTTGCAACAGCCAATATGCAAACCGCCCTTTTCCATTCCGCGGTAATCAAGAATAATGGAAAAGGCTACATGTTCCTTGGCAAGAGCGGTACCGGAAAAAGCACGCACGCAAGACTTTGGCTAAAGCATATCGAAGGCTCCGAACTTTTAAACGATGACAATCCCGTAGTACGCATAACAGAAGAAGGCATACGCGTATACGGCTCGCCCTGGAGCGGCAAAACTCCATGCTACAAAAACGAAAGCGTAGCACTTGCAGGCATCGTAGACTTAAGTCAAGCGCCGTACAATAAAATTGAACAACTACACGGCATAAAGGCCTATCTACCTCTGCTCTACAGCATTTCTGGAATGCGCTGGAACAAAACGCTTGCAGACGGGCTCCACCAAACGCAAAACACGCTTGCAGGCAACATTCCCATTTGGCACCTAGACTGCCTCCCAGACAAAGACGCAGCAAGACTTTGCTTTGAAAATATAAAAGGGTAACCAAAAACCACAAGGAAAACTATATGAAAATCAAGAACGGATTTGTTCTACGAGATGTATGTGGCGAACAGGTAATTATGGGCGAAGGCATAGGCGCTCTTGACTTCGGGCGACTTTTGAGCCTTAACGAAACCGCAGCGTTCCTATGGAAAATAGCCCAGGCTGGAGATTTTACGGTAGAAAGTCTTGCAAATAAGCTTTGCGAAGAATATGATGTAGCCCTTGAACAGGCCAAAACCGACATAGCGGCAATCATCAAAGAGTGGCAGACCGTAGGAGTCGTGGAATAGTCCAAAGTTAATACAGTTTAACACATTTTTTATTAGCACTAGCGGTACATTTTTGAATAAATTGATATAATTTTAGTGTTATGAAGAAAAAGACTGTATCTCTATTGGCATTGCCTCTTACACTTGCTGCAACATCATTTGCAGCCATGCCTGCCTACAACCAGCTCGGTTTTACTCCAAAATCAAGCAAAATCATCGTAATTCCAGGAAACGAAGCAAATGCTCTCGAAGTTCGCGAAATTACCGGTAAAAAGGTCATGGAACTCGAGGGCCCGTATGCTCTTGAATGGGCTGCCAGTGGAGAAGAAGTTCAAGTTTTCGACATCTCCAAGATACAAAAGCCCGGCACATATCTTTTGTACCGCAACGGCGAACGCCTAGGAACCCCGATCGACATTTCTAAGGATGTCTACAAGGATCTTGGCATCGCTGCACTCAAGTGGTTCTACCTGCAGCGCGCAAGCACACCGATCACGGCTGAATATGCAGGCATGTTCGCTCGTCCAGAAGGCCATCCCGATACACTTGTCAAGATCTATGGAGAAAACCGCACAATCAAGAGCCCCCGTGGCTGGTACGATGCAGGAGACTACGGCAAGTATATCGTGAACTCGGGCATCACCGTATTCACATTGCTTGAACTCTACGAAAACTTCCCTGAATACGCAGGCAAAATCAAAACAAACATTCCAAACGAGTTTCCAAAGCTCCCGGACCTGCTCGAAGAAGTCCGCTGGAACCTTGACTGGATGCTCACCATGCAAGACGCAGACGGTGGCGTATTTCACAAGGTTTCAACCCTCAAGTTCAGCGGTTCCGTAATGCCGGAACTTGACAAGGCCGACCGTTACGCAATCGGAAAGAGCGTTACGGCAACCCTTGATTTTGCAGGTGTCATGGCACAGGCTTCCGTTGTCTATAAAAAATTTGACAAGGCATACGCCGACAAAATGCTCAAGGCCGCAGAAAAGGCATACGCATGGGCAAAACAGAACCCAAGTGCATTCTACACCCAGCCTAGCGATGTAAATACAGGCTCATACGCTCCGGGCAATGAAGACGGCAAGGACGAATTCCGTTACGCCTCGACAGAACTTTACCGCGCTACAAAGAAAAAGGACTATCTCGAAGACCTCAAGGCAAATCCGTTCAACCCGAACGGTCCTTGGTGGGGCGACATGAACTTCATCGCAGTAATGCGTGCTGCAGAAGAGCCAGCCCTCTTCGGCGAACTCGGCAACACCGCAAAGAAGCTCCTGCTCGACGAAGCCAACTCCTTGCAGAACCTTGTGGACACGACAGGCTACCGTTCCCCGATTCATGAATGGAACTGGAACTGGGGCTCCAACAGCGCCGTAGCAAACAATGGCATGATTCTTGTGCACGCCTACCTGCTCACGAAGGATACCAAGTACTTAACAGGAGCCCAGGCCGCTCTTGACTACCTGCTTGGCAAGAACCCGATGCTCATAAGCTATGTTACCGGCTACGGAGTTCGCAGCGCCCGCAACCCGCACCACCGCCCAAGTGAAGCAGACTACACCGATGACCCGGTACCAGGCATGCTCGTAGGCGGCCCGCACCTTGGCAAGCAAGACATCAACCTTGATGGCAAGGAACACTGGAAGTGCGAAGACTATGCAAGCGCAAACCTACCGGCACTTGCATACCTCGATAACCGCTGCAGTTACGCAACAAACGAAGTGGCCATTAACTGGAACGCGCCTCTTGCATACCTTGCAAACGCATTGCATGCCATTTACAACAAGTAATATGTAACGCAATCAAGTAAAACCGCGGGGCAAATGACCTGCGGTTTTTTGTTTTTCTGCAAATTAATTTTATACAAATTAAACATTTTACGTAATCTTGAAACATTTTTGACTTTCGGGAACAAAAAAGGCGTTTTTTTGGCCTTTCTTACAAAAAAAAGAAAAACTTTTCTTATATAATTAGTTAGATTAAGGGCACTAACATTAATTGGAGTATTTATGGGCATTTTTGATTGGTTTAAGAGAGATTGGAACAATTCTAACGCAGAAAAGCGCACAAAGGCAATTCGCGATCTAGATGCATCCAATCAGGATGTATTTGAAGAGAAGGCAAGCACGGACCCAGACAAGAACGTCCGCCTTGAAGCCTTAAAAAAATTGACATCAATCGATGCTCTTCGCCAGATGTCCTCTAAGGATCCAGAAGAAAGCGTTCGCAAGGCAGCAACAGCCAGACTGAACGAAGAAATCGCCAAAAGCCTCAAGAAGTTCGCAGGCGAGCCTTCCGACAAGGAATTCGCTCTCATTGATGAAATTGCAACTACACAGTATGCAGAAGAAGTCTATCGCGGCATAACAGTTCCAAAGCTTCGCCTAGCTCTTATTTCAAAGACTACCAAGCAGAGCGTTTTAGCATATGCTGCACTTCGCGACCTCAATGAAGAAGTCGCCACAAAGGCACTCGAAGGAGTCAAGAGCGAAACTGCACTGCAAGATATCGCAAACAATTCTCGCCATACTTCCATTCGTAAAATTGCAAGTGCAAAGCTCAAGGCTATCCAGGAAGCAAACACTCCGACAAAATCTTCTGAAGAAATTAAAAAGTCCCAACAGGCAGCTCTTATTGCACAGGCAGAACGCCTAAGCAACACCCACCCGCTCGTAGAACAGCAGGCTGCTTTTGCAATACTCATGAAAGAAGCAGAAAAGCTCGGCATGGGGGACCTTAAGGAAAAGCTCGACTCCATCTACAGCCAGTTCTCTGAACAGGTCAGGGTTCTCGTAGCAAAGCAAGAAGCCGAAGAACTCGCAGCCCGCCGCGCCGCCGAAAAGGTAGCCCTTGAAGAAAGACTTCTCAAGGAAATTGAAGAATTCCTGAATGCACCGAAGGCCGACGAAACCAAGGAAAAACTTGAAAAGGCAATCGATGCCGCCAAGGCAGAAGCCCCGAACGCAGATGCCAAGTGGAACACTCGCCTGCAAAGCCTTGTATACCGCAAGGAAAAGCTTTACAAGGCTGAAGAACGCGTAGAACGCGAAGAAGAACAGCCGGAAGTTGCAGCAAACCGTCAAGAAATCATTTCTAAGCTTGCCGCCCTTGCAGAAACCACTGTAGACGCATTTACCGAAAAGGCACTTCGCCCGCTCGTTCGTGCCTGGGAAACACTCCCGCTGCTCGAAGGCGAAGACCCGGAACTCCAAAGCTACAACGCCCTCCGCAGCAAGCTAAGCGAAAAGCTCAATGCTTGGAAGGAAGTCGCAGAAAAGGAATTTGCAGAAAAGTCCGCAGAACTCCGCAAGCTCATCGATGCAGTCAAGGCAATCGACGAAAACAAGGAATTCCGCGAAATTTCCATGCAGCTCAAGGAAATTGCACAGAAATGGAAAGAAATCGTTGGAGAAGACAAGTTCAAGTACCAGGAACTTTGGAAGGAATTCAACGAAGCTCGCTCCCGTTTCCAGGAAATGCGCCAATGGGAATCATGGCATAACGAAGAAAAGCGCGATGCACTCCTTACAGAACTTGAAGCCCTTTCAAACGAACCGGCATCCGAGGAACTCCTTGACAAGGCAAAGAAGGTTATCGCAAAGTGGAAGGAAGTTGGCCCAGTTAGCCCACTCCGTTTGCAGGAATACAAGGACAAGTACAAGACCTTCGTAGACAAGATCTTTGAAACTTGCGCTCCAATCCTTGATGCCAAGAACGAGGAACGCCAAGAAAACTTGAAGAAGAAGATCGAACTTTGCGAAAAGGTCGAAGCACTCATTGCCGATACCGAAACACCAGACAAGGACAAGTACAAGGCTATCAAGCAATTCCAGGAAGACTGGAAGAACGGAGGCCAGGTTCCTCGTGAAAACATCCAGGAAGTCTGGGACCGTTTCAAGAAGGCTATAGACACATTCTTTGAACAGCACAAGGAAGCCCTCAAGCAAGAAGACTCTCGCCGCCAGGGCAACTACGAAAAGAAGATCGAGCTTTGCGAAAAGGCAGAAGCCTTGCAGGAATCTGAAGACTGGGGCGCAACAACCGCAGCAATCAAGAAGCTCCAGGAAGAATGGAAGACCTCGGGCCCTGTTCCAAAGAACCTTTCCGAAGACATCTGGACTCGCTTCCGCACAGCTTGCGACAAGTTCTTTGAACGCCGCCGCAACCACTTTGACGCTCTCGATGCCGAAAAGACAAGCAATCTTCAGAAGAAGCTTGCAGTCTGCGAAAAGCTTGAAAACCTTACCGCAGAAGCAGCCGATGAAGCAACCCTCGAAGCAATCGCCGAAGAATGGAAGCAAATCGGCATGGTTCCAAAGGATGACCTCGACGCTCTCATGCAACGTTACATGAAGGCCAACAACGATGTTATCGCCAAGCGCGCAGCAATCGATTCCAAGCTTGCAGAACGCCTTGAAACAGTCCGTGCCCGCAAACAAGAAATCATCGACCGTGTAAACGAACTTGCTGATAGCGCAGGCGTTACCGCAGTAGCAGAATCCGTTCGCGAATACCAGAACGAATGGCGAACCCTCGGTTCCAGTGGTGCAAGCGAAAACGACCTCTACAAGGCATTCCATGCAGCATGCGACGAGTTCTTCGCTCGCCGTCGCGACCAGATGGAAATCCAGGAAGAAGCCCGCAAGAACAACCTGCAAAAGAAGGAACTGCTTTGCCAGCAGGCCGAACAGTTGCTTGCAAACGAAGACGAAACGAACTACAACCTTATGAACCAGGCCAAGCAGCTCCGCCGCCTCTGGAAGGAAATCGGACCTGTTCCTCGCGAACATTCCGACAAGATCTGGAAGCGCTTCAACGCAGCTTGCGACGCGGTATTTGCAAAGGCCCGCCCAGAAGGTACAAACAATAACGAAGGCAATTCAGAAAATGCCTAAAGAATGGATGAAGCCCGAAGCTGCCGCTCGCATCTTGCAAAGCGGTGGCGTCGTGGCAATCCCTACCGAAACAGTCTACGGTCTTGCCGGAGACTGTTTTAACGTTAAGGCGCTCGCCAAGATTTTCGAGGCAAAAGGGCGCCCCACTTTCGATCCGCTCATTTTACACATAGCAAGCCTCGAAGAAATCGAAAGGCTCGCAAGCGTATTCCCAAGGGCAGCACGCACTCTAGCAGAAAAGTTCTGGCCAGGCCCCCTCACAATGGTGCTCCCTAAGCGCCCGGAAGTTCCGGACCTTGCAACAAGTTCCCTGCCGACAGCAGCGATCAGGTTCCCGGTACACCCGGTTGCTCAAGAAATCATCCGCCTTGCCGGAGTCCCTCTTGCAGCACCAAGCGCAAATCTCTTTAAGCATGTAAGCCCGACAACAGCAGAGCATGTTGCAGAACAGCTCGAAGGCCGCATAGACGGCATTGTCGATGGCGGAGCTTGCACAGTCGGCGTAGAAAGCACTATAGTTTCATTTGCAGGCGATGTTCCAACGCTTTTAAGGCCGGGCGCAATAACGCTTGAAATGCTCCAGGAAACAATCGGCGACGTACGGGTAAAGGAATCCACTTCAAAGCCAGGGCAGGCCATGGCAGCCCCAGGCATGATGGACAGTCACTACAAGCCAAGAGTTCCCTTGTTCTATGGAAAGATCCCCGAAGGTGCAGTCCTGCCAAGGCACACGGCACGCATTGCCTTTGGTAAAACTGAAGGCCCTGTACAGGCAACGGTAAACCTATCAAGTTCAGGAAACCTACTCGAGGCAACTGCAAACCTGTACGCGCACATGCACACGCTCGATACGAGCGAAAACGAGCTTATCCTTGTAGATGAAATTCCGATGGAAGGCTTAGGCCGCGCACTCAACGACCGCCTGACAAGGGCGTCAATCAAAACTTGGCCGTTCTAAGCCGCTTCTGTACAATAAAAACAAAGGCTCGCATCCAAACATGATGCGGGCCTTTGTTGCAAGCCTTTCTAGTTGTTCCTACTAGTATTTTTCCGGCTTCATCACAATCAATATGGCATCGATAATAACACCAATCCCGAACAGGCCTCCCGTACAGAGCCACAGGATTCCTGTCAAAATCTTGCCTTCGTAAAAACGGTGGATTCCAAGGTAGCCAAGCAAAATGCAAAGCGCAAGCGCAATCCACTTATTGTGAGTCTTTTCTTCTGGCATAATCAATTTCCCTTTTCGGAGCGTTGCTTGAGTTTTGGCAAGCCCATAAGTTCAAAGGCCTGGGCGCTGCGAACACGAGCGTCTTCAGCCTCCTGCTTACGATTCAGCTTATCCCAAACACGGGACCTGTAATAAAGAATGTTCGCTGTACGGAAAATACGATTCTCGGTTATGGAAATCTTTTCTGCTTCGGCATAAAGAGAGTCCGCCACATTCCAGTTTTTTGCAATTTCTTCTACGCGAGCCTTCGCCAAAATGTAGCGTCCATCACTCTTTGAAAGCGCCTTGCGAACACGGTCGACAGACTTGTATGCGCTATCCAAATTTCCAAGTGCGGCAAGCGCATAGGACTGTTCCGCATAAAAGGCGGCCTGCAAGCCGTCGGACGCTTCCTTAAAGTCTTCCTTGGCAACAGAAGCCGCAAGTTTAAGCACCTTGCCCGGGTCTTCCGAGGCATTTGCTAGTTCCATGCGGGCTTCGGTAACAGCGACTCGCGTAACAGCATCTAACGATGGTTCCCTAATCACAGAAAGCAGGGAGTCCGCGAGTACAAGATCAAGGCTATTGATACGAATCTGAGCCATGGAAAGCAGAACGCGTGCTTCAGAAAGCAAATCGGATTCCTTGCGACTTGCAAGAAGAGCCATGGAATAGGCATCGTAGGCGGCAGCAAAGCGACCACCGCTTAAAAGCTTTTGAGCTCGGTAGGCTATGCGCCCTGATTCCGACGCAAACGCAGAGCAAGAAAGCAGCAAGGCCGCAAGTAACAAGCGCTTTAGCGTATTTACCATAGCGTCTCCACAGAAAGCGGAATCGTATCCTTGCCCGGAATCGTGCGCCTGATAATCCACATGTTCGAAATTCCGTCAACCATGTCGTCTGCATTCTGCAGAGTCTGCGCACCGACTTCAATAAAGCCATTAAGAGCGTTGGTAACACCGTCAAGATTGTTGACCAGGCCTTCCATGTGGCCAATCATGCCATCAACCTTGCCAAAGGTATTATCAACCTTGCCGAACATGCCGTCAACCTTGCCAAAGACATTGTCAAGCTTTTCTGGCATTCCACTCATCTGCGTTACAAGGCCCTGGACATCGCCAAGCAATACGCCGGTACGGTCAAGGAGCCCAGGCAACGTTCCATCAAGTTCTACAAGCAGCCTCGTACCAACACCGGTAATCTTGTCAAGCCTTGCAAGCTGCAAATTCAAGTTGTCGTACAGCG
The DNA here is from genome assembly GCA_002314675.1 of Fibrobacter sp. UBA1765. GTDB lineage: Bacteria > Fibrobacterota > Fibrobacteria > Fibrobacterales > Fibrobacteraceae > UBA1765. The sequence goes on along the minus strand of DCGZ01000019.1, from coordinate 16,594 downwards.
CCCTTGAACCAAGCAAGGCGCCGATAGTAGTCCCGGTATCCATGACAAGCGTTACAATCGTATCGGCCACATCGACAAGGTCGCCAACACGGTGCAACAGGTTGTCAACGGTTTCAAGCATTGTTTCAATATCCTGGGCCTGGCCAGCAACAAGCGTTTCGCCATCTTCCAACACTCGTCCCATTTTTCGGACATCAATGTTAATAACACGGCTAGAAATAACGTTCTGGTCTCGTATCGCAAAAACCGTGGCACTGTCGGTAATCCAGTTCTGGAACTGCTTACGAATCGTAAATTCCATAAGCACCCCGTTCTGTTCCAACTTGATATTTGAAACACGACCGACTTCGACACCGCTAATCTGTACCTTGGTGCCTTCACTTAGACCCATGGCCTTTTCAAAATGGCTAGTCAGCTTGTACTCTTCGACACCGATCATGCCGGAGCTAAAAAGCTTCGCATAAAGGCAAATGCCCAAAATAATGACGGCAGCCGACAAGAACACCCCTACAAGGAGTCCAGAAAATTCCATCCAGTTGATATGTTTTATCGGTCGCATCTTAGTACAAATTTAGATATTTTCACCGCGGTTACGTAAATCCCTAAAGAACTGCTGCGCAAAAAGTTCCTTGGAATGCAACCAATAATCAAAATAGTGCGGTTCCGTCAGGGTTCTATTTTCCAGGAAGCAGATTTTACAGCCTAGTTCCTGCGCCATCATCAAGTCATGTGTCACAATAATGATCGAAGTCTTGAAAAGCGTACGCATATTGTCTATCAGCGGAAGCAAGTTTCGACGGTTGTAGTTATCAAGACCAGCGGTCGGTTCGTCCATCAATAGCAAGCGAGGGTCCATAACCCATGCTCGTGCTATGGCAACGCGCTTTTGCATACCGATACTCAGCATGAACGGGAACTTATCTTCTTCTTCACGCACTCGCATCAAGTCAAGCGCCATGTTCACGCGTTCTGCAATTTCGGCTTCCGTACCGCGCTTATGGTAGCGCAAAGGCAAAGCTACATTGTTGCGCACAGACAAATTCGAAATCAAGGCTCCGTTCTGGAACACCATGCCGACCTGTCGAGACGCAATCTGCAAGGCCGTATGTTTTTCTCGTGGAATATGTTCACCAAAATAGTAGAGATTGCCAGAATTTGGAGCTTCGAGCCCTGCCAGGATTCTGAGCAAAAGGCTCTTTCCCTGTCCAGAAGGGCCTCCGATGCACATTGTTTCACCAAGGCCAAGCTGAAAATTCACATTTTCAAGAATGCTTCTTTCAACCAGCACCTTGTTCTTGCCACTCTTTTCCAAATGCGTCATACGGTAAGAAAAGTTCTTCTTGATTTTATCCAAGGAGACCACTTCATTCAAGCTGAAGTTCATGTTTTCTATACGCAGTGCATTCATGGTATCTTAAATAATCTTGTTAAGTTCACCCAAATATTCAACCAAGTAAAGTGCCGCGAAAAAGGCATCGGCAATTACAATGTACAAAAAAGAATAAATGACAGATCTCGAAGTCGCCTTTGGAAGGTTTCGAATATCGCGTTTTACGCAAAAGCCCTGGTAGCACGCGTTCAAGACAATGATGCTTCCAAAGACTAGCGGCTTAATAACGAGCATGATAAAGTCCGTAACGCTCAAGGCTTGCAAAATGGACGAAAAGAGGAAGTCCCAGGTAAACTGGACGTTCATCACCTGTCCCGCAAAAAGGACCGCCCCCTTACCGACCAAAAAACCGCCACCGATAGCACAGACGCTAAACCAGATGTTCATCATGAACACAGCAATCGATCCGCCAAACAGGGCGGGCATCACAAGGAATCGCACGGGGTTAACACCCATGGACGAAAGCGCATCTATTTCAGAGTTTATCTGCATGCCGCCAATCATCGTGGTAAGCGCCGAACCGCTTCGACCGGCAATAAGGAAGGCCGTAAAGATAGGTCCAAGTTCACGGATGATCACAGCCGAAAGGACGCTCCCGACAACGCTTCCAAAGCCCATCTTGCTCATAATGGAAATGACTTCCACAATCACAACCGAGCCAAACAATGTAGCCACGATGAACAATACGGGGAACACTTCGACACCCGTAAAGAACGTCTGCATCATGACATTGCGCAAGTCCGTGCGCAAGTTCCTGTTGTCATCAAAAAGTGAGACCAGCGAATTAACGAACAAGGCAAAAAGTTTTCCAGGAGTGGTTTGCAAAAATGCGTTACCACCCTTTTCGAAAATTTTACCAATAAGCGTCAATTCGGATTTTTTCATCGCTATCTAGCCTCGGCGACAACAGACAAAATTTCCGACCACAATTCGGCAATGCCGGTTTTCTTTAAAGAGCTGACTGTAATGGGCAAAGACTCAAGGCCAAACTTTTCCTGGATAATCTTGCAATTCTTTGCACATTCAAACTGATTCACCTTGTCACGCTTGCTTGCTACGATTAATACCGGGCGCCCGGCCGCACGAATACCCTTGATCGTTTCCTCATCAATTGGCGTACCACAGTGGCGAATGTCAACAAGGTAAATAACGCCCTTCAAGTCTTCGGAGCCTTCAATATACTTGCGAATGGATTCCGCCATCTGTTCCTGCTTTTTATAACTGACTCGTGTATAGCCGACACCAGGCAAGTCTACAATATAAAAGGCATCGTTAACGGCAAAAAAATTCAGTTCCTGGGTTTTACCCGGAGTAGAACTGACCTTGACCATGTTCTTCACACCGAAGAGCGTATTCAGCAAAGAAGACTTTCCTACATTCGAGCGCCCAAGCAGGGCAACTTGCGGAAGCCTTTCCTCGGGCAATTCAGAAAGCTTTGTAGCACTCTTAACGAACTTTACAGAAAATAGCTTTACGCCAGCAACTTCGCGGGCATTGTTGTTTTCATTTTTCATAGGGCACCTCTGCTTTCAAAAGCTCTAAGCATTGTAACTTCGTCAACAAATTCAAGATCGCTCCCCATGGGAATGCCGCGAGCAAGTCGAGTACATTTCACAGGCAAGCTTTCCAAAAGCCTTCCTATCAAAAGAGCCGTACTTTCTGCTTCCGGGCTAGACCCAAGGGCCAAAATCAATTCCTCGATATTTTCATCGCGTACACGCGCAACAAGCTCGTTCAAGTGCAGCTGTTCTGGACCAACGCCATCAAGCGGCGATAGCACCCCACCCAACACAAAATACAACCCCTTAAAAATTCCGGAACGTTCAAAAGGCTGCACATCAGAGGACTTTTCGACAACGCAAATCGCCTTTGCGCAAGAACGCGTTCTACAAATCGGGCAGAGTTCCTCGTCGGTATAAAGCCTACAACGTGGGCACGGATGTACTTTTTCAGAAGCGCTAACCAGACGCTCCGCAAAACGATTCACCTGTTCTTTAGAACGCGTTAAAATATGGTACGCAAGCCTACGTGCCGTTTTCGCACCAATACCAGGGAGCGAAGAAAATTCAGCGACAAGCTGTTCAAGACTCTGCGGCTCATGCATAATTGGCCCAGGCAAAGGCAGACTGCAAACTCTTCTGCAGCATCTGCGGTGTTACGAACAACTTGTGCATACACACGTCCAGCTCTTCCCTGTCATCAGACTCAACAGCATTTGCAAGGCGGAGCAAAAAGCCGAGAGGCCCCTTGTGCTCGGTAATCGCTTCACGAACTTCAGGAGCAATCACAATTTTATCAAGGGCTTCAGCAACTGGCACATCTACAAATGCGTCAATACGACTGAGCACGCCCACAATAAATGCATCTGCAAAAAAATTCGGATGGTTAGGGGCGATCTCTAAAGCGAGGTTCTCCATGAACTTTGCCCTATGCGAAACACTCCTAAAAAGAGGCGACTGGAACGCCGTAGAGCCAGCCACAGAACGCGAATACAAAAGCAACATGAGCCATGCATGCACGTTTCTTAGGCCAATCCATTCCAAAGCAGCCCTAGCAGTCGTAATGGGAGTGCGCTTTGCAGTCTTAGCGCCTTCAACATAGCGAAGCAACGACTGTTCTACTTCCGGGAACTTCATTATTTTTTTTGCAAAGTCTTCAAGCTTTGGTTCATAGCGCAAATCACGCATCAACTGTAAAAGAGCGGAGGCGCTAGTCGGTATGGAACGCCCTGTAACAACCTCCGGCTTAGCAAAAAAATAGCCTTGAAAATAATCGTAGCCAGCCTCAAGGCAAACATTGTACTCTTCGGCAGTTTCAACCTTTTCAGCAAGCAGTTCAATGTGTCTTTCCTTAAAGAAACTTACAGCGGCGTTTCTTGCAGCAGCTGTATTTTCTACAAGGTCTATCTTAACATACGAAACATACGGGAAGAGCGGCGCAAACTTTTCACAATTGTCAGCGGTAAACACAAAGTCATCAAGGGCAATTTCAAACCCCTTGCGCTTAAAGCCAATGACCGCGTTTACAACGTTTTCGTCAGGTTCGACATCTTCAAGAATTTCAAGGACAAACCAGTTCGGGTCAAGAAGGGCCGGAAGCTGTCCAATAAGCATTTCCTTATTGCAGTTGATAAAGCCCTTCACCGAACCAAGCAGTTCCATCAGGCCAACGCTATTCATTGCATTTTCAATGACATTGGCCGTAGCAGTTATACCATTCTGGACTACGGCAGCCTCGCTCTTCTTAGAATGCCTAAACAACAGCTCGTATGCAAAGAGCTGTCCTTTACGGTCTAGAATAGGTTGGCGAGCGATATAAGCTGTAGAATCCATAGCCCAGTTCAGTTTTTAAATGCGGGCACTCTTGATACCGAAGAGCAAGATACTGCGTGCGCCGGCATCCCAGAGCTTATCCATAATGGCGTTAGCATCTTCCTGCGGAACCATTGCCTTCACGGAATACCAGTCGCGACCATGGAGCTTAGCAACAGTCGGGGCATCGAGGCCCGGAGTGAGAGCTACAGCCTTATCAAGAACGTCTGCAGGGCAGTCGTATTCGATCATCATGTAGGACTGAGCAACAAGCTTGCCCTGAATGCGACGGATAAGAGTGTTGACTTCTTCAAGGTCCTGCTTCTGCGGATTGCAGAAGAGAGCCGCATTGCTACGGAAGAGCGGTTCGCCGACAATGCGAAGACCGGCCTGCTTTAAAGTCGTGCCAGTTTCAACAACGTCCACAATGGCATCGGCAACACCGAGGCTTACAGAAATTTCAACAGCGCCTTCGAGCACAACGAAATTCATCGGCTTCTTGTAGTAGCCTTCCACAATGTTCGGGAAGCTTGTTGCGATTGTAGAATCCTTCAATTCTTCAAGGGACTGTATCGGGCTTTCGTTAGGAACCGCAGCACACATCTTGCTTGCGCCAAACGGCAAGTCCAGAACCTTAACAGCCGGGCTCTTAGCTTCTGCATTAAAGTCAATGCCTGTAATGCCAGCGTCAATGATACCCTTGCCAACGTACATCGGAATGTCGCTTGGACGAAGGAAGAAAAATTCAATACCGTTCTTGGTATCGATCTGGGTCAAAGTCTTGTACGGCTTAGAGGCCTTGTAACCACAAGCCTTCAAAAGTTCCTGGGTAGGCTCAAAGAGCATGCCCTTGTTCGGGAGAGCAACCTTAATCATAGTTTAGCGTACACTTCTTCGAGGGTGAGACCTTTTTCTGCCATCATGCAGGCTACATAGTAGAGAACCTGCGAAAGTTCAAGGCACTGAGCATCACGGGATTCAAAGCGAGCCGCCATCCAGCTTTCGGCAGCTTCTTCAACAAGCTTCTTGCCGATGCCGTGCGGACCCTTCTTAAAAAGTTCCGTAGTGCTCTTGCCTTCTGGCATAGTCTTCTTGCGGTCACAAGCGAGCGCAAACATTTCTTCAAACGTCATATTAGACCTCTTGTAAATTTTTCAAATAAAAAGATAGAATTTTCATAAAACACTCCTAGAGTGCAAAACAAAAAAGCCGCTCTTTTCAAGCAGCTTTTTGCAATTCCTATAAAGTAGGAGGCGTATAAGTAACAATTTGCCGTTCTAGCGTATCATTCGGAGCTAGCCCCACAAAGCGTACAAACGTCAAGTACGATTCGGGTTTTGCATCGCGTTCCCATAGAGCGCTCAATACCGCCATGTCAGAAGTGTAATAGACAAGCGGATGTTCATCAACCGGAAGGCCGCTCAAAAAAGCCTGGTCACATGTAACTATGCGCGTAAACCTGTCCGTTCCTACAAGCCCTACAATAATACCATTCATTAGGCAATTATCGGTCTGTGTAGAATCTTCCTTATTTATCACAAGGCGCACTTCCAAATTGAGCGAAGCAGTCTTTGCAAGCTTTAAAGAATCTAAAGAAATGTTCTTTCCTTCATTCTTCTTTAGTTCAGAAACCTTGATAAACCTAGAAACAGCAATGTAATCATCGGCTGCGGTTGCCTCGACTCTCAAGCTATCATAAAGCACCTGTGTCGGGAACGGAAGCGACCAATAACCATTGGAATCTGTATACACGAGATTTTCTGCAGTGCTTGTCGTCACGCCGGCAGCAAATTCAAATCCATAAATATCCGTAACCAGGCGTACCGCAGCCCCGGCAACAGCCTTTTTCTTTGAATTTACCACATATCCAGAAATTCGACTAGAATCCTTCCAGGCATTCACGGGCTTTTCGCCCATTACCCAGCGGACATCACCAAGATGCAACGTGTCATTAGAGGCAAGTTCCGCCGATATTTGCAGATAAATTAAGGAATCCGGATAATCTAGATCACGGAGCTTTTGAACAACAGCCTCATCATTTGGCGAGAACGCAAGCTTAAAGTTCCCAGCCGGCAAGGCAAACGCAAACGTGTCACCAGCCAATACCGACTGCTCTATACCAGTACCAAGTACAGAAAGCTTGAAGCCAGAACCAATGGTGACTTCTTCAAGATAGTCCGCATAATTAAAGGTCCCTGAAACAATAGCCGGCTTGTCTACAGAAATTTCAAATTTTTCGCCAAGGCGGTCCGAAGACACAGAAGCCTCAAAAGCTATTTCCGAGGAATCTTCCAGTTGAACAAGCAAATTAAAGGTATCTACGGCAACAGTGTCAAAAACAAAGGCGCCCACAGAATCAGTAACGGCTTCTTGCACTACCGGTTTGTCACCAAACTTGCTAGCACCAGAAATCATCTGCACAGAAGCTCTACGAGCAGCCACCCCACCGGACGTTTTTACAACACCAGCTATGGCTACCGTATTTTCCGTATCAGTAGCCGTACCAGCGACATCATCCCTGGAGCAAGCAATAAACCCAGCGCTCAATACTACAAGGACGGTAAAAAGCGAAAAAAGCTTATTATTTTTCATCATCACCCTCCAATGTAGAATCATTAGAGGCTTTAGAGTGTTCCTTAGATAGCGGAAAGAACTGAATATTGAGGTTGCAGACCATGGATTCGCCCTCATCGGAGCGAACGATCTCCACAATCTCCTTTCGGAACATGTCAATCTTGTGGATAATGCGTTCAAGGCCTTCTGCAGAAACACTCATCGTCGTGCAACTAACGTTACGGCGTTCCGTACTAAAATTGTCTAACGCATCCTTTGCAAGGTCCATCATTTGCTTCTGGAATCCATGGACAAACAAAGGCGCAATTTCCCTACCGCTGGAAATAGTCTTATGGGCTGCACGGTAAAAGCCGTTTTCGCCAAGCTCAATAAGTTCAAGGTCAAGCAAAAGCCTTATAGCCTGCTTTGCATGCGGAACAGAAATACTTGGGTTCAAGAACAAGGCCAGGTCAGCAATATTGTCTTCGCCAACATTAATAACGGCCAAAGCTTCGCGGGCGGCTACATAATACCACTTGCTATAATATTCCTGCTGCTTCTTTGTCAAGGTACGGACAGAGCGAGGCAAAAGCTCCGACATCTGGTCAAAGATCTGCTGCTTGGAATCTGCAGAGGTCGCATGCGTAAAGTCTACCATCAAGGTAAAGTACTTAGCTTCTTTTTCATTCAAGCCAAGAGCATCGATAAACTTAGGAAGCATCTGCGGTGTCAAGGACTTACGGCCCTTGACAAGATCCAAATAAAAGCCAGACGAGGAATACCCTGCTTTTTGTGCAAAAGACCTATACGAAAAATACTTGTGTACCGACTTACGATACTCGTAGTAATCCTGAAGGTACTTCCGATAATTATAATAGGCAAAAACGTTCATAATTCAGAAACAAGATGCAAGAAACCCGATTTTAGGTTCTTGGATGATTTTCTTAAATTTTCATTAATTATAAAAATTTTCTTTATTTTTGGGAACACTTTCAGCTTTAGAAAACTCTTATTTTACATAGTCAAATTACGTCAAAAAGCTTTTTCTAAACTAGAGAACACCTTGAGAACACTTTCAAGACTTTCTTTATTAAAAGCCCTACCAAACTATAAAAAAATTATCTAATATTTGGGAACACCCAATCCCAATCCCCGGGGCCTGATTCCAATAACGAAATCAGGCCTCTTTTTTATACAGAAAATAGATGCAAGACAGAAGACTGGTATGAGGCACGCACCTTTGGTGCTTGAGGTGTGAAGTCGTTCTCTACGCTCACTTTGAGGAGTGAGGAACGCACCTTTGGTGCTTGAGGTATGAGGTCGGCGCTTGTGCGCCTAGAGGAAATGTTGTAGTCAGTCGGCTGTAGGCTGTCGGCAGAAGTTATACTTTTTTTTTGTCATTGCGAGCGAAGCGCGGCAATCCAGGAATCGAGATGAGGAACGCACCTTCGGTGCTTGAGGTATGAGGTCGGCGCTTGTGCGCCTAGAGGAAATGTTGTAGTCAGTCGGCTGTAGGCTGTCGGCAGAAAATGTAGCTTACCGGTGTCATGGCGAGCGAAGCGCGGCCATCCAGGGCAATGTTCTGGATCACTTCGCGTTGCTCGTGATGACAAAATCAGATGCAAGACAGAATACAGGAGCCAGAAATTAGGTACGCACCTTCGGTGCTT
>DCGZ01000019.1:0-7522 GCA_002314675.1 Fibrobacter sp. UBA1765 | reverse complement strand
ATTGAAATTTTGATATTCTAGATTGTTTCACAGGGCCAGAGCCCTGCTCACCCTACGGGCGCCAAAGGCGCGTTAACTAAACTAACATTGTATGCTTGCGCATGCATGCCTTCGGCATAGAAGTAGCTCGTTCGCAAAATGTTTATGCAAGCATACGCTTTGCTCACTTCGAGCACACTCACGTTTAGTTAATGCCACGGACCTAAGGGTCCTCGCAATGACATTTTATTCCTAATTCGGCCTTCCTAATTCTGCATTCTGAATTCTTAATTCTGAATTACCCAATTCTCTCGTCTAACCACTAGCCCCCAGATCCTAGATCCTTAGATCTTATACGCTTCCTTGACAATTTCATGGAAGTAGTCGAACTGTGCCTTGGCTGCGTTTGCAAGAGTGTAGCGAGTGCTTCGTTCGTGACAATCCTTACGCATCTGTTCATAAGCTTGTTCGTTTTCGAGTTTCAACTTGCGGCATTCTTCAAGAGCTTCAAGCCACTTGTCTTCTTCGATTGGCAAGATTTTTCCGTGCTTTTCGCTGCCAACGATATCGCGCGGGCCACCGTAGTTACTTACAAGTGCTGGAGTTCCTGTAGACATTGCTTCAACAACAACGTTTCCGAATGTGTCCGTCGTGCTCGGGAACAGGAAGAAGTCTGCATCTGCGTACAAGCCTGCGAGTGTTTCGCCGCCTTGTTCGCCTGCAAAATGGACGCTGTCCTTAACATCTGTCTTTGCATATTCTGCCTTGATTTCTTCAAGGTACCAGCCGTAACCGACATACATCAATTCAACGTCGTTATGCTTTGCTGCAAACTTTTTCCAAACGCTATTCAAGAATTCAAGATTCTTCTCCTTGGAAATTCTACCGATGAACGCAAAACGAACTGGGCGCTGTTCGCGGGTGCAGCCGAACTTTTCCCAAATTCCCTGACCGCGCATTGTTGGCTGGAATCTTTCAAGAGGGAGGCCTCGCGGCATTAAGCGGACTTGTTTTTCTGGAACCTTCAGTTCGTTTACAAGCGCATTGGAATAGTCGTCGCAAGGGCTAATTACCGGGCGAGCCATCCAGTAGAAAATCTGCATGAGCTTGAGCACGTAATAGTGCATCCACTTAGCCTTCACAAGCGTTCTTGTGTACTGCGGAACGTCGGTGCGGTAATGGCTCATGACCTTGATGCCTGCAACCATGCCACAGAAGCAAATCAACCATGCACCTGGACTCGGGGTTTCAAGTTCAATGACATCGATCGGGTAGCGCTTCAAAAGGCGCAGTACCGGGCCTACGCGAGGGATTGCAAGTTCGCTGTTTGCATAGCCAAGCTGCTCCATGCTGAACATGCGCGGGAGCAAAATGCAGTAGCCGTTTTCTACAACGCCACAAGGACGAGTGTTAAAAACGTTGCCCATGAGGCCTGCTTTCATTCCGTGAGAACGCATGTACGGAATTACGTTACGCAAGTTGTTTGCAATGCCGTTTGTTTCATCAAGGCAGTCGGCATAGTAAAGAACGCTAATATCCTTAGGGTCTTTTGCAAGGCGTGCCTTGCGTTCCTTTTTAAGGAAAAAGCGTAGTGACAAAAGTTTTGGCAAGTTCAAGAAAACGGAGCCAAATACAATCGGTGGAATCCAGCAGGTACGGATGTTTCCTGGAGGCTTGTGCTTTATGCCCCAGTATTTACGGAACGTACTTGTTACGGTGCGCCCAAAAATGCCCGGACGAGTGTCTAGAACATCGGTCTTAGCGTTGACTTTTGTTGAACGTAATGCAGTCATTATACTTTACTCCAGAACCCCCGAAAATATCAAGGGCACTACCAATTGTAAGGTCCACTTTATTATTTGAAATTTCTTTGCAACGGTACAGGTCGTCAAGGTTCTTTGCGCCGCCTGCGTATGTCACCGGGATCGGGCTGTTTTCCGCAAGGAACTTGATAAGTTCTTCGTCCATGCCCTGTTGCTTGCCTTCGACATCTGCTGCGTGAATTAAAAATTCATCGCAGTAGTTCGCCAGTTCCTTTAAACTTTCTGCAGTGATTTCTGTAGGCGTAAGGGTTTGCCAGCGGTTTGTGGCAACGTTCCAGCGAGGCGGATTGCTGCTTGTGCGTTTGCAGCTAAGGTCAAGAACCAGGTGCTTTTTCCCAGTTACCTTGAACATTGCTTCGAGCCTATCTTTGTCGAGCTTGCCATCAACAAACAGGTAGCTTGTAACAATCACGTGGCTGGCTCCTGCATCCAGGTATTGTTGTGCGTTTTCATTTGTAATGCCGCCGCCAACCTGCAAGCCACCTGGGTATGCGGCAAGAGCTTCTTTAGCTGCTTCTACATTGCCCTTGCCGAGCATAATCACGTGACCGCCCTTTACACAATCGCGCTTGTACATTTCGGCAAAGTAGCCTGCGGAATGCTCGGATTCAAAGTTCGTTTTAAGGCCAGCACCAGAATCAGAAAGGGAACTCCCCACAATCTGCTTGACCTTGCCGTCGTGAATATCTATACAGGGCCTAAAAAGTGTCATAGTCCAGAAATGCTCCAGTCAATGTTCTTGCCTGTTTCGTCTTTTGTGCGACCACGGTAAAAGAACGGTTCGCCGCCCATCATGATCTTTGCCGCTTTCTTGGCGAGCCAGCCGTCAAAGTTTTCTAGCAGTGAAAATTTCTGCTGGGTTTTGCTTGCGTCGATAGCGGTCTTTGTGCCATCGTTCCATTCAATTTCAAGCTTGCCCTTTGGGAACTTTTCTCCATCATAGTCTGCGCCGTCTACGGTAAACTTTACGGGTGTCAAAATTTGCTTTTGCTTGATTGCATAGCCAAATGGTTTGCCGTTTTTATCAATGCCAACTTTCCCGGCAAATGGCTCTGCACTGGAATTGCGTGCAAAAGTAACAACGCGCTTTGCAATATCTATTGCCTGAGCAGTCTGGTAGGAATGTTCCATAAGGCCATATCCCTTGACTTCAAGGGTGTCGTTACCGTATGCAATTTTACCAGACACCCTGCCGTATGGAATGTGCAAAATTTCGGTAAAGGTATCGTTCCCAATTTTTACTGTATTGCTTGCAAGCTTTCCACCGGTGGCTGCGCTTTCGAAAGTCAAGTCCAAATGGAAGTCGCCGTTCTTGTGCGCTGTAAAGTACACTCGGTGGCCATTGCCTGGCAATTTTTCAAGAGCGTATTCACCCTTGATATCGATTTTTTTGCCGGCCTTGTCTGTTACCATGCGTTCTGGCGGGTATTGACGGCCAACGGAATAGGACTTGCCCTTGAAATTCCAAAAAGAAATGTCCACGCCAATTTTACGACCCGAAGTCGGCACGTGCAGGGTGGCATAGTTTACGTATGCCTTTGTGCCGTTATCAAAAACGAACAGGTAGCTCCAAGTTTCGTTGAATTTTTCGGTCGTTGGCGTATGCGGGAAAAAGTCTGTTTCTGTAGTTGATGTCGCGTTTTCTGCCCAGAGCGGGGTAGCACAAAAAAACGCCAATGTGGCAATAAGCGCAAAAATATGCTTAAAAGACAAATTTCCCATAATAGACATTGTGTATAAAATAGAATAATGTGTTTTTGGTGGCTTTAGCATATTTTCAAATTAACTCTTTTTACAAGGGCTTTCAAATGGTATGTTGCTATTATGCTATACTGGATTCTTTTCTTGGCTTTTATTGGCGTTATGCTTGCGATTGACCTTGGCGTATTTCACCGGAAAAATGATACGGTTTCTGTTTCAAAGGCATTGAAATGGACTTTTGCATGGATCGCCATGGCGATGCTTTTTAATGTCGTCGTGTACTTTTTGTATGACCATGAAATCTTGCTAGGCCCCAATGGAGCTGTAGAGGGGAGCGAAGCTGCTCTGGAATTCTTTACAGGCTATATCATTGAAAAGTCACTTTCGCTTGACAATATTTTCGTGATGTCTGCGATATTTGCCTACTTTAAAATACCAAATAAATTTCAGCATCATGTTCTTTTTTTAGGCGTGCTCGGAGCCATTGTTTTGCGTGGCATTTTTATTTTAGGAGGCGTTGCGCTAGTCAATAATTTTTCATGGATCATGTATGTCTTTGGCTTTATCCTTTTGGTGAGCGCGGTCAAGATGTTCTTTTCGTCTTCTGGTGACTTTGGCGATGATTCCATGGAAGATAATGTGATTGTAAAAATTGCGCGCAGCTTTTTGCCCATGACTAGTACGCTGAACGGCAAATTCCTTGTTAAAGAAAATGGTCGCCTATTTTTTACACCGTTGTTTGTCGCGTTGATTGTTATTGAATTATCCGATGTGCTTTTTGCGGTCGATTCAATTCCTGCAATCTTTGGAATTACACGCGATCCGTTTATTGTATATACATCGAATATAATGGCTTTGCTTGGACTTCGCCATTTGTATTTTGCGCTTGCAGCAATGCTTGTGAAATTTGACAAGTTGAAATACGCAATGTCGCTCGTGCTTGGTTTTATCGGCGTTAAAATGATGGCTGCCGAGTTCTATGAGATTTCTACCGTGTTTAGTTTATCTGTAATTTCGACGCTTCTTGCCTGTGGCATTATCGCGAGCGTGATTAAGAAATAAAAAAGAAGAGCCTGCATTTCTGCAAGCTCTTCTTTAGATACAAGAACGGGAGAATTCGTAATTACAACTGTCCTAGATTGCTTCGCCTTCTAGGCTCGCAATGACAATTCATTTAGCCCTGTCATTACGAACGAAGTGAAGTAATCCAGCAAACGTATATAGTTGCAATTACCTTATTTCTGTATTCTGTTCTCTGTAGGCGGCTAGGCCGCCGTTCTGTTTTCTGAACTAGGTTCTGTCTTCTCCGCGAAGCATAATGACCTTACCAGTGCGGATATATTCGACGATTTCGAACTTTGTGCAGAGGCTGCGCATAGCATCGATCTTGTCTGTATTACCGGTAATCTGGATGATCATGGAATTTTCGGTCATGTCCACAGTGATAGCCTTGAAATGGTCGCAAAGCTGAAGAACTTCTGTACGCTGTTCCGGCTTGCAACGCACCTTGATAAGTGCGAGTTCCTTTTCAACAACGTTCATGTCTGTGTGGTCCTTGGCCTGCACAACATCAACGAGCTTTTCGAGCTGCTTAATGATCTGCATAAGGATTTCTGGATTACCGCGGGCAACAATGTTCATGCGGCTGAATTCAGGATCCAAAGTCGGGGAAACCACAAGGGAATCGATGTTGTAACCACGGCGGGAGAACACGAGTGCAATGCGAACAAGTGCGCCCGGGCGGTTTGCCACGAGAAGGCTAATGGAATGTGCAAAATGATTCTGAGACATATTAGGTGCTCCCTGTTGGTTTTTCGAGCTGAGTCTTCGGCGGTTCTGTGATCATGGAGCTGATCGGTGCGCCTGCCGGAATCATCGGGAATACGTTGTCTTCCTTTTCGCATTCGCAGTGAATGAGAACCGGGCCGTCATTGTATTCGAGAGCTTTCTTAATTACGCGTTCTGCATCTGCACCGCGCTTGATGCGAAGACCGAGTGCGCCGTATGCTTCTGCAAACTTAACGAAGTCCGGGTTGCCTTCCATGTTCACAGCGGAGTAGCGCTTGTCATAGAAGAGGTCCTGCCACTGGCGAACCATGCCGAGGAACTTGTTGTCCATCACGAAAATCTTGATTGGGAGCTTGTGGATGCAAGCTGTAGCCATTTCGGCCATTGTCATCTGGAAGCCACCGTCACCTGCGAAGCAGCAAACCGGCCAACCGGTTGTGTTGCCAAAAGATGCGCCGATGGAGCTTGGGAAACCAAAGCCCATGGTACCTGCGCCACCGGAGTTGTGGAGCTGGCGTGGGTTTTCAACATTGAAGAACTGGGCAACCCACATCTGGTGCTGGCCAACGTCGCTAGTAACGATTGCCTTACCCTTGGTAAGTTCCCAAAGGGTATGGATAACGTGCTGCATGCGGAGACCGCCCTGCTTCGGGTATGTAAGCGGGAAGCGCTTCTTCCAAGTCTGGCAGGTCTTAACCCATTCATTAGAATCGAGCTTGCCTACGAGCGGGAGGAGCTGTTCCAAAACAAGCTTTGCATCGCCGCACATGAATACGTCTGGCTGCAAAACCTTGCCGTCTTCAGCTGGGTCAATATCGATATGGAGCTTTACAGCGTCCTTGCAGAATACGTCGAGCTTACCGGTAATACGGTCGTCCCAACGGGAACCGATGCTCATGATAAGGTCGCAATCAAGAACAGCCTTGTTTGCGTAAACTGTACCATGCATACCGAGCATGCCAAGGGAAAGTTCGTGGCTTGCCGGGAACACGCCAAGGCCAAGCAATGTGCTTGCAACCGGGGCGTTCAACTTTTCTGCAAGTTCCTTGACCTGGCGAGCTGCGCCAGAAATCATTGCGCCGTGACCAACGAGCAAGAGAGGCTTTGTAGACTTCTTGATAAGTGCTGCTGCCTTTTCAACTGCTTCTGTCGGTGCGTATGTCGGAATCTTGTAACCAGGGAGGTTAGTTGCGTCTGTAAACGGCTTTGTGCAAATGCCTGCGGTAACGTCCTTAGGAAGGTCGATAAGAACAGGACCTGGGCGGCCGCTGCGAGCAATGTGGAAAGCTTCGTTCATAACCTGCGGAAGGTCATCTGGGCTCTTCACGAGGAAGGAGTGCTTGACTGCTGCAAATGTCATACCGCTTGTGTCGCATTCCTGGAAGGCATCCTTACCGAGGTTTGGTGTAGTTGTCTGGGCAGTAAGAACAACAAGTGGAATAGAATCCATCATTGCTGTATAAATGCCTGTAAAGGTGTTTGTTGCACCCGGGCCGCTTGTTACGAGAACGACGCCGACCTTGCCGGTCTGGCGAGCGTAGCCGTCTGCCATGTGGGTTGCACCCTGTTCATGGCGAGAAAGAACCATCTTGATTGTTGTAGAATCGAGCAAAGCGTCGAACAAAGGAATTGCCGAACCGCCTGGATAGCCGAAAATGATGTCGACGCCTTCACGCTTGAGGCATTCGATCACCACTTGTGCGCCACTTATTTTGTTCTGTGCCATAGTTTTCTCTATGTTTTTGGTGAAATAAATATTTTTGTTTGTTTTTGGATTGCAAATATAGAGAATATTGACGTGGTGGCAAGGGGTTTAAAGTGTTTTACTTGTTAAAAATTGAAAAATTTTCGTGAAGTTTTGACGCTGCGAAGTTTTGGTGCTATGAAAAATGATTTTTTTACAACTAATTTTGAAAATGAAAATGAATTTTTACACAAAAATAACGGTTTTTGTGGTTAAATGACTGGGTTTAGTTGTTCCTCGTGTGAAAAGAATGACTCCGTGGATGCTCCTTGAGAGAAATGACGCTGCTTTTGTAAGTATGTTTTTTTTGTACCCTTTGTACTTTTTGGCTTTTTTTACTAACATTGAACCGTAAAACAGGGACTTGTCCTTTCTTTAGAGAACTTTTATGGAAAAAAGAGAAAATTTTGCATCACGTCTAGGCTTTATTCTTATCGCGGCTGGTTGTGCGATCGGTATCGGAAACGTTTGGCGTTTCCCGTTTATT
>DCGZ01000057.1 GCA_002314675.1 Fibrobacter sp. UBA1765 | reverse complement strand
TAAAAATTGTCGCATTTACTTGAAAGTTCGTGGCTTTTTGAACTTTTTCTTGGAATTTGGCGGATAAATAGGCGCTTTGGGGGCTTTTTATCTGCCAAAATGCAAATCTTGCGGTGACATCCTTGAGAAAAAGGCTAAAAGTGGCGGGTAAAACAGCATGCCACTATGCCTTTTATCCGTACTTTTGGCCTTTTTTGCCTTGTGAAACAGCGGAAATCTGCTGTAAAACGTGAAAATTTGCCGTTCGGGGCGTTGCGGGGTGTCCCCGCTGGGTGGGGTAGCGGTTGACGCGCTACAATTTTGAAGTTTGCAAGGGAAATTGCGCGGCAATAGCGAGGGGCGGTGCTCCGCCCCCTTGGATAAACTTTATTTGTTATCTATATTTTACGCAAACTTTACGAATTTTATACTTTAAATAGGAATAGGTCCTATGGAACCAGCCGAACAATTGGATTCAGCCGCTTCGACTTTTGACACTTTAGCTGCCTCCGTGCAAGACACGGCAAACGCAGTCGATTCCCTTGCATCAGCATCTAGCGTGGTGGCTCAGGCTGCCGATACGGTCGCACATGTGGCTTCGGCTTCTAGCACGAACATGACGCTTTCTGTTCTTACGCTTCTTGGTTGCCTTGCGCTTTTGATGTTCGGCATGAAGACCATGAGTGAAGGCTTGCAAAAGCTTACCGGCAACACGCTCCGTACCATGCTCGGTACCATGACTAAACACCGCGTGATGGGTGTGGCTACTGGTACAGCGGTTACTGCAACAATCCAATCTTCCACCGCGACTACAGTTCTTACAGTTAGTTTTGTCAATGCTGGCCTGCTCACACTTAAGCAGGCTATTTCTGTCATTATGGGCGCAAACATCGGTACCACGATCTCTGGCTGGATCATGGTGCTTGGGTTTAAGTTTGACATGCTCTACCTTGTGTATCCGTGCTTTGTGCTTGGCATCATTTTAAGCTACTCCAAAAAGAACGGCACCAAGAGCTTTAGCGAATTTTTGTTTGGCCTTGCGTTCATGCTCTTTGCAATTACCACGCTCCGCACGACTGGCGCAAGCATGGACCTCGGCAACAATCCTGCAATCCAGGGCTTTGTGCAGGCATGCGGCAACTGGGGCTTTGCAAGCACCTTGATCTTCCTCTTGATCGGTAGCGTGCTTACCATGTGCGTGCAGAGTTCTGCCGCCGTGATGGCAATTACCTTGATCCTTTGCTCTAGCGGCGCTCTTGAAATTTACCAGGGCATCGCGCTTGTGATGGGTGAAAACATCGGTACAACAATTACGTCGAACGTCGTTGCGCTTAGTGCAAGTACGCAGGCCCGCCGCGCAGCCCTTGCCCACATGCTCTTCAACCTGTTCGGCGTGTTCTGGGTGCTTATCGTGTTCCACCCGTTCATCAACTTCGTGTGCATGCTCGTTGGTTTTGACCCGGCATTCAAGCCGACAAGTGCCGAAGAAGTCAAGGCCGCAAAGGACGGCGTGACCTACGCGGTGGCAGCCTTCCATACAATGTTCAACGTCGTGAACGTGCTCATTCTTATCTGGTTCATCAAGCCGATGGAACGCGTCATTTGCAAGATCATCAAGGCAAAGGCCGAAGAAGAAGACGAGTTCCGCCTCAAGTTCATTAGCTCCGGCATGCTTAGCACCGCCGAACTTTCGCTCTACGAAGCCCGCAAGGAAATCAACCTGTTTGCTGAACGTTCCCGCAAAATGTTCAACTTCATTCCGAAGCTTTTGACGATGACCGACGAGGACGAGTTCACGAAGCTCTACAGCCGCATCGAAAAATACGAAGGCATAAGCGACAACATGGAAGTCGAAATCGCAAACTACCTGAACAAGGTTTCTGAAGGCCGCCTGAGCCCGGAAGGCAAGTCGCAGATCCGTGCCATGCTCCGCGAAATTTCTGAAATTGAAAGCATTAGCGACAGTGTCTATAGCATTGCGCGCGCAATCAATCGCAAGTTCAAGTCTCCGTCCGACTTTACCGAAGAACAGTACGCCCACATCAAGCACATGCACGAGCTTTGCGACCAGGCCTTGGAACACATGTGCAAGGTCGTAGAGACCTTTGACCACCGCGTCGATTTCAACAAGTCGCTGAACATTGAAAATGAAATCAACAACTACCGTTCCCGCTTGAAGAACGCAAACATCAACGACATCAACGCTCAAAAATACGATTACCAGATGGGCGTGCACTACATGGATATCATCGCCGCTTGCGAAAAGCTTGGCGACTTCGTGATTAACGTTGTTGAAGCTCACATCGGCGTTCGCCTAGACAAGTAATTTTTGGCTGTTCCCCCGCGCTTTTGCAAAAGCCTTTTTAAAAGTCTTTTTTAAAAGCGCGGGGTCGCTCCTTTGCGCTATAACCCCCGAGGGCTAAACCCTCGGGGGTTTTCGTTCAGCTTTTTGCTCCGTGAAAAATCCGCTTCAAGAACCACTTCACAACCCTTTTCACTCCGCAAAAATCCGAACCCATTCGGGCTGCAGTCGCTAACAGGAAAGCTTTATTTCGCTGCGGCATGTCGTGTTTTTCGTGTTAATTTTGCTTAAATTGCCAAGTTTGCGACGTTGTTTCGTTATTGACTGAACGTTCATTCAGTAACGTCTTTACTTTTATTTTGATTACAATTTTCACTATTTGAAAAATGCCTTTGCAAATCTAGTTTTTACAAAAATATCACTTGTTATGCTTATTGCAGAGGTTCCATGCGTTTACTTACAACAGCAGCCGTAACTTTTGGCCTTGCCTCAGTCGCTTTTGCCGGCGGTTACATGAACAACACGAACCAGTCTATCGACTTTGTGCGTAACTTTGCACAGGGCGCTTCTACAAGCCCGTCCGGCGCTGTGTACTGGAACCCGGCTGGCGTTGCCTTTGCAGATAACGGCCTTTACGTTTCTGCCCACACGCAGACCATTTGGCAGGGCCGTGAAATCAAGGCTCAGGGCTTTGGCAAGTACGAGGGCGAATCCTTTGTCCCGACAATGCCAAGCGCAACCGTAGCTTACAAGCATGACGACTGGAGCGTATTCGGTAGCTTCTTTATTTCGGGCGGTGGCGGCTCCGTTGAATTCGATGACGGCGTGCCGATGCTCGATGCTCTCGTAGGCCCGACTGTATATGGAACGCTTTCTGCAATGGGATCGCAGCTTGGCATGGACGAAGCTACCATTGGCGGCATGCTTAAAATGAATGGCCTTCTTGACCCCAAGGCTGAATTCTCCTACAGGGACCTTTACGAAACAAAGACCTACTTCAAGGGCTCCTCGACAATTTACGCGGGCCTCCTTGGCGGCTCCTACAAGGTAACCGATATTCTTTCTTTGGCTCTTGGCGTTCGCTTTAACTACGCAAAGAATGCCTACAAGGTTTCTTACGAAGTGAACCCGACCGCGACTGCAAAGATGCTCGACGGCGCAGCGGCCCAGGCTGGCATGGAGCTTGGCCTGAGCGAAAAGCTTGAACTCGATGAAACCCTCTTGAAGGTGGAACAGGACGGCTTTGGCTTTACCCCGGTAGTCGGCATGCACTTGCACTTTAAGAAGGTCGATATCGGCGTCAAGTTCGAAGGCGAAACCAACATCGAAATGAAGAACGATACAAAGACTATCCACCCGATGGTTTCTAGCTTTATGCCGCAGTACGAAGACGGCGTAAAGGACGATGGCGACTTGCCTGCCCAGATTTCTATCGGTGGCCGCATAAAGTGGCTTGACTGGCTCCGCACAAGCGTTGGCTACGCCCATTACTTTGACAAGGGCGCAGATTACGCAAACAATGTAGAAGATGCCTTGCACCACGATGAAAAGGAATTCTTTGGCGGTATCGAAGTTGACCCAATCAAGATGCTTACCCTTTCCGTTGGCATTATGCGCACAGAAATCGGCTATAGCGACAAGGCCCTGAGCGACCTTGACTTTGGCAGCCCTTCCACTTCTATCGGTGGTGGCCTTGCAGTTCGCCTTACCGATTGGATTGCATTCCAGGTTGGTTACATGGAAACCTTGTACGATACCTACCACAAGGTTGATGAAATGACCGGCACAAAGCGCTCTTATGACCGTACAAGCCACAACGTTGGCGCTGGCTTTGACTTCAAGTTCTAAGGTTTAGATAAATCTTGCAGAATGCCCCGCTAAAAAAGCGGGGCTTTTTGTTATGCTGTAGAAACCTTAGGGAACACTATGGGAACATAAACTGAATTGTAAACCAGTTTTTGCTAGAAATATTGGTTTTTCGGTTCTATTTTTTAGATTGAAGAATTTTGCCGATTCTGGTTTTTGACAGTTAGTACAATTTTATTGTTTTGACAATAAAAAATGGTGCGAAATTGTCTGTAAACAATAAATTTAAATTAGAGAACATATATTAGGAGACATATATGAAGAAAATCTTTGGTTTATGCCTTTTGCTGGCAGCGACTCTTTGGGCCGCAGGTCCAGTAGATGTCTATGGTAAGCTTCAGGCTAAAGATGGTATGCTTTATGGCGCAAAGACCAATCAGCCGGTCCAGTTGAAGGGCATGAGCATGTTCTGGGACGTTTGGTCCTCGGAATTTTACACCGCAAGCGTGATTAAGGGCTTGGTGGACAAGTGGAAGATTGAAATCATCCGTGTTCCACATGGCGTTGGTGGCGATAAGGGTGGTGGACCCATGGCCAACTGGCAGAGTGTTGACGAAACCGTCATTCAGGCTGCTATTGATAACGGTATTTATGTTATTATCGACTTCCATTCTCATGTGGCACATACCCAGACTGAAGATGCAAAGACCTTCTTCAAGACTATGGCTAGCAAGTGGGGCAAATACCCCAATGTGATTTTTGAAATCTATAATGAACCTATGGGCGCAGGCATGTGGAGTTCCATCAAGACATACGCCGACCAGGTTATTCCTGTGATCCGCCAGAATGGTGGTACCGACAACTTGGTTATCGTTGGCAACAGTGAATACTCTATCCGCCCGGGTGAAGCTGTTTCTAATCCAATTAAGGATAGCAATGTAGCCTATACTTTCCACTTCTATGCTGGTTCTCATTCTTTGGATGGTGGATCTTATAGTGGTTATCCTACATATAGAGCCGGAATCAATAATGCAATCCAGGCTGGCCTCACTGTTTTTGTAACGGAATGGGGTACTGTGGATGCTAGTGGTAATGGTGGCTATAATAAGTCTAGCTCGGATGCTTGGATGAGCTTCCTTGACCAGAAGAAGATTTCCTGGTGCAACTGGTCTGTTCATAGCAAGGATGAAAGCGCATCCATTTTTGCAAACCAGTCTTCTTACACAAATCCACAGAACTGGAGCTACAGCGGTTATTCTGAATCTGGTAAGTATGTTTACGATCAGCTCCAGAGCTGGGCTACAAAGGCTCCGTGGCGTTCTGGTGCTGTAAATTCTTCTTCTTCCGCTGCATCTTCTTCTAGCGTTGGCGGAGTCGTTTCTGGCGGCAAGACCAACATGTTTGATGATTTTGAAGACCTTGACAAGTATGCCTTTACAGGTGGTGTCTGGTATGCCTATACCGATAAGGGCGATAAGGGCCAGTCTTCCATTTCCAACAAGACTATTGTTGAAGATGGTGAAGAAGGTTGGTCTGTGGTTGTTCCTACCGATAACAGCAACAGCACCAAGGGGATGCTTGCAGCTACAGGCATCAAACTTGTAAAGGGCGAAAATGAATATGCTCCTTATATTGCTTTGGGTCTTAACATCAACAAGGATGAATCCGCTTTCGATTTGACTTCTTGCAAGACCTTTAGCTATAAGTACAAGGGTGCTGCCCATAACTTTAAGGTTCAGTCCACAAAGGTTGAAAATTTCAACTATCATTCTACAAGCTTTATTGACCAGAGTGAATGGAAGACCGTGACCATCGACTGGGCTGACTTGGTTCAAGGTAACTGGGGTACTGCTGAAGCCGCAACTCACTTTGATCTTGCAAAATTCAAGAACACCGTGAACAAGTTGGCTTGGGAAGTGAAGGGCGAAGAAAAGGCTGCTACCACTACCTTGAAGTATGACTACCTTTACATTGACGATGTGATGTGTGATGGTATGTCCATTAACGTGGTAACACCAAGCTCCAGCTCCTCTGCAAAGTCTAGCTCTAGCTCTGCAAAATCCTCCAGCTCCGTTTCTTCTAGCTCCAGCAAGCCGGTAAGCTCTAGCAGCGTTAAGTCTTCCTCTAGCATTGCTTCAAGCTCTTCTGTCAAGAGCTCCAGCAGCGTTGCATCTTCTTCCAGCGTAGCCGCTGGCATGAAGGTCACTGGCGACCTGAACCAGACTGTTGTAAAGGGTTCTGCAATCCAGACTATCACAATTACTGGAATTACTTCCTATAGCCGTGATTCCTGGAACCTCCACTTCCTTAACATTCCTCAGCAGGCTACAAATGGTTCCGTAACCATTTCCGGTTCTGTTCCAGACTACTTGCAGGATGGTACCTTGGAAGAAACCTTGACAGTCAATGGTCAAAAGGTTACGATTTCCTTGAAGGTTTCTAGCGCAGCTGTATCTAGCTCTTCTGAAAAGTCCAGCTCTAGCGTGGCTTCTTCTAGCAGTGTTAATAGCTCTTCTAGTGTGCAGGATCCGGCAAGCTCTTCTAGCGAAGAACAAGATAAGCCTGCATCTTCTAGCAGTGTCGAGATTCCGGCAGGCTTTATTGATGATGTCGAAGATGGCAACAATGAAGCTTACACAGGTGGTTTCTGGTTCGCTTACAATGACGCAGGCGACAAGGGCGAATCCACAATCTCCAATGAAGAAGACGCAAAGTATGGTGGCTATGTAGTTGTGTTCCCGGGCACTAACGGTACTGATGGCATGGTTGGCCTCAAGGATATCAAGCTTGTACAGGGTGGCAACGAATACGATCCGTATGTAGCTCTTGGTTTGAACCTCAAGACCGAAGATAAGGCTTACGATCTTTCTAGCTGCAAGACAATTTCTTACGACTACATCGGTTCTGCCCACAACTTCAAGGCAATCCTTGCTGGTGATGGCAAGGGCGCTGTAACAGAATACAACCGTCACTTTACAGAAGTTCCTGCTTCTACCACATGGACAACTGCTGACATCGCATGGAGCGATTTGAAGCAGGCTGCTGGCTGGGGCAAGACCGTTACCTTGAATAAGGCTCAGGTCTCTGCATTCCACTGGGAAGTCAAGGGCGAAGCTAGCCCAGACTACCTCTATGTAGATAACTTTAAGTGCGATGGCTTGAAGATTGTTCCTGCTTCTTCTAGCTCTTCTGCAGTAAAGCCTGGTTCCTCAAGCTCTGCCAAGCCGACAATTTCTCCGACTGCAATTTCTGGTGCATTCATGAAGAATGTCTCTATGAGCGTTTCTCACAAGACTCTCCAGATTTCTGGTGCAACAGTTGACGTAGATGTATTCGACTTGCAGGGCCGTCCGCTCCGTACATTCCGTAGCGTTCAGGGTTCCGTAAGCCTCGAAGCAATGCCTACAGGTAGCTACATTGTTCGCGTACGTTCTGGCTCCCAGGGCTTTACACGTCGCATTACATTGAAGTAATCCTTGACTTAGTTTCCCTAGGAAGAAATGAAAATCGTCGGAGCAATCCGACGATTTTTTGCTTTATGGCCTAAAGATCGAAGCCCCGAAGGGGGAGGGATTCGTGTTTGCGCGAAGCTCTCCGAAAAGTTTTTGGTACAAAAACTTATAGCGCAAGAGCTTGGGCTTTCGCATAGCGAAAGCAGGCTCCAAAGTAAAGGAATTTTTAGAGAGTTTGGCTTAGTTTACTTTTTGAAAATTTTGAGCATATATCTATAAAAAAGTATTGATTATAAATCTGTAAATCATATATTTATGCTGTGTGTTTTATTTCCTTTTGAGGAGGAAGAATGAAAAAAATCTTAGGCAAGGTTTTAGCAGGCCTTTCGCTTTTGGCCGTGCCGGCCATGGCTGCCTTTAGCGAAAGCTCTTTTAATTACGGCGTAATGTGGGATGGCGCTCAAAAGCTATCGGACTTTACTGGTCTTTCCCATATTGCAATGTATGCTGGTGATGGTTCCAGAGACATTTACAATACCTATTGGGAAGGTGCAATGCTCAGGAAGTGTAAGGAAAAGGGCTTGACCCCTGTTTTTTACGCTTACATCATTGCCGAATGGGACAAGCATTATGGCCGCTCCGACTGTGATGTGGGTACTCCTAACCATTGTACCGATGGTGCAGACCTGATTCGAAACCATTGGGACGAAATTATAGGCCGTTATAAGGATCTTGCAAGAGGCGTTGCAAGTGATTATGGCACGAACGAACCTTCCGTTTGGCTTATTGAACCTGACTTTTTCCAGTATTCCGTTTCTGGAGATGCTCGTGAAGACAGGTTCAGTCAAAAAGGTGGTGGCATTCCCGATGCAGAACTTGCCGGTAAATATTTTAACGACATCGTTGCTGCCATCAAGGGAATTTTGCCTAATGCAAAAATTGGCGTTGACATTTCTCCATGGTTGAACGAAGGCCTTAAATCCTGGTACGACAACTTTGACAAGAGCAAGGTGGATTACCTTTTCAATTCCGGTGGACGTACCCAGGGTAACCAGGAACGAATTCGAAACGACAATAATAATATGCTCACCTGGGCGCAAGCTAGCTCCTACATGGGTGGCAAAAAGATTATTGCAGACGACGGTTACGGCGTTGGCGGCGGTGCCGAAAACAACTATGGCGAATGGTTGAGTACAAGCGTCTTGAATGCCCGTATTTCTGATGGCGTTATTGGCCTTACCCTTAAGGACCCGGGCAATGATTTCTACACATTCGCAAAGAACAACCCCATTGCCTTGAGCGGTGGTAGTAATGGTGGAACAACAAGCTCCAGTTCTAATAATTCCTGGAGTTCCAGTTCTTCTAGTAATTGGAATCAGTGGCAAGGAGGCATCAGTTCTAGTTCTATAAATATTGGTTCCGGTTCCAACTTGGCTATCAAGCCGACCCGCGTAGGTCCTGTGAGCCAGTATGGCCAGTTGATGGCTGGTAAGAATGCCGATAATCATGGACGTATTTATGGTTCCTGTAGGGGTGTAACGCCTGGTGCCGAAGTTCAGGTAAAGGGCATGAGCTTATACTGGAGCGTTGATTCAAAAGGTACAGCATTCTACACTGAAAGTGCCATTAGCAAAATGGTTCAGGATATGAATATTGAAATTATTCGTATTCCTGTTGGTACTGAAGAAAATTGCTGGAGTGGAGATTGTGCAGGTGGCTATATGAATAGCGCTTCTGCTCAGCGAGATTTGGTTGATGTTGTTGTTTCTGCGGCCATAAAAAATGATATTTATGTCATTATTGACTGGCATTCCCATACTGCAGAAAATCAGAAGGGTAGAACGAATGGCCCTCAGGACTTTTTTGCCTACATGGCAGAAAAGTATGGCGCTTACGATAATGTGATTTTCGAAATCTACAATGAACCTAAGGGAGAATGGGGATCTGGTGCTGCGGTGTCTTATTGGAATAATACTCTGCATGATTATGCTAAGGATATTGTTAGTGTTATTCGCAGTAAAAATTCTGACAATTTGATTGTTGTTGGAAATCCGTATTTTGACCAGTATCCTTACGAAGCTACAAGAAATCCGATTGCTGATAATAATGTGGCATATACCTTCCA
Source organism: Fibrobacter sp. UBA1765 (assembly GCA_002314675.1). Lineage (GTDB taxonomy): Bacteria > Fibrobacterota > Fibrobacteria > Fibrobacterales > Fibrobacteraceae > UBA1765. The sequence goes on along the minus strand of DCGZ01000057.1, from coordinate 9,698 downwards.
TTACTATGCAGCAAGTCATAAGACAAACTCGGAAGGCGACAATGCTGACCGTGCTATAAAAGCTGGCTATTCCGTATTCGTTACTGAATGGGGTACAGGAACCTCTGACGGTGGTGGTAATGGAGATTACACATCAATCAATAATGAATGGCAAACCTGGATGGACCAGCGCCAGCTATCTTGGGCAAACTGGTCTGCTTCTATGGTGCCAGAATATACTGCTGCTTTTAACTCTTCTTCTACGAACTCGCTCACCACTTCTGGCACACTGGTCAAGGGCTATTTGGCTTCTAACCCGTCTTCTTACTCCAAGTGCGGCGACCCTGTCGTGAAGCCGAATTCCAGTTCTTCTAGTTTGGAAGTGGCAAGCAGTTCTTCTGTGGCCTTGACCGAAGCTAATTTGATTGACGACTTTGAAGATGGCGATAGCATTGCCTACACAGGCCACAAGGATACCTGGTTTGCCTTTACCGATATTGGCGACAATGGTGCTTCTTCTATTCAGAATGTGAAGAACGCTACAGGCTATGATGTTGTATATGCAGCAGACAATGGCTCTAAGTATATGGCAGGCTTGAAGGGTATTTTGTTGAGCCAGGGCGGCAACAAGTACGACCCGTATGTAACGCTTGGTCTGGATGTTAATAATGGCATGGCCGGCTGCAAGACTATTACCTATAAGTATAAGGGGGCTGGTCATAACCTAAAGACTGTTACAAAGGGTGATGAAGAAGGCGCTCTTTCGGAATATAATTACCATAAGTTTGCGGTAGACGGTTCTTCTTCTTGGCAGACAGCCACTGTTCCTGTATTGTCTTTGGGTCAGGAGCCTGGTTGGGGAAAAACATTTACCTTGAACGTTTCCAATATCGTGAAGCTTCAGTGGGAAGTGAAGGGTACGGCTTCTGCAAATAGCCTGTACATAGATGACCTGGCTTGCGATGGCATGAAGATTGTTCGTGAAACATATACGCCAGTTGCTACCGTGTTTACGCCTGCCGCAGAAAATACAACTCAAAACGTTGTTGCTGGCCAGGCAATTGAACCGATTGTGTTTAGCTATGCAAATGTTAAGAGCATTAGTGTTGATAGCTTGCCAAAGGGCTTGAGCGCTTTGCTGGATACTGCTGCTAAGACTTATACGATCAGTGGTACGGTAGATGCAGCTCTTGGTACTCATGATTATACTTATGTAATCAAGGTGACCGGCGTTGATGAAAATACCGAAGTTAAGGGAACCATCAAGGTGACCCGTGCTCCGCTTGTTGCAACTTTCACGCCTGCTTCAGAAGAAATTGTAAACCAGGAAATTGTTGCTGGTCAGGCGATAACGCCGATTGTGTTCCACTATGAAAACATCACCAATATCAAGATTGCCGGATTGCCGAAAGGCTTGAGTGCAGCAGTTGATCAGGATGCCAAGACTTATACAATCGGTGGTGTTGTTGATTCAACACTCACGGACCATGAATATGAATATGTGGTTACGGTTGGCAGCGAGTCTGGTGATTTGGATATTAAGGGCGTAATCAAGGTAGCCCATGCTCCAGTCGCGCCTGTATTTGCTGTGGCATCGGAAGCAAGCCTCAACCAGGAAATCGTAGCAGGCAATGCAATCGAACCGATCGTGTTCAGCTATGCAAACATCAAGAGCGTAAGCGTTGACAGCCTTCCGAAGGGCCTTGGCGCGGTACTTGATGAAAAGAGCAATACCTACACGATTAGCGGTGTAGTTGATTCAACACTAAGTACACACGATTATAAGTATGTTATTACTGTAATTGGTGTCGATTCTGATATGACGGTTTCTGGAATTATTAAGGTGACTGCAGCTCCTGAGCCAGAATCCAGCAGCAGCGAGCCTGAATCAAGCTCCAGTGAAGAAGCAGAATCCAGCAGTTCCATTGAAGTGGTTGAAAGTTCCAGCAGCGAAACCTCTAGTTCTAGCTCTGTAGCTTCCAGCAGTTCTGAAATCTCCAGCAGTAGCGAAGAACTTAGTTCCAGTAGCGAAACCTCTAGTTCTTCTGAAGTGGCAAGCAGCTCAAGCGAAACAGAATCTTCCAGCTCTGTTGAAGCGGAATCAAGCTCAAGTGAAGCTGAGTCCAGCTCGAGTGAAATCGCAAGCTCTTCAAGCATTGAAGAATCCAGCAGCAGTGAAGCAAGTTCTTCCAGCGTAGCAGAATCTTCTAGCAGTTCCGAAGAACCGAGCAGCTCAAGCGAAACAGAATCTTCCAGCTCTGTCGAACCGGAATCTAGCAGCAGTGAACCTGAATCTAGTTCCAGTGATGAAGCAGAATCCAGCAGCTCCATTGAAGTAGTGGAAAGCTCTTCAAGCGAATCTAGTTCTAGCTCTGTAGCTTCCAGCAGTTCTGAAATCTCCAGCAGTAGCGAAGAACTCAGTTCCAGCAGCGAAACCTCTAGTTCTTCTGAAGTGGCAAGCAGCTCAAGCGAAACAGAATCTTCCAGCTCTGTTGAAGCTGAATCTAGCTCAAGCGAAGCTGAGTCCAGCTCGAGTGAAATCGCAAGCTCTTCAAGCATTGAAGAATCCAGCAGCAGTGAAGCAAGCTCCTCTAGCGAGGCGGAATCTTCTAGCAGTTCCGAAGAACCGAGCAGTTCTAGCGTAGCAGAATCTTCCAGCTCTGTCGAACCGGAATCTAGCAGCAGTGAACCGGAATCAAGTTCCAGCGAACCTGAATCCAGCAGTTCCAGCTCCGAAGATATCGAATCCTCTAGCTCTGAAACTCCGGTTGTTGCATGGACTGCTCCACAAAAGCTTATGTCTATCACGCTCTCCGGAAGACAGCTCGCTATTCATGGCGCAAGCAATGTACAGGTGGATGTCTTTGATATGCAGGGTCGCCCGCTCAAGGCATTCCGCAGTGTAAGTGGCACAGTTAGCTTAGAATCCCTGGCAACAGGCAATTACATCGTGAGAGTCCGCAAGGGCTCAAACAGCCTGGTCAAGAGAATCTCGATAAGATAAGTAACTAGTCAAAAAAGCAAAGCACCGAGGCTCATTAAAAAGCCTCGGTGCTTTTTTGATACAAAAAAAGAACCGTTCGCAATGAACGGCTCTTTTCTGTTAAAAAACAGCCATTTAAACAATGGTCAAAATGTCTATAAAACCGGTAAGTTCAAAAACTTCCTTGACGCTATCGCTGACATTTGTAAGGCGCATATTGCCACCGGCGTTCATCTTCTTTTGGGCCTTGAGCAAAACGCGAAGACCCGAAGAAGAAATGTATTCCACCTTTGCAAAATCTACAACCAGGTCTTTGGTTGCTGCTGTTGCAGCTTCCATTTCAGCTTCGAAGACAGGTGCATTTGCAGTATCCAAAAGACCTTCTGGGGCAAGAGTCAAGGTGTCGCCATTTTGACTTTTTGTAATAACCATGTTATTCCTCTTTTAAAAATGCGATTGTAGCTAAAACTACAGTTGATTCCTTATTAAATATAAACAAAAAAAGCTTCTTTGAAAAAAACTTTTTTTGTTAAGCATGCCTGAAAACCGATTCTTTAGCTGAATATTTCAATTTTTGTTATTGATGCTAAAGAAGGGACTTTTTTTACGATTGCTAATATGTATTTTTAAAGTACCACTAGAGGTTGAAAGCTCATGGCTAATAAATTTTTAAATACGGACCTGTTTGACAAAGCTTTGATTTTTGCAACGAAGGCTCATGCCAATACCGAGCGTCGAGGCAAGGCATACCCATACATTATTCATCCTATGGAAGCCGTAGCCATTGTTGCTACAATAACGAATGACCCCGAATTGCTTGCTGCAACTGTACTTCACGACGTGGTTGAAGATACCGACTTTACCGAGGCGGATATTCGCAAGGAATTCGGCGATAGGGTCGCAGATCTTGTTGCTCTAGAAAGTGATATTGTTGTAGAAAACATGGGGGAGTCGGAGTCCTGGAAGGCTCGCAAGCAGTTTGCCATAGAAAGATTGTCTAAGGTAAGCCGTGACGCAAAGATTGTTGCCATTGGCGATAAACTTTCGAACTTGCGCGCCATACAAAGGGATTATGAAGCACAGGGCGAAAAAGTTTGGGAACTGTTCCACGCTCCTGAACCGGGCTTGCACGAATGGCGTTACAGGGCTCTATTGCAGGCCTTCAGCGGGCTAGAAGATACTGCACCGTACAAGGAATTTGCCGAGCTTATAAAAAAGATTTGGGGGTAACAAAAAAGGCTTGCTTTTCAAAGCAAGCCTTTTAACTTTAAAGTTAAAATTAAGCGTTCTTTACGCAGCGGATAGAAAGAGCGTCTGTTCTGTAAACGCCTTCGATGTCTGCGGAATCGGTTGTAATGCTCATGCGGTAAGCGTTTGTCTTGCCGTATTCGGTCTTGCTCCAGAAACGTGCGCGCTTGCCAAAGTTGCAAGTGTTGCCGTTTCCAAAGCGATAGCCTGCAGGCAATGCAAAGAAGCCAAGCGTATCCTTGCCCGGATGTTGCCAGGAGCAAGCACTGCGCAATGCGTCTTCTGCGTTGCCGTTAGTTGCCGCGATAAGATCTTCCCATTCCTTGTCGCTAGGAATGTGCCAGCCTTCCGGTGCGATGCCCTGGTAGTTCTTGTCTTGGACCTTGGTCAAAATATCGATATCCTTTGCGATTGCCTGTTCACTGAAATCGCCAGGAATGTTCATTGCTGCGGTCCAGGTGTAAAGACGGCCAAACTGCTTTACGTTCTTTTCATCGTTCTGCGGAGCAAAGCTGTCTTCACACTTGAAGCGAAGGTTTTCTGCCATCCAGACCTGGTTGCCAATCTGGACTGTACGGTAGGTTTCGCCATCGCGAGCGTCGGTAAAGGAACCGTACTTGAATGCTTTTTCGTTTGCAGAAAGGCATTCGTCATAAGACTTGTTGTTCTGTGCTTCTGGAGCTTCCTGCTTGCTTGCCTTGCTGACCTTTGCACCCATGCGGAATGCTGCAACGGCAACGATAATGACAGCAGCTACTAGAAATACAATGAATGATGTGGACATGTAGTCTCCTTTTTTATTTGACGCAAAAGATAACTTAAAATTATGGTACTGGTAGAAAAAAATTATCGTAAAGGGAACATTATTGTGGTTATGAACACGTTTGCCGCTAAAATGATGAAGTTCATGGGCAAACCGATCTTTACGAAGTCGGTAAACTTGTAACCGCCAGGACTGTAGACCAGCATGTGGGTTGCAGAACCGATTGGGGTGGCAAAACTGCTGCTAGCAGCAATCATGAGCGCTATGCAGAATGTCAATGGGTTGACTTCCAAGGTGGTCGCGGCGCTCATTGCGATCGGGAAAAACATCGCTGCTGCTGCCGTATTGCTTATGAATTCTGTAATGAAGGTAGCTACAAGGCACATGACTATTAAAACTATGTATGGATTTGTTTCGCATACGTTTAATAAGCCTTGCGCAACCATTTCAGCAACTCCGGTATCCCCAAGTGCCTTGCCCACGCAAAAGCTCCCTGCAAAGATCATTACGATCTCCCAGTTGATGGATTTCATGGCCTGGTCGCTTGTGCAGCATTTGCAAATAATCATCGCCGCTGCTGCCAAAAGGCAGCATGAAAGTAGTGGCATTACTTTGAATGCAGAAAGCAGTATCATGGCGACCATGATAGCAGAAGAAACAATTGTCTTGCGGCCAATGGCAGAATCGTCGACTTCGTTTTCAAGAACGCCTTTAAGGTGTTCGTTTTGCAGGTTCAGGTTCTTGCAGAGCCATTGCAGTTCCTTAGCCTTGCCCGAAACGATTATGTGGTCTGCGCCCATTATAAAACTGTCTGGGCTTGCCACTTCGACCTCGTTGTCGAAACGCCTGATTGCAAGTATCGAACCCTTGGTGTTTTCAAAGCCCTGCGGGTTCTGGTCATAGATTTCTTGCAGGGTCATTCCAATGAACGGGTGGTCCGATGGAACCTTGAGTTCAATGGTAAAGTCTTCATCGCTAGCGGCTGTGAGCGGAGAATTGCGCGTAGGTAAAAGCTTTTGCATGACAATGAGTGAAAGCAGCCCGACTGCCAGGCAGAATAGTCCGCATGCAGTAGTTGTAAAAATGTTGAGAGCGATGCCAGTGCGCTCCGTGTAAAGACCCGAAATTATAAGGTTTGGCGGGGTTCCGATCAAGGTGCAGATGCCGCCCATGCCTGCGGCATAGCTGAGTGGAATCAAGAGCTTTGAAGGTGCAATGCCTAGCTTCTTAGACCATATCTTTACGATGTTTATAAAAAGAGCAACGACCGTTGTGTTCGTGAGCACGGAACTGAGAACGGCAACCGGCAATACTATGCGAGTGATGGCTCCTGTAAGGCTTTTCGGGGAACCCATAAGGTGCTTTACCATCCAGTTTAATACACCCGTGTAGGTCAGGCCTTCGATGACTATGTAAAGCACGGCGACTACAAGTACCGATTCTGAGGAAAGCCCGCCGAAGGCACCCTTTGCATCGACTACGCCAGATACAAAAAGCAAGGTCATTGCACCAAGAAATACTATATCGGTGCGGATTTTGGTAAAGATCATGGCGACAAAAAGCGCGAGCACGACTAAAATGGTAAACCAGCCACCGCCCGAGATGCCTAGAATTTGAAAATCAAGAATGTTTTGTAGCATACTTTTTAGAAACTTAAAATTTTGCTCGCAAAAATATATTTAAACCATGTCGCCGTGGCTATGACAGGTTAGCTTCTCTCTTGAAATTTTTTTAATTTCTGCAAAGCAAGAAGGAACGAAATTATGGATATTCATTCCCAGATGATTATGGATGACTTCAACAAGAACCGTGAGTTCTTTGAAGAAACCAAGAATTTTATTGAAGCTAAGCTTAATAGCCTCATGAAGGAAAACGGCATTTACGTGGTTGCTGTTGAGGCTCGCGTAAAGGATCCGAAGAGTTTAGAAGGTAAGCTAGAACGCAAGGGTTACAAGTATTCGGGCCTTTTTGATATTACCGATATCATTGGCGCGCGTATCATTACCTTTTATACGACCGAAGTGGACAAGGTGGCATCCATTATTGCACAAACGTTTGACGTTGACTGGGAAAATTCCATAGACAAGCGAAAAGTGCTTGCAACAGACCAGTTCGGCTACATGTCGCTCCACTACATTTGCAGGATCCCGGAAACCCTTTACCATGACCCGGAGCATCCGAGAATAAATACAATTCGCTTTGAAATCCAGATGCGCACGGCGCTGCAGCATGTGTGGTCTACGGTGCACCATGATTTCGGCTACAAGTCAAGCTTTGAAGTCCCGAGGCAGTATGCACGAAAGCTCGTGCGCCTTGCGAGCCTGTTGGAAGTTGCCGACGAAGAATTCTCGGAACTCATTTCTGAAATTGCTGATTACAGAAGGCGCGTGAAGGCGTTGATTAATTGCGGGAACCTGGATGAGGTTGCGTTGAACGGCGATAGCTTTAAGTCGTACCTTGAAAGCAATCCGTTTGAAGAGCTCAATGCTCGTATTGCAAGCATCAACAATGCAGAAATTGAAAAGACGAGTTTTGAACATTACCTGCCCGCCTTGCTGAGTATAGGTATTTCAACCCTGGGCGACCTTTCGCGGTTGATCAAGGAACATTCTTCGGATGCCTATCAGCTTGCCGCCTTGCAGCTTGCACAGACCGATCTTGACATTATCGCCTCTACAATCGGGCTCAGGAATTTGTGCATAGTCTATATTCTCTGCAATGGCAGGGGCGAGGCCGGCCTTGTGAATTTCTTTAATGAACTGGAACATAATTCGGATAGAGCTTCTCGTTCCGCTAAAAATATCATGAAGTATGCGGAAAAACTTCAATTCGCGTAATCTTATTGATATAATTATATGAATTATATTAATTGATATATATGAAAAATGCTTTTTTTAGCTTAAAAACACAAAAAAATGACTTTTTTGACTTGAAAATGTTTTTGCATTTGCTAAAATTGAGCCCGAACCATTAAACCAAAGGATTTACATGAAAACCACAATGGTAAACCCAGCAAACGTTAAGCACGAGTGGAAGCTCGTTGACGCCGAAGGTCTTTCCCTCGGTCGCGTTGCTAGCGAAGTTGCAAAGCTCCTCATGGGCAAGCACAAGGCTATTTATTCCCCGAACGTTGACACTGGCGACTTCGTTGTTGTCATCAACGCAGAAAAGGTCGTTGTTACTGGTAACAAGGCTCTTCAGAAGGAATACTTCCACCACACCGGTCACATCGGTGGCGAACGTTGGATCAACTACACTGACTTGCTCACCAAGAACCCGGTTGCACCGCTCGAAGCTGCTATCTGGGGCATGGTCCCGCACAGCGCTCTTGGCCACAAGATGTTCAAGAAGTTGAAGATCTATGCAGGTGCAGAACACCCGCACAAGGCTCAGAACCCAGTTAAGGTTGAAGTTAAGTAATTTCGGAGGATCCAAATGACTACAGCTAAGAAAGATAAGAAGATCTTCCGCGGCACTGGCCGTCGTAAGAATGCAATTGCTTGCGTTATCCTTAAGCCAGGTACCGGCAAGCGCACCATCAATGGTCGTGACTTCACAGAATACTTCCATTCTGATGTTCAGAACATGATCGCTAACCTTCCGTTCTCTATTCTCGGCAACGGTGAAGAATGGGACGTTGTTGTTACCGCTCGTGGCGGTGGCATTGCTGGCCAGATGGGTGCTGTTCGCCTCGGTATCGCTCGTGCTCTCGTAGCAAACGATGCTGAAGTTAAGCCGGCTCTCAAGCACGAAGGTCTCATGACTCGTGACTCCCGCGTTGTTGAACGTAAGAAGTTCGGTCAGAAGAAGGCTCGTAAGCACTTCCAGTTCTCCAAGCGCTAATCGTTACGATTTCCCTTGGAATTGCGAAATGCAATTCAAAAGAAGGTTCCTCGAAGGAGGGCCTTCTTTTTTGTATAGTATCAATCTTTACAAAAATCTTACGGGCAGTTATATTTGTATTGAATGAATATTGTTGCGTGTAATGGACTGAAGTTTATGGCGACCGCTGAGGGAGCCTTTGCGGGCTGTGGCTTTGTGGCGCAGGTCCGTAAGTCCGTTACCCCCCCCATGTAACCAGAAATTTACTTACCGGCTGTTCCGGTTCTTCCCATACATTAAAAATTTTCCCGTGCGAGTTGTTCGCCATGGGCTTTCTTGCGTTGCGCGCGTTTTTGCGCCCGTTGTCGCGTTTTGCTGTGTCCGCTTTTTGCGGTCGCGGCTTTTTGATTTTAAGGAGAAAATAAATCATGATGCGTAATGGCATTAACTCTTATTTGACCTCGCTGGTCATGGTGCTGGCGCTGTTGTTCTCGGCAAATGCCTTTGCCGAGAATGTTACGCTGCCGGGCGATGAGGACTACACGACGCAGGATAACGACGTGCTGACGGGCTCTACCTCCGGCACGGTGACGATTACTGATGGCGCTACGGTTACGCTTTCAAATGCGGAAATTAATGGTGGTATTGTTTGTAAAGGAACTGCAACAATTATTCTTGAAGGAAATAATTATGTAAAGAGTAATTCAATGGCAGGTATTCAGGTTGGTGGTGCCGGCTCAATGCTCACTATTAAAGGGAGTGGATCGCTTACAGCAATAGGTGGAACTGGATCCGCAGGTATTGGTCTAAGCCAAGCATCGGATGAAGATGCTATTGGTGGAGGAATTGTTATTGAAGGAGGAATCGTTACTGCTTTGGGTGGTGAATATGGTGCCGGAATTG
>DCGZ01000189.1 GCA_002314675.1 Fibrobacter sp. UBA1765 | reverse complement strand
ACCACAAGCGCGTAGACATCGAAGCTAAGGTCGCTTACGACATGGCCAAGAGCATCGTCCTCCCGCAGGTTGTAAAGGCCTACTCCGAAGCCCTGAAGACCAACGAAATGGCTGTAAACCAGGGTCTGGTCGCCATCGACGGTTATGCAAAGGAACTGGGCGAAGGTTACAAGGCCCTCGTCGAGGAAATCGCCGTCATGGAAAAGGCTATCGCTGGCAAGCATCAGCTGAAGCTGGAAGCTATGGTTTCCCTCCGCAAGGTCGTGGACAAGCTGGAAGGCATCATCAGCGACGAACAGTGGCCTCTGCCCAAGTATCGCGAGATGTTGTTCATCTACTAATCGCGATCGGGGCCGCCCGCCCCACCCAAAGATTGAACCTCATAATGAAAAACGTCACGCGAATGCGTGGCGTTTTTCTGTTATACAGTTTATTTAAAAGAATGAATTTACAGAACCCGTTTTATACAACTTCGCTAAAACCGGGCCGAAGTTTTTCTTCTTCCTCTAGTTTTTTCAGCAACTTCCACGCATTGGGCTTGTACGTAGCATAGGTAATGCCGCCGGCAATGAGCGCACCCACTACAGGAACTGCCTTGGACGCACCCTTGGCAAAGGCTTCACGAGACAAAGTTTTTCCCATGATCTTTTCAAACGGGCCTGAAATCGCCCTTCGGACAACTTCTAGGGACCTTACTGCCACAGCCTTCCCTGCCCCACTCTGAGCAACCTTATTGAGAGCTGCTCGCGTCGCCCCCTTTGCAGGCTTCGCCAAATTAGCAGCGGTTCTTTCGGCAATAACTTTTGCCTGAACCTCCAGAACTTCCTTGGCTGTTTCCTGGACCAACTTGGTTCCCGCATTGACGCCCTTTGTAACAGACACACCCGCAAGAACCCCCACATAATACTTAAGCACATCCATACTATCTTCAATGGGGTTCACGTCATCATTCCAGAAATCCCTATAGCCATGGAGATAAGCCAACTGTTGAGCGAGAACAAAGGCGTTATACAGGTACTGCGTAAGATCTACGCCCATACCGCCTACAAGCCCAACAACGCCTCCAGGAAGCCCTGTAGCCGCAGAAATAGACGTTACTGTAAGCACAGAACGGCTAATGCATTCCTTAGAAACCGCAGACACGACCTTGTCGCCAAACAGTTCCGTAGGACTCTGGGTTTCAAGAAAGCCCAACTTTTCCGGAACGTCGCAATACTTCCGCAGTTTCTTCTGCAGAAATTCGATTCTGTCGACTTTTGCGCGAGGCAACTCTGCAATTTTTGTAAGCGAGAACTTAATTGGATCTAAGGACATAACCTACTCCGTTGCAATAGATGACTCTTGCGCAATTGGTTCAAATTCCAGTTTGGCAAAACTATGCCCATCCTCTTCGCCCATACAGCAAGGGTACATCGCTTGTACGACTGCACCGAGTTCATCGCTCTTTTTTGTGAGCGTTGCCTTTACTTTGTAAGGAATTCCAATGGTAACATTGGCACAGGAATGCGTTGTTGTAATGAAGCTGTCATCGCTGAGCAATTTAATTTTGTAGCTGCACAAGTGGAGCGTATCTTCGTCAAAAAGGTTATTTTCTTGGGTAAATTCCTCAACTTCTTCTACAGTTCCCATTACAGAAACTAAAATCGAGTCACCGCAGTTTCTTTCAAAAATTTCCGTTTCATCAATTTCTGCAATTTCCAAAGATTTCTTTCGGCAGTGATCTACCTTTACAGTTGCACCAGATCGGAAAAATTGAAGGAAGTCAAAAATTTCTAGACTCGGCTCAATACAGTTTGAATCCGGAACTTCTGCGACATCTTCGAAGGATTCATCCCCAGCTTCTCTCGGAGGTGGACAAAAACGACCAACATAAAGTTCCCGAATTTCTTCTGTAAACGATTGCTGATTTTCGTCCACAATTACGACTTTCTGTATTCCACCGCTACCCTCGCCACAGCAGCATTCCGCACAGTGATAGTCCGATGAAACGTGCACATCATAGTCCGCTTTCGTTACTGTCCCTTCAATCACAGTATGTCGTGCAGGAATGTCATCTACAAAGCGATAGTATTCGTTGGAGTCTACGACACAAAGTACTGAATGTCGACTACCACTCTTATCATAAATAAATTCAACGGAATCGCTGTTTACATTTACTGAGGCTACAGCTGAAACAACTGTACCCCATGATGAAGAACCATCAGATCTCTTATCATCATTTGTCATCATGTTCGCAATGTTTAAAGTCCACCAGGCTCCTTCACCTAGGTCAGACGCCTTGCGTTTTTTTAATTCATCCTTCGTTGGCAAACGGAAATTTTGGGGACAAACATTTATCGCTTCGTTCCAAGTGAAAACCGTTCTACCTCCAACATTTTCGCCTACGATGAAAGAAGAGTCTCTTTCACACAACGCATCCCCCCGATTGCATAAGGGAAATTTTAGATTCAAATCCTTGTTGTTCACAGGCGGCATATTTTCAGCAGTCCACAAAGTGTCCCCGGCACGAATTACTTTCAAGGGAGGACGCACGCATTTTTCCTCTTGATGCTTCTGAGGAGAGTCCACATCCTCGGGGACAGCCACTTCATTGGCCACTGGAGCTTCCTGGGCTGCGCCCGATTCCTTGGAAGCATCCTGCTTTTCTTTCTGACAGCCGCAAAGCAAGCCTAAAACAAGAACGGGTAATATATATTTTTTCAAGAAAGACATTGCGAGTTCCTTTGAAGGATTCTATATAGGGAAAATATACTATCTCATTCCTGAATTATTTCGAACATCTATATAGTTCGACATCAATTAAAACAATTCTTACGCCCGGCCTGAAATTACAATTTTTGTAACACACAATCTAATTTTTACATAATACGTAAACCTATACTTTTACATTTCTTGCGTATTTCTATAAAAACAGCAATTCAAACCTGTTGGCATAATTATTGCATATATAGGCCGATAAATTACAAAAAATGTAAACACAAGGTTAAGTTATTATGGCTCTGCAATATCAGTACAACGGCAAGACGAAATTCATTATCGTAACCGGTGGTGTCATCTCCGGACTTGGCAAAGGGGTAGCGGCAGCGTCCATCGGGGCGCTGCTTTCTGCTAGAATGAAGGTGGTTCCCGTCAAGTGCGACGGTTACCTGAACACAGACCCGGGCACCATGAACCCCACGGAACACGGCGAAGTTTTCGTGCTGGACGACGGTGGCGAATGCGACATGGACTTCGGTCACTACGAACGTTTCTTGAATGTGACCGCCAAGAAGGACTGGAGCCTTACCATGGGCCGCATCTTCAAGATGATTCTCGAGAAGGAACGTCGCGGCGACTACCTGGGACATACCGTCCAGTTCATCCCCCACGTTACCGACCTGATCAAGGAACAGTTCTACCGCATTGCCGACCAGGAAAAGGCCGATGTCCTTTTGATTGAAATCGGCGGTACCGTCGGTGACTTGGAAAACCAGTTCTACATCGAGGCAGCCCGCCAGCTTTCTCACGACGTGGGCCGCACCAACGCCATGTTCGTACACCTCACCTACGTTCCCATTCCGTCGGGCGTTAACGAACAGAAGTCCAAGCCCACCCAGATGTCTGTGCACGACTTGAACCGCTTGGGCATCTATCCCGAAATCGTTATCGGCCGCTGCGAAGAATACATCAAGCCCCACCTGAAGGAAAAGATAGGCTTGTTCTGCAACCTGCCTGCAGACCACGTGATTTCCGGTGTGGACGTGAAGCACGTTTACGAATGCCCGCTGGTTTATGATGCCGAAGGCGTTCCCGAAATTCTTGCCAAGCGCTTGAACATTTACGCTCCTCCCAAGCTTGAACAGTGGAGCAAGCTGGTGGAATCCCTGAAGAGAAACACCGAGAACCCCCGCAAGACTTTGACGGTCGCCATTTGCGGCAAGTACATGGCTCTGGAAGACTCCTACGCCTCTGTTGTAGAAGCCATCCGCCATTCTTCCGCTCACTTGGACCTTCGCGCAGACATCCGCTGGGTAGATACAGAAAAAGTGGAAAAAGGCGAAATTACTGCTGCAGAAGCATTGAAGGGCGTTGACGCCGTCATCGTTCCCGGTGGTTTCGGCAGCCGCGGCATCGAAGGCAAGATCATGGTCATCCAGTATGTCCGCGAAAACAAGATTCCCTTCTTGGGAATTTGCTACGGTATGCAGCTTTCCGTGGTGGAATTCGCTCGCAACGTCTGTGGCATGAAAGGCGCCGGCACCGTGGAAATGGAAAGCGCCACCTACCACGTAGAACAGCCGGTTATCGCCTACCTGCCTGGCCAGGAACACATCAAGGACATGGGCGCCACCATGCGTCTGGGCGGCCACGACATTCTGATCAAGGAAGGTTCCAAGGCCCAGGAAGTTTACGGCTCCGCTGTAGCCCGTGAACGTTTCCGCCACCGCTACGAAGTGAACCCGGAATTCGTCTCCCAGATCGAAGCGGGCGACCCCACAGGAAAAAATCCGCAGAAGCTGATTTTCTCCGGCAAGGCTTCTGGCGAAGACATCATGCAAATCATGGAACTGACGGACCATCCCTACTTCATGGCCTGCCAGTGCCATCCGGAACTGAAGTCCTCCCTCATTCATCCGGCACCGCTGTTCTTGAGCCTCCTGAAGGCTGCCGACGAACGAGTGTAATTTCGGCAAGCTCCGGGCAGCATCCACTTTTTCTTCCCAAATGGAAAGGACTGGTCTTCGGGCCAGTCTTTTTCACATCTACTTGTCTATCAACGAGTTACAAATTTTTCAATAAAAATGAGGCATCATCAACATGTG
>DCGZ01000134.1 GCA_002314675.1 Fibrobacter sp. UBA1765 | reverse complement strand
GGCTTCGCCGGTGGGTCCCTTTTTGCAATTTGCAAGAATTACTTTGAAATTGCTTCGACTGCAGCTGCTGCAGAAAGCAGGTCTGTTTCAGCAAACGGCTTGCCGATGAGCTGCAAACCGACTGGCATGCCACCAGCCATGCCGCACGGGAGCGTAATGCCCGGGAGGCCAGCAAGGTTCAAGCTGACTGTATAGATGTCAGAAAGGTACATTGCCATCGGGTCTGTTTCACCAACGCCGCGGAGGAGCGGGAGACCTGGCATTGTAGGGCTTGCAATCACGTCGCAAGATTCAAAAGCCTTGTTGAAGTCGTCGGTAATCAAGCGGCGGACCTTTTGAGCCTGAACGTAGTATGCATCGTAGAAGCCGGAGCTAAGAACATAGGAGCCGAGCAAGATACGGCGCTGGACTTCCTTGCCGAAACCTTCGCTACGGGACTTCGCATAAAGGTCGAACAAGTTGTGTGCATCAGCACTGCGGTAAGAATAGCGAACGCCATCAAAACGGCTGAGGTTGCTGGATGCTTCTGCGGTTGCAATGATGTAATAGCTAGAAACGGCGTGGCCGATGTTCGGGAGGGAAACTTCCTTGAGCTTTGCCCCTTCCTTTTCAAGCTTAGAAAGGCATGCTTCGATTGCAGCCTTGCATTCTGCGTCAAGGCCTGCTGCAAAGTATTCCTTAGGAACGCCGATTGTCTTGCCAGCAATGCCTGCGTCAAGCTTTGCTGCAAAGTTTTCGGTCGGTCTTGCACTTGTAGTATTGTCGTGAATGTCCTGGCCGCAAATAACTTCAAGGAGTGTTGCGCAGTCTTCTACAGTGTGGCCGAATGGACCGATCTGGTCAAGGCTAGATGCGTATGCGATAAGGCCGTAACGGCTAACACGACCGTATGTCGGCTTGAGGCCAACAACGCCGCAGCAAGCTGCCGGCTGACGGATGGATCCACCAGTATCAGAACCAAGTGCTGCCGCGACAACATCGGAAGCGACAGCAACTGCGGAACCACCGGAGGAACCGCCCGGAATGCGCGTGCCTTCAAGCGGGTTTTCTACAGGTCCAAAGAAAGATGTCTCGTTGGAAGAACCCATTGCGAATTCGTCCATGTTGGTCTTGCCAACTACGACTGCACCTGTTGCTTCAAGCTTTTCGACTGCAGTTGCCGTGTAAGGGGCTTCAAACTTTGAAAGCATCTGGGAACCGGCAGTGGTGCGGGTTCCAGTCAAGCAAAGGTTGTCCTTGATTGCAACAGGAACGCCATCGAGAGCTCCGATTGACTTGCCTTCTGCGCGGCGCTTGTCTGCTTCATCGGCGCGAGCAAGGGCGCGTTCGCCAAGCACGGTAATAAATGCGTTTAGCTTTTTTGTTTCTTCAATTTTTGAGAGGGACTGTTCTACAAGCTTACGACTTGTAACTTCGCCACTTTCAAGTTGCTTTGCAAGAGATTTTAAAGTACTCATTACCTATCTCCAGACCATTTCCAGATATAAAGTGAAATACCCAAGCCAATCAGGCTCACTACGTTAAACTTAATGCCGAGACCGAATACAAACTTGACCATGTAAAGGTCGATTGTTATCGGGTTTCCGGATCCGATTTCAAAAAAGTGCCCTACAAACAGGTTTCGCACAATGTTGTTTTGGCCGCCAGCATTCATAAGTTCGCCAAGGGAACCTAACAAAAGGCCAAGGCATTCTCCAAGAATGCCACCAATGACGAGGCCTAAAAGAATGAATACTATAAGGCGGCCTATGCCGTTCTTTCTGGTCATACCAATCCTTTAAATTTGAATAAAAATATAGAAATTAAAGGTTTTGTATTTACGGGCGACAGGTGTTAAAAGCGTCTAGAACAATAAAAAAGGCTTGCAATCGCAAGCCCTGGAGTTTTAGAAGCCCATGGTACGGCCGGCACGGCTGTCCTTGGCGTTGATTTCGCTTTTCAGTTCCTGGAAAATCCTTTCTGGAGTCTTGAGGCTTGCCGGCAAATATTGCAAGCGGCCATTGACTGCGTTGAAATCGCCCGGTGTAAGCAAAGGCAGGTTGCAAACGCTTTCTGGGCATTCGGTGTTAGGGAAGAATGCGTTCCAGATATGCTTTGCACCTTCTGGCTTAAGGTAGTCAAAGCCAAGCTTAAGGGCGAAACGTCTGCGGCTAGCCTGGTCAAGGTTCTTGTCAAAGTTTGTCGCCGCGATAAAGATGCCCTTGAAGTTTTCCATCTGGGTCAAAAGCTCGTTGACCTTGGTAATTTGCCATTCCTGGGTTGCAAAGCTACGGTCTTGCAAAAAACTGTCGGCTTCATCAAAGAAGAGGATTGATTTTGTACGGTCAGCTTCTTCGAATGCGGCACGAATCTTGGCTTCGTTTTCACCCACGTACTTGCCGAGCAAATCGCTTGCTCGCTTGATTATCAAGTTGCGGCCAAGGTGACGGGCAAGGTAGCGTACGAATTCGGTCTTGCCTGTACCCGGAGGACCGTAAAGCAGCATGTTCAGGGAGCGTGGCGCGGAATCTTCATCGAGGGTCTTCCAGATTGCATCGAACTGGTTCACGACTTCGAGAGTTTCTTCCATGGAACCCTGAATATTCAGGCCTTCGAGGGAATAGGAAGGTGCATGCGTTTCGATTTCCTTGAGTGAACCATTGCTAATGTTGAGCAGGTGCGTGTGAGCCTTAAGCAATTTGCCGATTGTCTTGTATGCGTTGTCGGTAACTCCTGCGGCGAGGAGCGCCTTTGTGCGCTGTACAGCCAAGGTAAGGCCGCCTGCCATTGCCGGGTATTCTACAACGGTCATGAGCTTTTCTTGTTCGGTAAGCAAGTCCTGTGCATTTTGTGCTTTGAGAACGGAATTCAAAACACTTAAACGTTCGTCCTTTGCGAGCGGCTTGAAGTGCATTGAATAGTCGAAGCGACGGCGTGTACTTGGTTCCACGAAAGTCATGTTATTTGTAATCCACAAGATCGGATTGTTTATGGATTCAAAGAAATGGTTGAGGGAACCCTTTTCTGCACCGTTCAATACGAGGTCTGCTTCATCGACCATGATGATGCCCGGAGCGTGTTCGCATTGCCAGTCGGCAAGGGTAATTGCACGCAAGCGGTATTGTACGAGGCGCGTGTCGCGACGGTCTGGGCCGCGTCCAAAAAGTTCCTCGTCATCGGCACTGATGCTGATTTCGTAAAGCGGCATGCCGAGTTCCTTTGCGATAGCCTTGGCAAGTTCAGTTTTGCCGGTGCCTTCAGTGCCGTAAAAGAGCATGTTCAATGGGTGCTTTCTGTCGTGATTCTTGATAATGTCAAGCGCAAGACTTGCTTCTGGATTGTTTTCTGCAAGCTGCTTGAATGGTACTGAGCCTTCCTTTGCAATGTTGAAGGACTTCATGCCGGCTTCATCAGAGTAGCCGCTAAGATAATGGTGGACATCGCAAAGAACATCGAGATCGCTGTCGATGAGCTGCAACTTGCAAAGCGCCGAGTCCTTGCTTAAAAGCTGGTCGAGGTCTTCCATGGAAAGGCCTGTTGCACGGCTGATGTTTTGCAAGCTGCCGTTGTTCGCGTCGTTATCGCGGAAACGGCGTGGACGGAGCTGGATTTGGTCTTCGCTGTTTATTTCCAGGTCATTACTGCCACGGAGCCACAGATAAAGCAGAAGTTCGAGTTCCTTGTCGTTCAAGCGGAACATTTCCTTTGTCTTTTTTACGCGGCAGAGGGAAATGTCGTCTTCGCTAATGCCTTCCTTGAGCGTGTTGATAGCGTATTCACGGAAGTTTGCTGCGATGACTTTCACGATTTCCTGGAAAAGCTCCGGGGAAACATCATCGGAATCCATGTTTGCAAGGGCCCTGAGCAGCTTTGTAAGGCTATAGCGAGACTTCTTATGCTTTTTATAATCGTTTACCGCTTCTGCAATGTGCATGCGGCAGCGCAACATGTGGCGACGCCTTGCGGAGGTAGGTTCTGGGTCAAAATCGTCTTCTACGGACACTTTAGAAAACAATTGAGAAACCTGTTCCGACATTTCGCGTAATGCCTTTTCGTTCATGAGGCGGAATGCGACTTGGCGGTTTACGCTTTCGGGGTTTTGCGAAAGAATGCGAACCCAGTATTCAAGAATTTTAAGGGTAGAAAAGCAGATGGTGGAACGCTTTTCGAGATTTGCGTAGGAATCTTCTTCGAGATTTTTTACGACTGTTTCAAAGTATGTTGCTTTTTGCATATTTTTTACCGACTTTTTAAAATTTTTTGAAGTATTTGATGTTTTTTTTCAACATTTAACGTGTTAGAAGATTTTATCCATACCCTTTATATATTCCGATTTTGAATATTGGAAAGTCGAATTGTTATTAAGAATCGTAAATAAATTAGATTTTGAAAGCGACATAAAATGTCTTGAATTTTCTTTTCTGGAATTTTCTTCTTTATTCATGTTCCTATATATGTACTGTTTTTTTGAAAAGGCAAGTGGAAAAGTAGGAGTCAGGTCGCACCTTCGGTGCTTTGAGGCGTGAGGACGGCGCTTATGCGCCTAGAGGAAATGTTGTAGTCAGTCGGCTGTAGGCTGTCGTCAGAAATGTTAAGACAGAATACAGAAAACAGAGGACAGAATACAGAAGAAAGTAGGAAGGCATAAGACGGAAGACGTAAGAAATTGTAACATATCATGTCTTTGCGAGCGTAGTGAAGCAACCCAGTACAGCGAAGGATGGCTGTTCTGGATCACTTCGCGTTGCTCGTGATGACAAAATCAGATGCAAGAGCCAGATGCAAGATGCCAGAATGAACGC
>DCGZ01000022.1:22656-49457 GCA_002314675.1 Fibrobacter sp. UBA1765 | reverse complement strand
CGTCTGGTATCGGACTCGTTCATAATCTAGTAAGCAGTGGTTAGTGGCTAGTGTTCAGTAAATGAATTGATGCAAGAAGTTCTTTCCTATAGAGTCATTGCGAGGAGCGAAAGCGACGCGGCAATCTAGAGCATTCCTTCAAACGCTTGTTTGAGAAGAGCCTTCTTCAGTTCGTCGCAGTCGGCTAGGACTTGCTTGTGGTTGGATTCTAGTTGTTTGACTTTTTCGGAAAGGGAATCCAGCTTGGCGACAATTTGCTTTTGGATGGAAAGGGGTGGGAGAGGGATTTGAAAAGATTCCAAATCGGCTTTTGTAAGTGCTTGCCTTGTTGCCCCGGCTTCTCCAACGCCAATCAAGATTTTTTGATTTTGCGGAGCAAGCATTATTACACTTAAATATTTAGAATAAAGCAAATCCTTGTTTGGTCTAAGAATAGAAACGTGCTGATTAACACGAGCCGGAATAACATCGTCAGGAACTACACAACATCTTGCGATAGAAGCTCCAGTGATATTGAAAAGAACATCATTCTTTTGTATTGTAACACCATCTAAGGCTTTTGCTTGTATTTCGTTTATGTGTGCTAAATCATCGTAAGAAAATAGACCGTGATGAACATTTAAACTTCGAATCAGAGAAATTCCTCTGGCTTGATAACTTTTTTGCCCACCTTTAGGAGTTGCGCCAGACCCTATTTTAGTTGTGATTTCTTTTAAAGTAATTCGTTCGTATTGAATACATTCTTCATCAATTATTTTATCAATAGTTGTTTGGAAAAGGTCTTTGGCGTTTTGGAGGTTGGTTTCGGCGGTGGTTTTGATGGCGTCAATTTTTTCAAAGGCGTCGTCTAAAACCTTGACAATCCGCTCCTGCTCATCCAGCGGCGGAATGGGAATTTCAATGTTTTTTAACAAAGACATTTCTAGTGTAGGGAGTGCAGCGCCTTTGCTAAAGTCTTTCAAGTCAATAGTTTGAAAAAAAAGGTAGAGAAAACTTGTTGATAAAGTATTTTCCTTTTTTGTTGATATTGATTGTGAATTCAAATCAATAACGGATTCTTGTGCGAGAATTCTTTTTTTGTTGGTGAAAACTGCACCGCCATTTTTGGGAAATACAATAGAGTTTCTTTTAAAAATTTTCTTTGGATTTATTACATATAAATCAGATTCAATCATGAACAATGAATTTGCTACTCTATTCATGTCTGAAACCTTAAAATAAGGAACGAGACCTTCCTTCAACAGCTCGTTTTTTTTGGGTGTATAGCCGGAGTTGAAATCACACACATCCCCAAGTTTCTTCCATTCCCATTCAACATTCTTCTTACTCATATAAACCTTTTTGTTCTAGATCCTTCGCTACGCTCAGGATGACACTCGCATTGCTAGATTCCCGGTCAAGCCGGGAATGACGATGGCAAACTACTTCACGCTTTTAACGAGTTCTTTCAGGAGTTGTTCACTTTCCTTGTTGAGGCGTTGCATTTCGTCGATGATCTCGGAAGGTTCACGGAGCTCCACTTCGGTTTTGC
This sequence comes from Fibrobacter sp. UBA1765, assembly GCA_002314675.1. Taxonomy (GTDB): domain Bacteria; phylum Fibrobacterota; class Fibrobacteria; order Fibrobacterales; family Fibrobacteraceae; genus UBA1765. The sequence continues at coordinate 47,926 of DCGZ01000022.1, read as the reverse complement.
GATTGGGATTCTTTACGGAAAGATCGTAGTTCTCATTCAAATCCGAGACCTTGACGGTCCAGGAATTTTCGCTGTCGGTCTTTTTCTTTTTGCAGCTGGACAAATTCAGCAAGGTCCTCTTCACTCAGGGGATTTGTCTTGCCCAGGTTTCTGCCGAAGTTGGGCTGGTAATACCAAATCTTGTCGGTGGGCTTGCCCTTTTCAAAGAACAGCACCACGGTCTTTACGCCGGCGCCGGTAAACACGCCGCTGGGCAAATCCAGGATGGTATGGAGGTTGCAATTTTCAAGGAGACTTTTACGCAAGGCAATGGATGCGTTGTCGGTATTGCTCAGGAAAGTGTTCTTGATAACGATGCCAGCACGACCGCCAGCCTTCAGCATTTTAACAAAGTGCTGCATAAACAAGTAAGCTGTTTCACTCGTCCTGATGTTGAAGTTCTGTTGGACCTCAGCTCGTTCCTTGCCGCCAAAAGGCGGGTTGGCTAGAATCACATCTACACGATCTTTCTGTTCAATGTTAACCAGGTTTTCTCCAAGGGTGTTGGTGTGCAAAATATTGGGTGCACTTACGCCATGGAGAATCATGTTCATGATGCCGATGATGTAGGCCAGCCCCTTCTTTTCTTTTCCGTAGAAAGTCTTTGCCTGCAAGGTTTCCTTGTCCTTGACATTTTTGACCTTCGCCTTCATGTAGCTAAAAGCTTCGCACAAAAATCCTGCACTACCACAGGCAGGGTCATAAACGGATTCACCAACTTTCGGATCCACCAATTTTACGATAGTGCGAATCAAGGGGCGAGGCGTATAGTATTCGCCGCCATTGCGTCCGGCGTTCCCCATGCGATGAATCTTGTCTTCATACAGGTGGCTCATTTCGTGCTTATCTTCGCTGCTCTGGAAACTGAGCTCATCGGCCAACCACAGAATTTCACGGAGATTGTAGCCACTTGTAATTTTGTTCTTTAGTTCGCTGAAAATTTCACCGATCTTGTATTCCAGTGAATTGACGGAACTTGAAGTTTCCTTGAACTTCTTCAGGTAGGGGAATAGTTTTTGATCCACGAAGGCGGTAAGGTCATCGCCGGTCATTGCCTTGTTGTGGTCCGGTTCGCCCTTGGAAGTTTTTGGGGCAGCCCAGGTTTCCCAGCGATACTTCTTGTCGATAATGCGGTCGTATGTTTCGCCACGGAGGGCCGCTTCGTCTTCACGTTCGCTTTCCAGGTTGTCCAGGTACTTAAGGAAAAGGATCCAGGAAGTCTGTTCCACGTAATCCAATTCGTTGCTGCAGCCACCCTCTTTCCAAAGGATGTCGTCGATATTCTTGAAAACCTGTTCGAACATGTGGGCTCCTCTTTTGAGGTTAGCCCTATGCAGGTGATTTTTGTGCCGCGCCCTTTGCTAATGCAAATAAAAAAGCGTGGACCGAATGCACCTATCGAATCTGAGGCTCTGGTAAACCTACTCAAAATAAGCACAAACGACCCACGCCCATTTCTGGACGTGAGTGTTCGTTCTTAGCCTCTTGAGTTTTTTGAAATTTACCAGATTTCAGATTCGAGGGTAAGAGCTAACTCTACGTTAAAAACTGCGTCCTTCGCCACTTGCGCAGCGGAGAACTATGTCAAGGAGAATATAGTTAAAAAGCTCTGCCTATATGGCGAAGCTTATATCATTTGCCATTGAGTAAGGCTATTCTTCGATTGATGCAATTTCATGTTCAAAGAATTCTTGAATCCCTATGGACGTGTCAAGGAAAATGCCTTCCTCTCCATTATCGTTGTCTCCAGGACTAGATACGCTGTCCACTTTTCCCAATATGATTTGGCCGCCATTCAGGGTCAGTTTTATAGCCTTGCCTACATACTTGAGATACTTCCATTGATATGTATTAGGACTTGTTCCTGATTCTTTCTGAGCAATCTGTACTTTCATCTTGGCAATAGCATCCTCGTTAAAACCAAATTGCTTCATTTTTTCAAAATCAAATTGCATAATTACAACCTCGGAACAATGTGTGTTCCATTTTTTGAGTAATGTATAGAAATTTTATTGGTTGGTATTTTCCCATCAGCAAATCCAACGGCAAAAGGAAGTACAACTATCTCTTTGTTTTGAAAGTTGCCTTTGCCATCTACGATGGGCCGCCCTGTTCCGTGAAATATATTCACGATTCCCTGTAGCTGGTTTATGTCACAGATAACTTCACCAGGCGGAGGCAATCCATTCTTTTGGTTTTCCAATTGTTTTTGCATAAATTCCCTTGTTCCTGGAATGTGCTTATTTTGTTTTCCCTCTTCTATTCTTTTGGGTTGATCAGAAGAAACAATCTTTTTTATTGCTTCTATTTCCGCGTCGCTTAACCCGCGGTCTTTTGCAAATTGAATTTTTTCTTCTGGTGTACTAGGAAAATCTGAGGTTGTATTTTTGTTATATCGTCCGCCACCCATTAGATGACCTCCTTAAAAAGAGGTAAACTTAGATAGGAGGTCGAATCATCTCGTTGGAGCGAAATTTTATCGCCATACGATTCGATTTTGTATTCAACGAGTTGGATAGACATGTAGTTGCATAAGTTCCTGACATCATGTGGGGCAGTGCCAAAGAACAATATCCTGCTTGGATGGACCCGTTTTATCATTTCCCAGAAGCCTGAATAAAAAACATCGTTTTCTTCCTTATCTCCTGTACAACCGTAAGGGCTCACAAATATGGATGAATTCTGTTCAAGTCCACAGAATGCGAATGAGTAGGAATTTTCCTTTCCCCATCGAGCTAAACTGATAACATTTATTCCATTTTTCTGAAGAAAGAAAGACATTGCCCTTGATAAAAAGACATTGTATCTTTGAAGCACTTTGGGCGTATTGTAGAAAACGCTGACATCTGGTGAAATTACACCAGCAAATTTCTTTAAGCGTTTCAAGTACTTCTTGGGATTACGAAACAGTCTGGCGAATTTGTAGTCGTGCTCAAAAAAATGAACGTAACATTTATACGCGTCCTTGGGTAGTTTCTTTTTCTTTCGGACGGCTACCGAAAACGGAATAACGCCATAAGGGATTTCCTTACTTGACACGGTAAGGGGGATTTCGTCCTCTCCGCAGAGAAATGCACCCTGAATCCAATTTAGATGGAATATATCAATTCTTTTGTCGATTCTGTGCTTATGCATACAGACCTTAAGATTTAGTGTTTAACGGAACGTAGAGCCTGTTTGGCTGTACGCGTATAGTCCCTTCTTGCGAAGAGGTTGTCAAACCGCCCCGTTATTTGCTATCTTAAGGAAAACCTAGGCCTTGATAGAAATATTGAGGCGAAGTCCTGGAATCGCGCCAACGATTCCGGGGCTTTTTTATTTAGGATAATAATAGTAAATGTGTCAGTTTTTGTCAATAAAAAAACATCTTTGCGTTAACCTTTCTTGAGGGATTTCTGCCGACACGGAAATCTGGGAAAGCCGCCAACCATAAAATCGTTACTTATTCAAGATAATTGAAAGTTTCGTCCCGTCAAAAGGCTCTCCCCAGCCATTTTTCTCGCTGAATTTCGAAAATTCCACAAGTTTTGGATCTGGAAGAGGAAGGTTTTCTTTTTCAAGCATACTGGCGATATCTTCAAGAATCTCAAGGCTTTCTTCACCATAGCCAGGAATGCATGTATAGCTATATACTTCTTCAATTTCAAGAAGTTTTAGCAATAGTTGATTGATCTTATCGTCAATTCCCTTTAGCAAATCGTTTAGTTTTAAATATTCTTCTTTTGTAATGTATTCGAATTCAGAAGATTCAAAGTCTTCGAATTCAAAGAGGTATTCTGGAATAAATTCCATAGTTTTCTCGGACCAATTGTCCCAAAACTCTGATGTCGCGCACCATAGTTGTTTTACCAATATGTTCCAATCTTTTGAAGAATATTTCTCAATAACAAACTTTTCGAAGCACATGATTCCATAAGCCATTCTGCCATTCATTGAAACATCTTTTAACATACCCTGTAACATGCTATAATTCCTCCCATCCAGAGTGGTTTTCTTTGATTCGTCCTTTGAATGCAAAGGTACAATTTTCACAAGCTTTTTTGCCCATTCCAAAATTTGTTTTTGTTGTATGAATTGTGTACATATATAGATTTTCTAGCTTGGCCCCATTGTTAAGAGCTTGATTTATTGCGTCTACTTCAGCACAGTTTCCAACCTCAAATGCGTTGAACGATTTTTTAGGAAGAACGCCCTTTTCTCCAAAAAGTTGTTCGTTTTTTTGAACTCCTGGAGCAAGAGCTCCTTTATTTTTGCCATAGTAGTATTTTCCCGTTTCTTTGTCATACACAATGCTTGCTGTATTAAATTTTTCTCGTTGCCGTTTTGATTTTGTTTCTAGAGTCTCAATTTCGTTTTCTGCCCAGGTCTTAACCCTTTCATGCATGATTTTAGCACTACTATGGTGACGACTATTTTTTGCCCCCTGCGTTCCATTAAACAGGCTGCTATAACCAGTTCCCATAAACTTTATCCTTTTTGGAGGAAAAGCTAGGTTATTGGTTTTGAAAAGTCATTTCTTTAGAAGAAATGAAAAATTGCAATTTATAGAACTTTCTAGGAATAACTTTGAGAGAATCCTTGAATTTTGATAATTTCTGTTTCTTTGAAAGAAATTAATTTTTGTACATATTCTTGTCGCTGATAGCTTTGAATCCTTGACTTATAAGAAATTGATTTGCTTTGTCAATTGAAATATTTGCAGTTGACATTAACAGCGCCTTATAGGCGGTATGAATTTTTGAACCGTTTAAGGAATAACCTGCTTTTTGGATGAGTTCTATTGATAAAGAAAATGAAAGTTGGGCTCCGATACAAATTGCGATAACTGGTTCTAGGGTAATGTTGTGATCATCTTTGTTTTTTATTCGAGAATATAGAACTGCTGTTAATCCGGTCTTTTCTACAAATTTTTGCGGGTTCCATTTCTTCCTTTTGATGACTTTTCGAAGACACATAGTTATGGTATCAGTAGAACAAAAAACACATTCCCTTTGCTCAGACAATAGATTATCAAAGACTTCTTTGAAAGAAGCCTGTTGCTGTAAATCTATTTTCTGAGAATCAATCATTTACTTAAATAAGGGCAGGTCAAAAAAATTGTTGAAAATTTTTCTTACAGAAATTTTGTCATTACGTTGTTTTGGTTTATACTCGGTTATCTGGATATTCTTTTCTTCACAATATGATTTTATGTTTGGTGCAATGCTCCCATAAAACAGAATACGCGAAGGCTTTACAATTTCAATCATTTTTATGAAACCGTCATAGAAAATTTTTCGGACTTCTTCATCTTTTTGTCCTCCATAAATGCTGACACATACGGTGGATTGCTGATGGATACCTTGAAATGCGAAACGGTATGATCGTTTGTCTGACCATCGAATAAGAGGTATAACCTTAAATCCATTTTTTTGCAGGAAGAACGTAATCGCCCGAGACAGATAAACATGGTAACATTGCATGGCTAAAGGCATGTCTAGATAGAGGCTTATGTCTGGAGATATCACCCCTGCAAATTTTCTGAGTCTTTTGAAGTATTTTCGCGGGTTCCTGATGAATCTCCAAAATTTGAAGTCATGTTCAAAGAAATGGACATAGGTCTTGCTCGCTTCATCAATTGCAATTTTCTTTTTTACCGCTTCTGAAAATGGAATCATCCTTTCAGGAATTTCGGTTACTTGATGTTGAACTTGTGGAATTTCATCATCACCGCAAAAAGTTGTTCCATCAACCCAATCTGCATGGAAAATATCGATTTGTTTCTTTCTGATTGCGTTCATACGCCTCCTTTTAAAGAGATTTCTACTAACTAATAATATTGAGTAAGCTTTTTTGCAAAATCTTTTTTTTGAAGTAAAAAAAGGCGTGGAACCGAATGGCTTACTAGCACGGAGGGCCACCACAACCCAGTCACCAAATAAGCACAAACGGCCCACGCCCGTAAAGACGTGAGCGCCTGCCTTATTCTTTGGTGACTTATGAAAGTGGTGAATTTTCCGTATCTAGAATAAGGGCAAAACTCTCAATTAAACCTGCGTTCTTCGCCACTCACGCAGCAAAGAACTATGTCAAGGAGAATATGGTTAAAATTTCCCATCAGCTCATTGACTTTATGGAATGATGTTACTATATTTAAGTAAAGAAAGTAAAGGAAGTAAAGAATTATGGAAACAGCAAAAGTATCATCGAAAGGGCAAGTGACCATTCCAATTGAAATTCGCAAAAAGCTGGGCCTTCAAGAAGGTTCTCATGTGGCTTTTGTAGAACAAGGCAACTTGATTGTTCTTGTGAATTCCTCAATGCTTGCCCTGCGTCAGGCTCAGTCTGAATTTTCCGGCATGGCAATGGCCGCCGACATAGAGTGCGAATACGATGTGACAAGGATGATCAAGGAAGAACGAGTCCAGAAATCCTGATGCTGGCGACGTACATAGAAAAGTTCGTATAAACCTATTTCTTCTTGTATTGATTCTCGCAAAGACGACCTTGCTTTTCCATTAGCGTTTGGATTGTTTCGTTGTCAAAGTTCTTGACTGCACAACCAACCGCAACCACATCATATTCTACGTAATCATAAAAAGACCCTAAGGCGGCTTCGCATTCCGACTTGAATAAAGCCTTTACTTTTTCTATCCCAGAGCCAATTTCGCCATGAGCCAGATACACAATGGCTGGTATATCTTCTGAAGGAATAACTAAAATCGTAGATTCGAGACTCCTCCAGCCGTCGTACGCGCTCAACCTTCGAACCAAGCCATTTTCTTGCTCATACAAATTGACTGAACACGTGGTATCGGTACCAGCTCCGGCAGAAACATAGGAACGTTCTTCCTCCGAATAAAAATTATACTGTGCGTCATAATTGATGAATAACGTCATTCCATCAATTTCATCGATTATATACTTTTCAGGATACTCTCTAGAAAGACTATCCAAGAAGCTTCGTTCAGAATCTGTAACATTCAGAGAATCCGCTTTCGGAGCAATAACAAAAGCCTCTTCGAAAGGTTTGTTTCCCAATATTTCGCTACTGGAGTCGCCCGGAATCTCGGTTTCTTCAATCAAGTCGCCGCTACTAGAGTCGCTAGGAATTTCTGAACCTTGCAGTGATGGCAAATCGGAATAGTTTTCATTTTGCGCAACGCTTGCACTGTCTTTGCCACATCCTAAAACAAAGAGCGAAGACGCGACTAGTAAAAAGCATAAATGTAGTCTTTTCATTTGACCTCCGTGCAAAATGAATCCTATGAAAGTAAAATACATTTTTTTGGATAGTCATAAACACACAAGGATTACGGTATCTATAAAAACATTGCCTAAAAAGGCAAAAGGCTTCCCCAAAGGGAAGCCTTTTTGTTAAGCTTGAACAAGCTTACTTAACAACCACTACGCTTGCGTTATTACCAACGCGCAAAATGTAATTGCCTGCCTTAGAAACTTCTAACGCGAGGTTGTTGCCCATGACACGGCCAGAAGCGATCTTTTGGCCAAGCATATTCGTGAGCACATACTTGCTTCCATTCTGAACTCCAGCAACAACGATCATGCGATTCTGAACGCTGACTTTGAAATTCGAGGCAAGCTTAGGCGTACTAATAGCTGTCGGAATTTCAATTTTGACAGGTTCATAACCTTCTACACTTTCTACGCACTTTACATCCTTGATCCAAAGGGACGGATCGTAGGCAACGTCAATGACAGTAAAGCGGAGTGCAGAAGCAAGTTCCGGGACGGCAACATTCGGGATTCCCTTTTGCCAGTTGTTGTTCATCATCCAGCCAAGATCCACATTCACAGTTTCCCAGTCCATGGCAAGCGGCATTTCAACAAACGGGAAATCCCATGCGCCTTCGCCAAACTTTTCGATGGATTCCATCCAGTCGTAATACAAGGTGAATTCATGGTTGCTGCCCTTGTAGCTGTACTGAATCATTTTGCACTTAGAAATATCACCTGTGAATTTGTAGTCGGCCTTTACGTACGGAGAATATTCAAACGGGCTTGCAGCATCGAGCTTGATGTTGTCAAATTTAGCTACGCCATCTGCAGAATTGTCTTCGTAAGTGGAAGTTCCGTAATTGCCATTTGGGTCAGCTTCTGTTTCGTCACCGAACAAGTTCCAGGAACCAGCAATTTCCTTTACATCGCTATAGGCAACAAGATTCGGCAACTTGTCGCTAATGTTCTTTTCCCATTCCAGATTCTTTGCGTAAGTTGTCTTTGCCGGCAAAATGTTTGCCTTAATGTAATTGTCAACATCGTTGTTTTCAAGGTATGGCTTTTCGACATCCCACTTCGCCATGGAGAGTTTCTTTTCGTTTGTCCACGCAAGGAATTCTTCGAGCTGCGACTTGTGTGTTGCATTGCTAAAGATTTTGTCGATGCCACCCCATTCCGTCACGAACACGCTCAGGCCAGCTGCCATTGCCTTGTTGGAACTTTCGATATGGCTTTTGGTTGTGTGAATGTCTGCATAAAAGTGATATGTGTAGGCAATGTTCTTGTCTTCAATCGGGTTTGCCACAGCATCGCCTGCCTGCGAAGACCATTGCGGGTTGCCAACGACAATCAAGTTGTCGGAATGTTTGCGGATTGCGGCAACGACTGTATCTGCGTAAGCCTTGAGGTCTGCCCAGGTTTCTGCGACAGGTTCGTTGTAGATTTCAAAAATCACATGCGGATATTTGCCGTAACGTTCTGCCATGCGGTCAAAGAACTTCGCTGCGTCGGCTGCGCTAAAGCAAGTTTCATTGTCGTTGAATTTCATCCAGGATTGTGCCGGCTTTTGGCCCGGATGAACGCAATTGAAATATCCCCCTTCACTGTGCCAGTCAATCAAAACGTAAACGTCGTTGCGGATTGCCGCCTGCACAACACTATCCATTTGCGATTCAAAGTATGCAGGGCGTGTCATGTAACCGCCATGGCCCCAAGGTGGAACTACACCCATTGCGCTACGGATGAGTTCTACGTTCCAGCCGCCAACGAGCGTGTCGATGAATGTTGGGCCATAAAAGCTGCTGCCGTTTGGCCAGTACATGCTCCAGGTAAGGCTCATGCCACGGACCTGAACTTCTTTGCCATCGGCAACGCCGCCTACGCTACCGTAAATGCGGCCTTCGTCAGCGGAATTTTTGCCAGCCTGCAATGCACCATACTGGCTCACAGGACCAACGCGTGTCGGCTGAATTGTTGCAAACGATGTTGCTGCAAGTGCAAGCGCACAAGCTGCCGTAAGAATTTTTTTCATACCCAATCCTCTTTATTTGTGTGTTAAAAAACGTGGCCAAGTCGCGGCCAATCTGCAACAGAAATTCCTTCAATCCCAATGTTATCCAAATAGATTTCAGAATCTTCTGTCGTTACAAAGTTTATGGAATTTACATGCTGCAAAGTAAAGCTTTCATCTTCGGAATCAAATTCAGAAACCGCAATAGTTATTCGCGCCCATTCATAAGTGAGCTTAACTTTTTTGCTGTCGTAATAAACCTGTTCACCGTTCAGATTTTTGCAAGTAAGCTGCACAAAGACAGAGCCAGAACCTTTTGCAACAAACGAGATTCCACTCATGCCGCGCAAGTCATAGAACGACGGCAAATCGTCTTCATGATAATCATCGCCAAGGGCAAAACCTGCAGAAGCATAAGGATATTCAAAAGTACTATCGATATCAAATTTTTCATGGAAACTGCTGCCGTTAAAGGCTTCGTCGCCCGATACAATGATGTCGTCTTCCCAGAGATTGTTCAGTGCCTTGCTGTTTCCACCAGCCAAAGAATCTGTGCTGACAAACCACCAGCCTTGTCCAAACATTTTGCCAAGGAGTGTGCGCCTGCCGCTCCAATCATCAAAGTTTTCGACAAGTATGAACGGCTCTTTTGTAAGTTCAATTGCACTCGGGCTGTCGCCCGTAACAACGGCCGCCATATTTTTTTCATTTGTTTTCACGTATGCAAACAACGCGCCCTGCGGAACATTTTCAACAACGAAATTTCCTTCTTCATCAGTTTTAACGGACTTGTCAAAAACACGCACCACGGCATTTGCAACCGGCTTGCCATTTTCAGAAACACGTCCCACGGCATTGACTGTCTTCGCAATTTTTATTTCTACTTGATCTTGCGCACTCGCCAAGTACTGCATTCCAGCAAGGGAATCACCCTGTACCTGCACTATGCGTTTTTCAAGTTCCTTGCGGGCAACTTCAAATTCCCCGTTTTTACCTGCAACTCCTTCAAGCGCTAGGCTCAAAGAATCCTTTTCAATATTCCACAGGCGAACCCTTGCTGCAACGGGCGCTCCGTCATTTTTCACAGTGATGATTGCAAGTTCTGTTTCGCCGGCGTTCGATCCAGTTCCATTTGCAACGCTATTATCGCTGCAGGCGCTAAATACAACGCAGGTGATTATCGAGAGCATCAAAAGCATGCGCTTCATTTTTTGCCTCCCTGAACTTTTGCCCTTGGCACTAGCTGAAAGCCCACATGGCAAACCCTGTCTGGATTTTTGTCTTCGCGGGCAAGCGCCAAAATGCGGTCGCGGAGTGCAGCGATTTCTGCACGCACCTTTTCAAAGGACTCCTTCGAAAGGCTGCAAGTAACGCTTGTCATGCTGCGATCATCTACAGTAAATTCGTCATAGACTTCTTGGTTGATTTCAAGATTCTTGATATGGTACTTGCGAAGAATTGTAGAACGCACACGCGGCGGCGTAGAAACGATCGGCTCGGTTACTGAATATGTTCCATCTTCATTTGCCAAAACAAAGCCACTTTTCAACAAATAGTTTATGCCGCTATTTACCTGCGGGGCACGAAGAGCCGGCGTAAACATGCGACCGATTTTTTCTGCAGGAGTGTTCACCGGCAAGAGCGGGAGCAAGTCACGCAAAACCGGGTAATACCACTTTGAAAAAAATTGCATGGCGCTATCTTGCAGGGCGTATTCCGCGTTATTTGCTCTTGCTGCAATCAGTTTTTTCAGCAGTACTTCGCGCTTGTCTACATTCTTTTCGTTTCCGAAACGGACCATGTCAAAAAAGTATTCCGTTTCTGCCGCATCCATACCCCAGGCGTTAGCAATGATTTTTGCGTTTTCTATAGAAAGGGGGCGATCGCCTGCCAAAATTCGTGTAAAAAAGCCGGAACCCTGAACTCCGATAGACTCCTGGATAGACCTTAAAGAGGCCTTTTTGTCGATTTTTTGAATATTTTCCAAAACCGCGCCTAAAAAGTCGCGATAGTCAAAATACATAAATACACTATTTTTGGAAACACTATTCATTATTTATAATTTAGGTCTTAAAGTTAAAATAGTCAACATACAAAATGTAAAAATACATTAATTTTGGAAACAATAAATAATGCAAAAAGTAAAGCAAGCCGCCCCATTTTCACCGATTTGGCCTATTTTTTAAGCCAATTTACCTTTAAATTGGCATATTTTTTAAGCCAATTTTACTTCACGATCAAAAATTATGTATATTGCAAACCATGAAGAATGCAATTGCCGAAATTATGCGTGAATTTTACGAGGAAGGCCTTCCCGAAAAAATTCACCCCCGTGTTGTAGAATACTACGAAAAAGCGCGAAACGCGACCTCCATTATCGGCATGCGTCGTGTGGGCAAGACCTATGTGGCGTTTCGTCGAATACAGGAATTGCTCAGCAATGGCATTCCATTAGAACGGATTGTTTATATCAACTTTGACGATGAACGCTTGCGAGGTGTTTCCGCAAACGACTTGAAGCTCATTGGTGAAATTCATGCAGCTATGTACCCCGAAGCAGCAAAGGAAAAATGCTGGTATTTTCTTGATGAACTCCAGGATGTTGACGGCTGGGAATTATTTGCCCGCCGATTGGTGGATTCCAATCGTGTTCAGCTTTGCCTGACAGGGTCTTCTGCGAAACTTCTTTCATCAGAAGTCGCCACGCAGTTACGAGGCCGTTCTCTCGATGTTGAAATTTTCCCGCTTTCTTTTGCGGAATATTTGACTTTTAATGGCTTGGTAAAAACTGTGCCTCAAATGCCATTTTCTCCGAGAACGGCAGGCTTGCTGCGAAACGCCATGACCCGTTATCTTGAAGAAGGTGGCTTCCCCGATATTCAAGGCGAAGATTTGCGAATCCGCAACAAACTGCTTCAGGAATATGTGAATGCCGTAGTTTATCGCGATGTAATTGAACGCCATGAAATTTCAAGCACTCAGGCGTTGCGTTATACTTTGGATTACATCATCCACAACTACGCCCGCAAAATTTCTACACGAGCCATCTCCGGTGCACTCCGTGCCATAGGCGCTTCCGACAATCGCGAACGCATTTCTGAATACCTGCAATATTTTGTCAATGCCTACTTGATTTATCCAGTTTCCATAAGGACTGATTCTCTGGCTGTTCGCCGCACGAACCCAGACAAGTTCTACATCGTCGATACCGGACTCATTCGCGCCATGACTCCAAAGAACGATGCGGAACGAGGCTGGCTGCTTGAAAACCTAGTGTTTATGCACCTGCGCCGCGGCAACAATAAAATCGAGTATTATATCAACAAATCTGGCGGCGAAGTTGACTTTTTGGTGACTGACCAAAATTCAAAAACACGGCAATTAATTCAAGTTGCCTGGAACATGGAAAAATCCGAGACATCGGATCGCGAACTGTCGGCCTTGCGCCTTGCCCGCGATGAGATAAAAGTCAAGGATTGCCTAGTCGTCACCTGGGATTCCGAGGCCATTCTGGATGATGGAATTAAAGTCGTTCCCGTTTGGAAGTGGTGCCTAGAAACCATTCATTCTATTTAAACCGATAATTTATACATTTACGCACATGACAAAGTTTTCCCTTATTTCTCGCCCGCTCGGCACTGTCGAGCGCCTTGTAATCGCCCGTGAAGACGGCGCTGAACTTGAAATTTTAACAGGCTGGGGCGCAGGCCTTAACGCATGGCGCGTTCCAGTCGTAAACGGCACTCGCGAACTTCTGTTTGGCTACCGCGACGAAAAGACCTTCCGCGAAACGCAGGCCGACACAAGCGCAGGCGAACGCCTTTCCCCATGGCCGGGCCGCACAAACAACGCCGTTTGGCAGTGGAACGGCAACAGCTACCAACTAGACAACAACGTGACCTGGGCAAAGCATTCCCTGCACGGCTTGACCCATACCAAAAAGTGGTCGCTCGTTTCTTTTGAATCTGACGAAGCCTCCGCAACGCTCAAGGTGGCTTACGACTGGACAGGCAACCACGCCGGTTTCCCGTTCCCGTTCCGTGCAGAAACCGCATTTACATTTACAGGCGAAAGCGTTACCCTAAAGAGCTACACAAAGAACGTTGGCCCAAACGCAATGCCTTACGCAGAAGGTTGGCACCCGTACTTTATGCTCGGTCAAAAGGTTGATACGCTCACGCTTTCGATTCCGGAATCTGAACGCCTGCTCCTCGACAGCACAGACATTCCGACCGGCGAACGCGTTGCAGAAACACGCTTCGAAGGCAAGGCCGCACTCGGCGACACTTTCATCAACGACTGCTTCGCCCTCAAGGGCAACTTCGAAAGCGCAAGCACCGTTCTTGCAAGCGAAAAGGAATCCATCACGATTTCACAGAAGTCCGACGCCAAGGGATTCCGCCAGCTTGTTGTTTACACTCCGCCAGATCGCGACAGCATCGCCATCGAGCCGATGACAAGCGAACCGGACGTTTTGAACCATCACAGGGAAATGATCGTTCTGAACGCAGGCGAAGAGCTGAACCTAGAATGGTCGGCAACGTTCAAGGCTTAACATTTTTAAGGCTACAAAAAAGAGGACCAACGTCCTCTTTTATTTTTTGGTTAAAACAATCTTATTCCTCTATTTCCCATTTTAGAATTGGATAACCACTATTACTTCCACTAGCAAGAATAAAGTCATCACCAAGTAAATCTACGAAGGATTCCTTCTTCATATCGTCAGAAGTCTTTACAGTAGCAAAGCCTCCTCCATCATTGGAGCCAAATGGTTCCAGTTCGCCCTGAGCAAGGTAGTAATAGTCGGCCATGGTGGTGTTGTAGTTATGGCCAATCATGACACCAATTTCTTCATCACCATCGACCTCGCCAACGGTATATGCAGCCTGGGTTACGCCTTCTTGATTATAGCCGATGATGCCGCCTATATTTGCTGTACCATAGACCTTTCCGATATTGTACATGGATGATGTATTGGAGTAACCAGAGTAACCGAGAACGCCAGAAACCACATTGTTTCCTTCAATATCGCCTGCGTTACCTGCATTAGACACTGTAGCTACACAAACGTCACCGGAGATGCCAGCAACATAGTCTTTGCCACTGATTTTACCATAATTCGCAACATACTCTATTTTCCCGCAGATAAGATATTCTGAACAACGCTGGCTGTATGTTCCGGCAGAGAATAATGATACGGATGTGGCGCAATTTCCGATAATACCACCAACAAAATGGGTACCGAACACATTACCACGATTCTTCAAATGCTTTATATGATTATTTGACGATGAACCAGTACCACCCAAAATACCGCCAACAAGACCAGTTCCACTGATTAGAGCATCGTTTTCGGCAATATCCATCGTGATGTCAGTTGCACACCCTGCAATTCCCCCAACATTTTTCTTGCCAGTGATAAATCCTTTATTATATGCCTTAATAATCGTCGAATTGACATTATAAGCGTGACGGTCTGCCTTTCCAACAACGCCTCCAAGACACTCCTCAGAACTATTTACACTGGCTTCGTTGGAAACATTCTTGATGTCGCCATTGCTAAATCCAACTAAACCAGCTGTATATTTGCCTCCTTGAACCCAAGAATTAGTCACACTAACGTTCTCGACTAGACCGGAAACATTACCAAACAAACCGTTATGGGTACTGGTTGTATTAATGAACATGCCACTTACGGTGTGTCCATCACCATCAAAATGGGCCGCAAATGCAACATTAGCATTGCCAATGGGAGTCCACTTAATAAGTTTAGTGGAATCAGCAACTAGAGCACCCTTGTCATCAACCAATTTTTCATCATGGAGAACAATGTCTGCTCCAAGTTTGAAATAGGTGTCTGCGTTATATGCTGGGTCCTTTGCTCCAACAATGAATGACAGCTTGGCTAACTGCTCTGCAGTCTGAATTATATAGGGTTTCAACTTTGTTCCAGAACCGCATGCAAACGTCTTGGCCGTAGTTCCATCCCAGGCCTTGCCAGCTTCGCCAACACAATTTTCCTCTTCCTCATCAGTTTTGGACGAAGAAGATTCGTCACCCTTACTTGATGATGAACCTTCTTTTGTGCTAGAGGATGATTTACCCTTATCACTTGAAGACGATATTTCCTTTGTTGAAGAACTGGAATCTTTTGCTTCTGATTTAGAACCCGAAGCTTCAATGGAAGAGCTAGATTCTACAGCATCCTCTTCATCTTCCATGGATGACGTCGCCGAAGAACACGCCACTAACCCTAACATAGACAAAGATGTCAACAAAGCAAATAGTCCCTTCATAGCGGTTCTCCATTTCATTAGTCTATTCTAAATTTAATCATTTTTATCAGCTGTTAATCAATAAATTTTTTCAAACTCCCTTGACACAAATTCTTTTCATATCTAAATTCATAGTGAACAAAAAAGCATTTAACTATTTTTCGTTCATATTCTGGCGAGTGCCGCATTAAGTATTATGAGTTAAACAGTCCGTCGCTTTTTTAGCCTGTAGCGACAGGAGGAAAAATGAGCTATCAAATGAAAAGGTACGAAGACCTGGACATTACCGACAATTTCATGTTCGCCAAGGTCTTCAGCAACGAGGATGTCGCCAAGGATTTTCTGCAGGACATCCTGAAAATTTCCATCGACAAGATTTCCGTGGTCGCCGAAGCCACGACCCAGGAAGATCCCTTCCACAAGAGCGTCCGCTTCGATGTGCTCGTGAAGGAGGAATTGCCCGGTACAGGTCGTTTCTTTGACATCGAGATGCAGATGGTCGATACCGGCGAACTGCCCAAGCGCGCCCGCTACTACCAGGGAATGTGCGACCTGGATGTTCTCGCCAAGGGCGTAAGCTACGACGAACTCCGGGAACAGTACATCCTGTTCATCTGCCCGGACGACATCTTCGGCAGGGACAAGCCTGTTTATAGATTCCAAAATCGCGAAGAAAGCGATCCGAGCATCCTGATGGGCGACCTCTGTTACAAAAATTATTATATCTTTAAGAAGTATCGCGAAATCAAGGACAACTCCATCCGCGAATACATGCAGTACTTTGCCACGCAGGAGCACGGATCTGCAAAGATGAAGCGCATCCACGATCTCGTGGAACAGTACCGCAAGGACCCCATCACGAAGAAGGCTTACATGACCCTGGAACAGGAACTCAACATTCGGTATAAGAAAGGTCGCGACGAAGAAAAGCGCGAACTCGCCAAGGCGTTGCGTGTTCAGGGGAAACTTACTTTGGAAGAAATTGCTTCAGTTTCTGGCCTCACTCCCGAGGAAATACAGGCATTGTAAAACACGTCTTAGATAGCGTCCCCCCAAGGGGCCAGCACACAAGCCTATACGAGAGTTGCAAGCACTTCGTTCGCAAAGACAAGGTAAAAGTTAGAGCAAACCTTCCGTAAAAACAACAAAAAATTCTCTACAGCGAAGTAAGCAAGAAACATACAAAAAAGAGGACCAACGTCCTCTTTTATTTTTACTTAAAACCCGAAGTAATCGTTAAACAAATAATGCTCTGTCTGGATCCAGGCCAAAAGCTTATCCCACTTTTTATCAGGATCGTCAAGTAAGATATCTTCATCAAAATCGCCGACCATCATCGCCTTGACTTTCAAGTTGCCGGTCGTATCCAAAAGCAAGAAACCACCTTCGTAAAATTCCGGGGCAACCTTGATATCAGTATTGCGTAAAACCTTGCCGTCTACAACAATCGTCAAGTGCTTTTCGTAAATAGAAATTGTGTAGGAATGCCATTCGCCATCAAAGACCTTTGCAGCTCCATAGAGAGTCGTATCGACGCTTGCATCGTCAAGGCCAGATGTTATGCGAACGCAAGCCACCTGCTTATCTTCTGTGCACTGGCGTAATTCAAGCCTTGCATCCTGTTTGGAGCCATAATACATCATCACATGGCCTGTGTCGCTCATTGCTTCGCCATCAAACTTGAACCACAAGGTACGATGTCTGCGATTGTTTTTGCCCAAAGCTTTATCGTCAGCAATAAA
Organism: Fibrobacter sp. UBA1765; assembly: GCA_002314675.1. GTDB lineage: Bacteria > Fibrobacterota > Fibrobacteria > Fibrobacterales > Fibrobacteraceae > UBA1765. Next base: position 30,641 of record DCGZ01000022.1, on the reverse strand, counting down.
GATTTCGCTTTTTTCTGGCGGGAACGTGTGTTGTTCATCGTAAACAAATGGCACAGAGAATTTCTTTTCATCTACAACGTTATTGTACCTTTTGGCATAGCCATATTCCATTACAGAATCTAAAGTTACGAACGGGAGAATCGCATACGTAGAACCAGCATTGCAACCAGATTCACCATTGCTAAAGCCAATGCAATATTCACCATCGCCAGGGTTATTTTTCATCGGGAGCGCAAGGCCAGGCAAAGTAAAACCAGTCACAGCTCCTTCCGGGACTTTCATGGTATATGTTTCTTCGGCCTTGCTAAAGAAGTTCACGACAATGCTATCGCCCGCTTCTACATCCATCGGGAAATCGGCATAGCTCGGAACCGAATTAAAAATCGGTACAATGGTATCAACGTGCATTGCAGGCAAATGGAATTCAAGTAATTCATCGGCATTGAACTTTTCTTCTGTCATTGCTTCGCAATACGGAGTGCCATAAATGCAGAGCGTGTCGTTTTTCTTGAGGTTGTAAACATAAGGTTCAATCTGGAGCAAGGCACTTTCTGCAAGTTCAAGCCTTGCGGAATCCGTATCCCATTCCACATTCTGCATTGCAGAAAGACCTTCTGCAGTTGTTGCAAAAACACGGTGCCCAGTTACGCCATGGAACACATCATTCATGCCGTACGAATAGTCAAACTTAAAGGAACCATCTTCAGCAGAAACGGCAGTCGCAACAGGCACCCTACGCGCAGCAACAAAGTCTCCTGTAACTAGCACAAGTTCGGCACCCGCGACAGGCTTTCCACTTGCATCAACGACAACGCCAGCAATCTGGTGACCGGATTCCGTTTCAGAAATCACGCCAGCAGTATCGCTGGAATCGCCGCAGGCAATAAAAGACGAAAGACAAAAGACGAAAGACGAAAGAAAAAGAATTGTTTTTAAAATTCTTGCATCTTGCATCTTGATCTTGTTTCTAATCATACATCCTCCGGTTCCAAGTTGGAGAACAAATGTAAGTTCATTTGGTAAACAGCGTTTGCCTTGTTCTTGTCGTTTGTAATAATGCGGCGGGCGGCGGCCTTGAACTTTTGAAGTTCCGCTTCAAGTTCCTTGTAGGCCTCGTTAGAAACGCTAAAGACCATGGTAGACATCACGTGCGGATTCTTGGATGGCGAAAGAATCGCCTGTTTTGAAAGTTCAAAACTCTGCAGCTGGTATTCACGAATCAATTCGGAATTGTTGTACGGACCGCTCGAAATGGATTCCTGCGTCGGCTTCCAAAAGCCCTGCTCATTTTTACGAATCAAGTTCAGGCGTTCCAGGAGCTTTATGGATTCTTCGAGTTTGCCAAGGGCCACATGCGGCACAAGGCGTTTTTGAACCGCACTCAAGTCATCGGCAACGTCCATCACGTCGAGGAGCGCAAACATGGCGCTGTTGTACCAATGCTTGTAATAGGAATACGCATCCGTATCCAAAACCATTTGCGGATTCGGGTGAATTTTCATCAAGGCATCAAACGCCTCGGAACGCTCTGCCAGGGTCTTTGCCTGGTCAAAAGCAACCATCGCCTCGAAATACTTGCATTCAGCATCATCAAGTTCCAAAATCTGTTCGAACTTTTCGGCCATGCGCTTCGAAACCTTTTTGCCACGGAGCACATCGGCAAAATAGCTGCGAGTCTTCGGGAGCCCAAGCAGGTTGCACACTTCAACGCGAGTAAAGGAAGGTTCTTCAAGCATGCGCGCAGCCTGGTATTCTTCCAAGTACTTTCGAAAGTGGGTGAACTGATATATGTTAATTCCGTATTTCATAATTTAGATGCAAGACACAAGAGCAAGATGCAAGATGATGTTAGTTTTCAGTGTTTTAGGATGCAGGGTGTAGGGTGCAGGGTGTAGGTGCTAGTCAATTAATAATGAAATGTCATTGCGAGGACCTTTAGGTCCGTGGCAATCCAATCTAGAATATCAAAATTTCAATGTTTCTGGATGGCCACGCCTTGCTCGCCATGACATGGGCAAGTTACAATTTCTGATTCCTGTCACTGACTCCTGTATTCCGTTTCCTCACGCCAAAGGGCGCCCCGCAAGCGAAGCGTCCCTTGTTTTGAGGAATATGATTACTTGTTCAAGATTCGCTTTTGGAGCATTCCGGCACTGGCCTTGACTTGCACAATGTACATACCCTTCGGGAATGCATTCATGTTCACGGAGTTTGCGCTACCGGCATACACAACCTTGCCAGTCATGCCCATAATAACCACGCGCTGCAAGCCTTCGACATTCACCGTCAAGCGCCCAGCATCAAGAAGAAGTGCATTCGGAGCAAAGCCCTGAGCAAAGATTGCGTTTTCATCGTCCTTAGAGCTGGAGGATTCAGGGTTCTTTTCGCTGCTGGAACTTGCCGGAGTTTCACTGGAGCTAGAAGATTCAGGATCCTTCGCAGAGCTGGAACTTTCTGGAGTTTTACCAGAAATTTCAACTGCAATCAAATAAAGATTTGCAACATCGCCCTTTGTAATGGTATGAGCACCAGCGGCAAGGTCAACTTCTACAATGCCACTTGCTGCGGTAACCTTTGCGCCATCAATCTTTACTCCCTTCACGAAATCGCTATTGAACACAAGCGTTACCTTTGCAGACTTTGCAAGAGTAAAGGAAATCTGTGTTGCGGATTCCATCTTAAGGCAACGAGTAAGTTCTTCGTTTTTGTAAATAACAGAGCCCTTGGAATCAGAAAGGCTACCGACAAATTCAAAGTAGTCACTGCTTGCTGCATCTTCGGTAAAGTTGTGAACGATGCTTTCAGAAATTGCAATTGTTGTTTCGCCTTCGTCAACAACATCTTCGTTTTCACCACGGCTAGAGCTAGAAGCAACACTAGAAGAACTTGCCGGCTTAGAGCTAGAGCTGCTTACACTGCTGGAAGAAACAGGCTTAGAAGAACTAGAAGAAACACTGGAAGAACTTACTGGTTTAGAAGAACTGGAGGAAACACTGGAAGAACTTGCAACAGAGCTGCTAGAAGGAATAACCGGCTTAATATCGCCATCACCCTGAATACTCTTCAAGGAACCTGTATAGGCAACGAGAGAAGCCTTCAACTTTTCATCAACAGCATACTTTTCATCATCGACAGCGTTATTGAACGTCCACTTAAAATCACCACCCTTAACGCGGCCTGCATAAGTCATAACATTTGTTTTTGCTGCAGCAGGTTCATCAACATTATAAGAATAAGGCAAATTCAAATCAAAATTGTTATGTACGTTTGCGCCATCATAAGAAGTAACTTCTGCAGGCATTTTTTGATCACGGCTTGTTACAACGTAAGCGTCGAAATCCTTCTTGGAATCAATTGCGCCAATTGCAGTTTCAACACCTTTCAGAATGTACTTGCTTGCGCCATAAGGAATAAAGGTACCGCCTTCAATGTAGTTGTTGAAAGCCTTGATTGAGCCACCAGCTTCCTTGCTGAACGTACCGTAATTTGCCGGATCGCGCTTAGTTGTACCAGCGTAAACATCGCTGCCCTGCATAGAAGTGAGCATCGGGTATTTGCAGTTACGGAAGTAGTTTGCTTCAGCAAAAACAGAAGAACCTAAAGTAGAACCGATACCATACTTGGCGTTACCATCGTAGTAGTTGTTATAAACGTGTGCGCTATAAAAACGGATACGCGGGTGACGGCTATCGGAATGGTCATACCAGTTATGATGATAGGTAATAAAGTAACCATCTGTAGATTCGCCCTTAAGGCCCAGCAAGTTAGACTTACCGTTATCCCAGAAATGGTTGTAGCTAAAAGTAATGTAAGTAGAAAGCTTGCAGTCAAGAGCGCCATCGCCCTTTACCTGGTCCTTATCAGAACCGGCATCGCCATAGAAAAAGTCGTTGTTATGAACCCAAACATACTGGTCATTCTGCTGAAGGCCAATGTTATCGCCTTCACCACTGTTCACGTTCATAATACCCATGTTACGAACCTCAATGTTCTGGGCATTCTTAATGCGAATACCCCAGCCATTTGCAACAGCATCTGTACCAATACCTTCAACAGTCACAAAAGACTTTTCAGAAGAACCAAGGTCAATGAGCATATCGCCTTGCACAAGGGAATCGGAATCTGTAACGTTACCAATAAAACGGAAGTCTACCGGGCGTGTTTCGTAGCCCTTCTTCATGCAGTTAAGAATACCCTGGAAGCTCTTGCAAGTTGTAGACGTGCCCTTGCTGCTTGTTACCACGTCCATAGTAACAGTGTTCTTGGTATTTTCAGAAATATAAAGAACTACTGCGCCATTCTTTAAGGTACCATCCATATTGTAGGCACCAGGAACATGGTTCTTTGTATCTACAAAGGCAAAGCCAGCACGATCATGAGCCTTAACAGTAACAGTCTTGGTATCAGAAGCTTGACCATTATCAGATTCAACCTTCAAGGTATGTGAACCTGCCTTAAGGCCAACAACATCGGCACGCATATAGCTACCATAACTGCGAATCAACTGCTTGTCAATAGCCTTACCGTCTGCATAAACAGTATAGCTCTTGGCGCCACTTACCGGAGCCCATTCAATAAAGGCAGATTCCAACCAGCCTTCAGCCGTATTAACCGTTACCGCTGCAGATGCTGCAGATGCAAGAGCGAGACCGAAGAATGCCACTTTAGAAAGCATTGTCTTTTTCATATTTACCCAATCCCTTTGAAACACTTTATTGTTCTCAAATTTTTTCTCAAATTTATATTTAACAAAGCATCTTGTCAACATGGGAATATAAGTTCTATTTGTAAAAAAAAGTCAACAAGGATTATTCCAAATCGGATTATTTTTCTCATAAAACGGCATTTTTGCAACAAAAAAGCCACTTTTCACAGGAAAAGAGGCTTTCGGGAATATATAAATAACATTTAGGGTAATTATAGAAACGTTCTCAAAGTTTCCTGCAATTCCGCTTCCGTCCGCGAATTGTCGATATTCACAATGCGCGAATGCTTCAAGGCAGGATTCTGTTTTTGCAGTTCTATACGGCGCTTAGCATCTTCACGGTTCAAGCCGCGTTTTACCAGCCGTTCCAGGCGAACATCTTCAGAAGCATCAACATTCCACACTTCTTCAAGCTTTGCAAGCGTGTCCGGAACCTTGAAAAGGAGCGCGGCCTCGATAAAAGCCCTACTGTCGTTTGCCGAAGCTGAAGTGGCAAAAAAGTTTTCAATCGACTTTTCTAGGTACGGGTAAACAATCGATTCCAGCAAACTGCGTTTTTCGGAATCCTTAAAGATAATGTCTGCAAGGTACTCTCGCGAAACGCCATCTGCAGTAAGCACGGACTTGCCAAATTTTTTAGCAAGTTCGCCGCGCAAACTTTCGTTACTTGCATAAAGCCTGTGCACTTCGGCATCGCAATCTAGAACGGCAAAGCCCTGCTCGCGAAGCCACTCACCCACCGTACTTTTGCCAGCGCCAATAGAACCTGTAATACCAATGCGTTTCATTTTTTATCCTTATAGAACATAGTATAGGAAGTTCCAATGGCCTTGGCAAACTTCTGTGCAGAGCGCAAGCTAATCGGACGCATATCGCGTTCCATTGCAGAAATATTCTGCTTCGGGATGCCCGTCTTTTTAGAAAGCTGATCCTGAGTCAAGCGGGCGGCATTGCGCATGATTTTCAAGGACTTGCCTGGAGTACTTTCCGCTTCCATTTCCTTATACCAATCTGTTTCAAAGACGTTTACGAGTTCATCATCGCCTTCTTCCCAAGAATCATCACGCGGAACGTCCCCCTTGATAACAGCGGAGGGGAACGCATTTTTTATCAAGGATACAAACCAATCGGGTATGGCGTAGCCTTCTACCTTAAAACTTACTTCCTTAGTGTTTCGCGTACGGGGCACTTCCACGACTGCCAACATAAGTAACCTCCACTGTAATTCCTTTTTCTGTTTCAACCCAGCATGCCACCCACTTGTGTGACAAGTGACAATGATAAATATCCAGCCCTTTAAGCACTCCATAATTAGGCCAATTTAGTCTAACAGGGCCACCATCCCTTATATCCTTTATTAACTTATGAAGTTTTCTCTGCTGCTGTTTTGGCATATTTCGCACAGACTTCACAGCTGATTTCGACATTACCACATTATACATAATATAACTCTTTTTTTAACAAAATGATTACTTTTGCGAATTTTTGATTACTTTTTTTTTTTAAAACTTCATTTCTGCAGTAATTCCGGCACGTTCCGCCTTAAAACTTTCTTCAGGCCGCTTTATAAACACAAGCCGAATCGATGCAGAAATATTTTTCAAACTGATACCAGCGTCTTCATTGAACTTGTACGGAGATCTTTCAGTTGCACCTCGCTCGGGCACAACAAATTCACTCCTAAAAAACGTAGAGCCTTTTTGGAAATCTCCAAAGTCCTGTTTCAGCGTGTACTTTACTCCTACAGCAACGCGCGGCGAATGTTCCAAGTCATTAAAGGACTCCCCTTGCAAACGAAGCTTCGAATAGAACAACGCCCCTCCATACGCAAAGCCAGGTTCCGCACGAAACTGCGGTCGCCCGCAACCTTCGCCTGCATCACGGCATGCGACGCCAGCAAGCATTCTAAATAAGCCTTTCGACTTTTGAATAGTTGCCGACACATAGGGCAACGCCCTGCCAGTATCTAAAGGTATCTGCAATCGCTCCACAAGGGCAACGCCATAATCGCTATACAAAAACTTTTGCGTTTGACTTGCCCAAAAGCGCGACTTTCGAACAGACGCTGGCAACTTCAAAGGGTATGGCAAAATGGAATCTTCAAGCGCATAAAATAGGCCATTCCACAAAATCTTGAATTTACCTTCTGACTTGAAATCAACAGATGCCCTATATAAAGGAGATTCCATTCCACGCGCGTACCAAACACCCGCTGCAAAGTTTTCATTTGAACTTTCAATGGCAACCGCCCGATTTTTAGAATCGTCAAAAGTCCATGCATCCAGCGTCATTCCACCGATATGCACGCCAACGTTTGCCGCCACAGCGCTATCCGTAAAAAGAGCGCCGCCAAGTTTTAGCAATTCACCATCGTACGCAAGCCAGGTTCCTTCGCGCACTTCCAACGGGAAATTTATCCCAATTTCGCCATAGCGAATTTCACCAAGCAAAGCCTCGTACCCATCACGCCTGTAGGCAAGTTGCCAAGTTGCATTCTCTAGGGTTTCGCCACTAAAAATTCCACGAAACGCAAAGGCTTCATAATGCAATTTTGTTTCTAGCTTTCGCAAAAGCAGAGCATCGCTAGAATCCCTGGATTCCTGATAGCGTACAGAACCGCCCCAATTTTTCTTTTCAATTTTCGGAGTCTTCTTTTTTGAAGAGACCTGTTTTTTTCGCGGCCTCGCAAGTTCACATTTTTCAAGGCCGAGCGCATCGGCATAAATACATGCGCCTTCCTCATCGCCACTTTCAATAAGCAAAAGTAAATCATCGGCTTCACCATATTCAATCAAGCCGTCGTCCCACCACCAGTAAACCTGCTCCACAGAAATTTCTGCAAACAATTTACTGGCCAAAAGCAAAAACAACACAAAAAGCAAATACAAAAAGCGCACAAAAGCCTCTCAAAAATTATTTCATATAGAAACGCTTTTTTTGAAATTTTGTGCACGGAAAATTTCGTAATTTTTTATTTAACATTTTCGGTCATTACAAGCCGAATTAAGAATTAAGAATGCAGAATTATGAATTGACAATGATATAGGAAGTTACAGTTTCATGGCTTCGCCAAGTGAATTTGAGCAAACTCAATTCGTTTGGCTCATTTCGGGCGCGTTCTTGTATCTAGCATCTGGCTCTTGCTTCTTAATTACCTCAAAGTGAGCATAGCGAACGACCTCACACCTCAAAGCACCGAAGGTGCGACCTGATGCTTGTACTCTGTTTTTTGCATCTGGTTCTTGCATTTTAACCTGTCGTCACGAGCAACGCGAAGTGA
>DCGZ01000022.1:21481-22587 GCA_002314675.1 Fibrobacter sp. UBA1765 | reverse complement strand
ATTCCTATCTTCCTTCTTACGCCTTACGTCTTTCGCCTTCCTACTGTCTTCTGTTCTCTGTTTTCTGTTCTCTGTCTTCTTTCTAACATCTGGCTCTAGCATCTTAATTACCTCAAAGTGAGCGTAGCGAACGACCTCATACCTCAAAGCACCGAAGGTGCGACCTGATGCCTGTACTCTGTTTTCTTTCATCTTCCATCTTCCGTCTTACGTCTTATGCCTTCCGACTCCTCTTTTCTATATTTACATTCATGGCTTGGAACAAGAACGAACATGTTAGAACACGCACCGAATTCCCTACATTCGGCGGCAAGCGCGTAACACCTTCTGTAGAAGGCTTAAAGAAATTGCTTGGTTACCACGGCGTTGAACTTGAAGACGACACGCTCAAGCAACTTTGGCAATACCACACGCTCATTCGCGAAAACAACGGCGACCAGGATCTAACACGTTTGAATGCATTCGAAACCATGGTGGAACGCCATTACGCCGACTGCACCTTGATCAACGCATACGTCGAAGAATGGCCGCACCGCATGATCGACATCGGCAGCGGCGCCGGATTCCCTGGCATGCCTCTTAAAATCGTGAACCCGTACATTCACTTGACCCTTTGCGAACCGCGCCCGAACCGCGTGAACTTTTTGAACATGGTCATTGAAAAGCTTGGGCTTCAGGGCATCGATGTTTTTGGCCACAAAGTCACAAGTCACAGTATGACAATTCCTGTGGACGGAGCAATCAGCCGAGCTTTTGAACTAATAGAAAAGACTCTGCTCCGCCTGGAACACAGTCTTAAAGTTGGTGGAAAGGCTTACTTTATGAAGGGCCCTGCAGTTCGTGATGAACTCGCGACTCTCGTGCCGGAACGCTATGGCTACAAGCTTGAAGCAGCACACTATTACAAGATTCCAAACAGCACGCAACAACGCGCTCTCGTGATTCTAGAAAGAATTAAATAGACGAAAGACCGCTTCGCTGGTAGACGAAAGAGAATTGTTAATTTTCAATGTTTTAGGATCTAGGGGCTAGTGATTAGTGAATGCAAATTCCCAGTGTTAGGGTATGGGGTCGCTTCGCTTTGAGGTCGATGCTTCGCATCTAGA
>DCGZ01000022.1:0-21388 GCA_002314675.1 Fibrobacter sp. UBA1765 | reverse complement strand
ACAGCCGACTGACTACAACATTTCCTCTAGGCGCGCAAGCGACGACCTCATACCTCAAGCACCGAAAGTGCGTTCCTCATCACGATTCCTGGATTGCCGCGCTTCGCTCGCAAAGACACGAAAGAATACTATTTCTTGCATCTTGCGTCTGGCTCTTGCATCTTACTTCCCCCCAAAGTGAGCGTAGCGAGTGACCTCACTCCTCAAGCACCGAAGGTGCGACCTGATGCCCGTCCTCTGTCCTCTCGTTTCTACCCTACAAGCTACGCACACTCTTTACAAAGTTGCGGCTTACAGTAATTACAGTACGAGCCCTATCGCGTAGCACAACGCAAATGCGCCCAGCATCAGCCTTTTGAATTTCTGCAATGTAATCAATGGCTACAAGATGCGCCCTGTGCACACGCACAAACTGCTGCGGGTCAAGACGCTCTTCAAGTTCCACAAGCGGAGTATCAATCACATACTGAGCACTTGTCGTATAGACAACAGTATACTTGTCTTCGCTCTTAAAACGAATCACTTCATCAAGGTTCACAAGCAAAATGCGATCGCCAATCTTGACTTGAATGCGCTGCAAGTACTGCTTGCCACCCTGCGAGACCATGTTTGCAAGTTTTTCCCAAGAAAAATCTGCGGGCAGTTGCGATTCGGCCTCCGACGGGAAATAGTTGCGAATTTTTTCAATTGTCTTTACAAGGCGTTCGTCTTCAATCGGCTTGAGCAAATAATCGATTACGTCAAATTCAAATGAACGGAGTGCATATTCATCGTAAGCGGTCGTGAACACAATTGCAAAATCTTCATCTTGCACAGCGGCAAGCATTTCAAAGGCATCCATGTCGGGCATTTGAATATCAAGGAAAAGTAAATCAGGGTGCAGTTCCTTGATTTTTTCGATCGCCTGGGTTGCAGAGCCGGCTTCGCCAATAACTTCGATGGTATCGCCGAACTCGGCAAGCATCGAGTTCATTCGCATTCTTGCAAGAGGTTCGTCATCAACGATCAAGGTTTTAACTTTCATTACTTAACCTCCACCTTCTGCAAAATTCTCAAAAGCGCAAAATTACTGCCGGCGGCATCTACATAAGGTTCACCCTGCGGATTCAAGAACACATAGCCAAAATCTCCGTTCTTCTTGAAGTTCCAGGTTTTATCCTTAAAGCTAAAAGTCAGCACTTCACCATTCAGAGCATACTTCAAAGTGTCGTTATAAGTTTCAAGAGAATCACGTAACACGCTATGGGTAACCACTGCACCGCCAAGCGAATCAAGAACTGCACGAATCTGGTGAGCCTTTGCAGATTCTGTCGGGATTCTGCCTACATACGTTCCCGAGATTTCCTTTGGAGCTTCAATATGCGCAAGTTCCGGAAGTTTTTCTTCTTCCTGCGAGCAAGCAACAAACATCATAGCAAAAAAAGTACAAACAATAAATTTTGAAATTTTCATATTTTCCAATGTAGAAAAAAGTTTAAAGCAAGTAACCAGTTTGCAAAACAAGGCGATAAAACGCTATTTTTTCACGATTCTAAAGCCTCTAAAGAAAGAAGCCACCGCAGGGTCGGCATACTCTCGCTCGCCACTAGCAAGCTCTAGCGTTGCACTTGCATACGAACCGCCACGATGAGCCTTCGTCTTTGCATCCGTACTTTTCGGGCCCACAGGATCGCTTAATTTTTTTTCATCAGGGTACGCTGAATACCAGTCATTCACCCACTCTGCAACATTACCCGACATGTCATAAAGGCCGTATGCATTTGGAGCGAGCGAGCCAACAGAAATCACAGCAGAATGCCCGGAGGCCTTGTAGTTTGCAAAGCCCATGGCTTCCTTTGTTCCCCAGTAATATTTTGACGTCGTTCCGGCGCGCGCTGCGGCTTCCCATTCCGCTTCTGTCGGCAAACGGATTGCCTTTACAGTCATATTCTCATTCAAGTCCATCAGCACATTTTTTACGCCGATAGAGGAATATGCATAGGCCGTGTCAAGCCCATACTTCTTAGAAAGTGCATTGCAAAAAAGCGCCGCCTCGTACCAGGTCACATTTGCAACAGGCAAGTCATTTCCATAAACTTTTTGTTCCGGCAATTTTGCGAATTCTGCATACATGCCTTGCGTAACTTCAGTAGAAAGCATTTCAAAAGTAGACACAGAAACTTCCGTATTTACGCGCATAAAGGTCTGAGCAGGAATGCGTACCAACGGCAGGTCAATAGAATCGGAAACGCTCGAAGAACTTAAGGAATCGATACTAGAGGAACTTTCATCTGCATTGCTAGAAGAACTCTTTTTATTTGCAGAACTGGAGCTTGACTTTGCAAAGCCTTCTTCATCATCTGCGTCAGGAGCGCCCGCGGTATTATCGCAGGCGGCAAGCACTAAAGAAAGCATTAAAAAAAGCAGTGTCTTTTTCATGTGTAACGCTCCTTCATACGCTTCAAGCTCTACTGAATAACGCCAATCCTATAGAACTTCTGCTTTGTCTTTCCGCTTTCAAACTTGACTTGCAAGCGAACGCTGTACACGTTAAAGCCGAGGTTCGAAAGGTCGATGTTATCCCACTGGTTCACGCCCTGCTTCGGGTTTTCAAGTTTCAAGTGCATAAGGCGAAGGCCAGTTACACTGAACACTTCAAGTTCTGCATACTTTGCATCGTTTCCAATGTTAAAGCGAGACTTTGCAATGCCGCCGCGAACCGGGTTCGGGTACATGTAGAACTCCGTAATTTCATCCTTGCCTGCATTTACTTTAGCATCCTTCAAGAGCGAAGCATCAAAATAGCCCGTGCGTTCGTTGCCATTACCCGGCAAAGACCAGTTTGTTTTAAGCGATGCCGAGGAACCCGGCAAACGGAACGCTGCAACATGATTACGGTGGAAAGCATAAAGCTGCATGCCCTTCAAAGAATCAATAGCGTTTTCAACAAACACAGACATCGGCTTTGCAGTATCGCCATATTCAAAGGTTCCTGCCTGCATAGGGAAGTAGCCACCGACAGGCTTGCCCTTTCCTGTATAGGCATAAAGCAGGCCGCCATTTGCTGGGACAAGAATTTCAGCAACACCATCGCCAGTCACGTCAACGGCCAAAGGTTCCGACTGGAATTCATTTTCTGCAGCGCCCCTAGAAATCGTAATCGGGAATCCAGCCACCGCGATTCCCTTGGAATCCACAGCATACACCTTGTTATCGCCAACAAAGATTGCTTCCGGCAAGCCATCATCATTCACATCAGCAATAATCGGCTTGGAACGTTCATCATTCAAACTATACTGACGTGGCACATCAATCGTAGTCAAGGTATCGCCAAGCTTGACGAATACGCCATAGCCACGGCTACCAAGCACAAACGCCTCGTCAACTCCGTCACGGTCAAAGTCGGAGCAAACCACATTAAGCACCTGGCCTTTTACAGGTTCAAGCCCCTTTGTAGAAACCGGCAAGTTCTTTACCATCAGGTTCTTCTTTTTAAACGACAATTTAAGAAGCTTTGCATTTTCACCAACAGCAACTATAGACTTTTCTTCTGTACCGCACACGGCAAAATTCTGTGGAGTAAAGTTGCTTGGCAAGCTAAGAGCACTGTGCGAAGAACCATCTAGGCTATAACCACGAATAGCGCCGTCAGCAACAGCCCAAACAGAGCCTTCAGCAATAACTGGGCCAGCGACAGCCTTCTTGAAATCGACCTTGCTTGAACTTTCTGTTACCTGGTCCAGGGACGCGCTCAGCGTCGTGGTTACAAGGCCCGTTTCATGCAGAGAATAAACGGCATTACCGCTAGAAGCCATGCCGATAAGCTTGCCATAATTACGCTTGCCAAGAATGTACAAAGGAACATCTACCGAGGAATCCTTGTTTGCAACAACCTTGCGCGTTACCGAAGTGTCAGATTCTGTAAGCGGCTCGCCGAATGCAGACACAGCTTGCAAAACACCGTCTTCGGAACCGAACACAAGCAGTTTTTCGCCTTCACGGGTCGTGCCAGAAGGGTAATCCAAAAGCACTGCTGCGCGCGGAGCCGAGTTCAAGCCAACATCCTTCGGGAACTCGCCCTCAGCCAAAGACATGTCGTCAAACTCAACAGTAACCTTGATTGAAGGAGCTGCAAAGTTCACGACACTATCGCCCATAAAGGCATTCGATGTTTTTTCAATTCGTGCATCCTTAGCAATCGCTGCACTAACCTTGATTCCAGTATAGCCACCCTGAAGAGTTGCAGTATTGCCGTAGCCATTTGGCTTTACAGTAAACACCGTATCAAATTTCTTTTCCTTTGCAACGCGAAGATGCGGCAACAGGTCTGCACCGGAACCATAGTCAAACGCATCCTGGCCAAGTGCATTCTTGAAAGTCTTGCCAATAGTAACAACGCCATCTGCTTCTACAAGGCCAATGCCATACTGGTGATCGCGCAAGGTATCGCCACCCCAAAAATTCGAGATGCCAAACTGCAAGGTTTCCTTCAAATACCATTCATTAATCTTCCAGACCACGATGCCGCTTGCCGGGAGAGCCACGTCAAAGGAACTTGCAGAAAGAACAATGCCACTTGCCTTTTTCGGGTTCTTCTTCATTTTACCATTCACGCGAACAGAATCTTCAAAGATTGTAGAAAGGCTATCGACAGGAATCGTGTACACAACCGAGTCACCGGCATTACCCATTACGACAACATCGACTTCACCATTCTCGTTCAATGTGCGCTCGCGGTTTTCAATGAGCAAGTATTCGTTAGCGCTAAGCGGAACCTTGATGATTTCGTTAGCCATGCCACTGCCCGCGGCAGCGACCTCTACAGAAACCTTTTGCCCAGCTTTCGGGGTAACTGTTTTTACATTAGCCCAACCCATATAGGCACGGAGCCATGCAGAAGGGAGCACCGGGAAAAATCCGTTACCGGCATTATAGCCAGCGAAGTCCATCATATCAAAATAGCCAAGTCGAGAAATGCCCTTGACCACGTCGTAAGTATTCGGCATGCCAAGTGCGCGACCGATCTGGTTTACGATAATGCCATTCACGCCCCAGTTCAAGCCGTCCTGGCTAGCAGTCTCACTAACCACCATGATTTCCTTGAGAGAATCGATAGCGGCATTTTTCAAAGGCATTGCAGTAAGCGAATCCACCTTTGTAGTGTCTTCGTTAATCAGCTTCTTTGGCAAGTAAACCCAGTAATCTGGATTGACATACACATCAATAAAGTCGCCCGGGGTATTTGCCCCATGCGTACCGAGCGAGCCACCATCTACAAGACGGCTTGCACCTGCATGGATAATCATGTAGGCTCGCTTTGTATTCGGGTTCTTTGAAAGCGGAATCTTGAACGGAGAGTCCGATGTAGAATTCGCCTTTTCTACTGCGTCATAAATAAAGCGCATGTAATCGCGGCTGCGGGCCTCGTCATATTCAGCGACCTTTTCGTCTTTACGCTTTGCCGTCCTATTGTAGGCAATGATCGTCGTGTCAAGCTTATAGGCAGTTTCACCGTTTTCCGGGAATATACGCCAAGAAATTGTCTGCTTGCCATTACTTGCAGCTTCGTAGTAAGACTTTGCAAATTCAAAATGGCGGTCCCAGTATTCATGGGTTCCGCGATTTTTACAAGGGTCAAGGCTATAGTCGCCTTTCTTTTCTTCACAAGTGTTGAAAAGGCCCCGGCCAGTCGTTAGCGAGTTATCCGTCTTTTCTTCCTTGAATTCTACAAGGAACGCATAGACTTCTAGAGTGTCAAGTGCAAACGAAAAAGAACTGCAAAAAACTAGCAGGGCAAACAAAAATTTTATGTACTTCACCATAATGTGAAATGTACAAAAAAATACTAGGCAAGAGAGCGCCAAATCCAGCAATCCATCTTCAGTATTCTAAATTCCTCTCAATTTTACTATAGCTATATTTTAGCCATGATCGAAACTCTTTTACGCTACAACACGAACGCTCCGCGCTACACCAGTTACCCACCAGCAAACCTTTTTAAGCCGGCAGTATCAGCAAATGAAACAGAGCGTATTTGGAAGGATTCAAATAGTTTAAATCCACAGAATCTGAGTTTTTACTTTCACGTGCCTTTTTGCGTTAAGCGCTGCCTGTTTTGCGGTTGCACTTCAGAAACATTGCACGACGAAAATTTTAGGAATCAATACTTTGCAGCAGTCCACAAAGAAATGGACCAGAAGCTTGCATGGATAAGCAACGATCGCAAGGTAACACAGGTTCACTTTGGAGGTGGCACACCAACAAGTGTTCCTCTCGTTGAACTTGAAAAGCTTTTGCAAAAGTTACGTGACCGTTTTGAATTTGCTGATCACGCTGAACTTGCAATTGAAATCAACCCGGCAACACTCACCGAAGAAATGCTCCGCACGCTTGCGAGCTTTGGCTTTAACCGTGCAAGTTACGGCATTCAGGATTTTAATCCAGAAACGCTCAAGATCATTGGGCGAGACCCTTCGCTCATGCCGGTCAAGGACTTGCTTGAACTTTCTCGCGAACTTGGATTCCACGGCTTGAACCTTGACCTTGTATATGGCTTGCCTGGCCAAACGGCAAAGTCATTTTTTGCAAGCATCGAGCGAGCCATCGAAGCTTCTCCTGACAGAGTTGCACTCTTTAGCTATGCACACGTGCCTTGGATGCGCCCAGAGCAAAAGAAGCTCGAAGAATACCATTTGCCAGATGCCCATACCAAGATGGAATTCTTTTTAAAGGCTCGTGAAATGTTCAAGACTGCAGGCTATGTTGAAGTAGGCATGGACCATTTCGTAAAGCCGACCGACAGTCTTGCAATCGCAACCCAGAATGGAGCGCTTCACCGCAACTTCCAGGGCTATTGCACACGCGAAACCACAGGCCAGGTTTACGCATTCGGTTCTAGCGGCATTTCGCAATTCGACAACGCATACTTGCAAAACGTACACGCAGTCTCCGAATACATCAAGCGAATCGAAGCTAATGAAATGACAGAGATTCGCTGCCATGAACTTTCAGCAAACGAACGCATTTTAAGAAATACCATTGAACGCCTAATGTGTAACAACCGTCTGTGCGTGACTGCAGAAGAACGCGCTGTACTCGCAGATGGCTGGGACCGTTTAACAGCTCTCGAAAGTGAAGGGCTCCTCACAAAGGTTTCCGACAATGAAGTCATCGCCACAGAGCTTGGAAGGCTAGTAATTCGCTACCTTGCAGCAAAGCTCGATCCGCTTGTACAAAACAAAAAGACCGAAGGCGTGTTCAGCAAGACGATTTAGGATCTAGGATTTGGGGGCTAGTGAAAAGTTAGGTGCGTTCAGCGCGATTATGAGTTTCTGCCTCTATCTAAGGGCGTTGCCGGCTAGGCCGTGCGTAAAATCAAGTTCGCCGGCCGTGCTGTCGCGTTATAATTTCAAAAGCCCACTTCGACATTGCTCAGTGGACTTTTAAAATTTCCGTTCAGCCTCTAGCGAGTCCGAACCCATACGGGCTTCCATCACTAACGCAAAACTGTTCTTTTCACAAGCAAAACGCCGCGCATCCGCGCGGCATTTTTTTAAGAAATACTATGACCTATCCTTACCACTATTATCATGGCCATTTTCAAACTTGTCATGATTGCAATTTCCTTTTTCACCACAATTCTTCGTGCCACCATTGCCACCAGCAGGGGCATTACCACTTCCTGCAACAGACTGGTCACCACTTTCTGACGGAGCATCCGCACTATTGTTTTCTACAGGCGGGGCTGCATCGCAACCATCAGCATTCACATTTGTCGCAGTCCAGTTATGCGTAAGCGCAACACACTCCGTAGAAGATGTCAAATGGCCATAATTCAAGCCGCTAGAACCCTTTGCAGTCAGAGTCACGGCCCATACACTGCCTAACGTACAACCGTCAAGCGCAACACGGCTTGTAGCCACCCAGCCAATGGTATTAGCTTGCAAATTATCCATAGACACAGTTTCATTAACACAGCCAAGCCCATACCTAAAGTTGGTAGTCATGCCGTTGCCAGGCGCAATATAACCGATTTCTCGCCAGCTGCCTGGTCCAGGTTTCATGCCCACATAAGCTTCTTGCAACTTTTCATAGCCACCGGCAGCCACAGGTATTTCGCTCGCTTTTGCCTTTACGACCGTTCCAAAAAGTTTCGGAACTGCAACAGCAGCCAAAATACCAATGATCACGACGACCACCATTATTTCAACAAGCGTAAAACCTCTTTTCATGAACCATCTACCAACATTGTGACTTTTCAAAAAGAAAGTAACAAAAAAAATGTAGGAACTTTAAAGATTCTCCAAAAACATAGTGCTTAAACAACAAAAAGCTAATAAAAGTGCCCAATTTTTGCCAAACGCACATAAATGAACCACCAGATTTTCAAAAAAACTTATTATCAAAATTCTAAATTTGCTGACATGCCTTTTTTACCTATTTGCAAAGAAGATCTTGAAGAACGCGGCTGGGACGAAGTAGATATCATCGTCATCAGTGCTGACGCCTACGTAGACCATCCGAGTTTTGGACACGCCGTTGTCTCTCGCCTTTTTGAACACGAGGGTTTGCGCGTCGCAGTGCTCCCGCAGCCTAACTGGCTAGACGATTTGCGAGACTTTAAAAAGCTCGGTCGTCCACGCATGTTCTTTGCAATTTCTAGCGGCATGGACAGCATGGTAAACCACTACACGGCAAACAAGCGCTTGCGTAGCAACGATGCATTTACTGCTGGCGGCAAGGCGGGTTTTCGCCCAGACTACGCCACATACGTCTATTGCCAGGCATTAAAGCTTTTGTACCCGGACGTTCCCGTGCTCATTGGGGGCCTGGAATCGAGTCTTCGCAGAATCACTCATTACGATTACTGGTCCGACAAATTAAAGCCGGGCATTCTTGCAGACACGCAGGCCGACTTGCTCGTGTACGGCATGGGCGAAAAGCCTCTCAAGGAAATTATACGACTATTAAAGAAAGGCGTTCCGTTTTCGAACTTGAATTCCGTGCCACAGACCGCATACCTTGCGCCAAAGGGAAAGGTTCCAAAGAACAAGGCATGGGAAGACCTGGTACTTGCATCGCATGAAGATTGCGTTGCCGACAAGACAACCTACTTTAACAGCTTCAAAAAGTTTGAACTTGAAACGAACAAGATGTTCCAGCACCGCGTTCTCCAGGATTGCGGCGAACAGACAATCGTTGTAAATCCGCCGTACCCACCGATGGAATACGGCGAACTCGACGAGAGCTTTGAATACCCATATATGCGCGAACCTCACCCACGCTACAAAAAACGTGGCCCGGTTCCTGCATTTGAAATGAT
Organism: Fibrobacter sp. UBA1765; assembly: GCA_002314675.1. Lineage (GTDB taxonomy): Bacteria > Fibrobacterota > Fibrobacteria > Fibrobacterales > Fibrobacteraceae > UBA1765. The sequence goes on along the minus strand of DCGZ01000022.1, from coordinate 12,087 downwards.
CAAGTTCAGCATCAACACGCATCGTGGCTGTTTTGGCGGTTGCAGTTTCTGCGCTATCAACGCACACCAGGGCAAGTTCATTGCAAACAGAAGTCGCGAAAGCATTTTGCGTGAAGTTGAAATTGTCACGAACATGCCAGGCTTTGCAGGAACCATCACGGACCTTGGAGGCCCAAGCGCCAACATGTACAAGATGGGCGGCAAAGATAAAACTCGCTGTGCAAAGTGCGCTCGCCCGACTTGCTTGCAGCCGACCGTTTGCGATAACCTAGATACATCTTTAAAGGAACTCACAGAACTTTACCGCGAAGTACGCAATCACCCGAAGGTCAAGCACGTATTCATCGGCAGCGGCATTCGCTACGATATTCTTCTGCACAACCCGACAGAAGAAATCAAGAAGGAACACGAAGAATACACGCGTGAACTCATTGCACACCATGTAAGCGGACGCTTGAAAGTTGCCCCGGAACATACATCAGATGTCGTTCTCAAATTGATGCGCAAGCCGAGCTTTTCACTGTTCTACAAGTTCAAGGAAATCTTCGACCGAGAATGTGCACGCATCGGCAAAAAGCAGCAAATTATTCCGTACTTCATCAGCAGTCACCCGGGCTGCACCGAAGCCGACATGGCAGAACTTGCGCTCGAAACAAAGCAGCTAGGCTTTAAGCTGGAGCAGGTCCAGGACTTTACGCCAACGCCGCTCACAATGGCAACAGAAATGTACTACGCGGAACTTGGCCCCGATTCAAAACCGATCTACGTTGCCAAAAAGCCGGAACAAAAGAAATCGCAACAACGCTTCTTCTTCTGGTACATGAATGAAAACCGTCTTTGGATCCAAGATACGCTGGAACGCCTAAAGATGGGGAAAATCGCAAGGCTTCTGCTTTCTAGAAAGCCGATCGAAGGCGAACGCGAATACCGCCCAAGTGAAGACTCCAACAAGAATTACGACCCTCGTGCGCGCAGCGGGCTCAAGGTTCGAAATACAGCAAACCATCAGGAACGCATCGCAAACCGCATGGAGCAGAACGAAGAAACTGTTCCAGAACAAAAAAATCGCATGAATCCTGAAAACCGACGCTACAATGACAAGCGCCGTGATGACAGACGCTTTGAAGATCGTCGAAGGCCTTCCGGTCGAGACTACATGGACCGCAAGCAGGCAAAAGGCAATTTCAGGAATAACCGCACAGAAAATCGCCAAGAAGAATCATCTGCCCCGCAATTCGAAAGCAGGCGCAGACGCAGGTAAACAATCAAAATATTTGTACGCAAAAGCCCCGAAAGTTCAAACTTTCGGGGCTTTCTAAAAAATTTCAGGCAAAAGCTTTAATTAGTCCTGAACGCAGCGGACATTGTAATAGCGACCATCCGTATCAGAAACCACCTTGTGTTCGCGATCATTTTCACTGTAATTTTCTACAAGGAATGTAGAACCATTTGCAAGCCAAATATAGCCCTGTTTTTCATTGCCATAAGAGCCATCGCTCTTAAAGCGTCCCGCGATAGTCCACCATTCATGTTCTACAACATTATCAGCAGCTGTAACTTCAGCTTCTGTCGGCAAATGCCAGCCCTTCGGGCAGGCAGACTTCATCGCAGTCTTGGAATAGAACATGCCAAACTTTGCACAAAGGTCTTCTCCACTGCTTTTGCAAAGAGTGCCTGTCTTAGTCTCAAATTTGATGTTTTCAGCCATCCAAAGAGCGCCACCGACATTTTCAACCTTGTAAGCCTGACCGTCACGGCCATCGGTCAATGTATTGCCGTTTACCGTAGACGGCGTTTCGCTTGAAGAAGAAATCAAGTCCACATAGCTAGAACTAGAAGTAACCGAGCTAGAGCTTTTTGCAGAGCTAGAACTGTTCACAACGACAGGATCCTTGACATCGATAGTAGGAGTTGTCACATCCTGCAAATCATCCCAGTTAAAGACATCGTTATCTACGTAATATGGAGCTTTTTCTTCTGAAGGGGTAGTTACCTTTACTGTGTCATAGTGCACAATGGTATCAACGGTAATGATCGTTTCACCATTAATAACAACAGTATCGTAAACAAAGGAGGAATCCTGCGTTACAACAGAGTGTTCAACATTTTTTACGGGGCCAGTTGAAGAATCGTCACCACATGCAATCAATGCAAATGGGGCACAAAAAAGAGTAGATTTGATAAATTTTTCAAGCATGTCCCAAAGTTAGAACAAATTATCCACATAAAACACCCCTTTTTTCATATTTTACATTGTAGATTTTTTGAAACCACCTTTCAAAGAGGTCTGTTTTTTGTTATGTTTGGGCGCATGGGTAATATTGAAATTTTTGATACTGTCTTTGCAATGACCATTCTTGTGGTTCTTGCCGCTTGCATTCCGCTTATGCTTCTATTCGCCAACTGGGTACTCCATCCTAGTCGCATCAAGAACGCCGAAATCCAGGGTACAGCATACGAAAGCGGCCTTTCCCACGTTTCTGGGACAGCCAACGAACGTTTCCCTGTCAAATATTACATGGTAGCAATGCTTTTCTTGGTATTTGACCTTGAAGTAGCATTCATCTACCCGTGGGCAGTCGAATTCATGAACATACAGAGCTGGTCCCCGCTCTTTATCCTGCTCGGCTTCCTTGTCATTCTCGAAGCAGGTTATACATACATTTACCGCAAGGGCGTTCTCAACTGGACAACCCTCAAGGATTAAGTTTCAAAGCCTAGGCTATGGCTTAATACAGAAAGGAATCTCGGTAAAAGCCGGGATTCCTTTTTTGTATAGCATATAGGCCATTCTGTCGAATTTACATTCCAGAAACTCATTGCCTTGATAAAAGCCAAAGAATATCGTAATCCAATAAATTCCATTCACAAAAAAGAAGGGGCCCAGAAAAATCCAGGTCCCTTCTTCCCGTAAATATTTAAAGTTACTTCAAGAGAATTGTCTTTGCAGAGAGCTTTTGCCCTGCAGCATTCTCAAGTCGAACAATGTACTTACCGGCAGGGATCATTGTCAAATTAACGGCTACGCCAGGGCCGACTTCACGGCTAAGCAAAGTAGAGCCAGCGATACTGAACACATGCAGCTTTGTTCCAGCAGGAGCATTCACCATAAGATTTCTGCCCTGCTGAATAAAGGTTGCTGCACGTTCCATATTTACAACGCGCATACCGGTAACAAACTTCGTTCCTTCCGGCGCGCCGACAATCAAGCCACGGCCAACCGTACTCATGTAGACAACGCCAAAGTTGTTCATGTCGCCCTGAACAAAGTTACCATTGCCCGGGCCACCGAACTGATGCATGTTATCGTTCACGCGTTCAAAAGTCTTGCACTTGTCGGTACTGCGGTAAATGCCGATATCGTCTCCGGACTTTGCAGCACCCCAGATAAAGATCGTCTCGTAATCGGCACCTTCCTTGGCCTTACCGATACCAACTGCAATAGCAGTACTTGCGCCTTCGCAATTGTTCCAGGTCTTGCCGCCGTCTTCTGTGTAGGCAAGGCCGTTTTCGCTAAAGCCCTTCGAGAGCCAAACCTGCGACTGGTCCATAGGAACCCACAAGTGGCCTTCCTTGCCAGGAACCGTGCGAATAAGGCCGCCACCGTTGTAATAAACGCCAGCGCCTTCGTTCTGCAAGCGAACTGCTTCTGCGTTAAATGTTTCGCCTGCATCGGTAGACTTGTAAAGCGTACCCATGGAATTCATCACATAGAAGGTTTCCGGGTTCACAGGGTCAGCTACAATGCGAGAGTAATTCGTCTGTTCGCCGGTCTTGGTTTCAGTCCACTTGGCCCCATTATCGGTAGAACGATAAACGGTTGCGCTCTGGTCAGGGCGATGGAGTATTACCTTGCCGTCTGCAGAAAGCACAACAAGTCCCTTCGCGCCCTTCAAGGTCGTTTCGAGCTGCTTCCAGGTTTTACCCATGTCATCAGAACGGTACATCAGGTAATGGTTGATGGACTCGTACTGAAGGTACTCGGTAACAATGCCTGTACGGAGCAGGGAACCGGTAAGAGGCGCATATGCCATGCTTTCCGTAGTTCCAAGAATTGGCGTATGGCGATTCACAGGCTTGTTGATGTCATAGTAAACGCCACCGTCATAGTCACCAATTGCAGTAACGAGCGGTCCGTCAGGGATACTTACGATATCGAGAGGGACTGTTTCTTCGACGCCCTTTGACTGGAATTTCCAAACAGGAACCTTTGCAGTAATATCGTCTGTCTGGAAAATACCGTTACCGCTAGTAACCCAAACCTTCTTGTTGTCGAACGGGTCGAATTCCAGGGAACCGGCCCAATGGATTGCGTTGCCAGGAATCCAGTCAGTACCGTTTGCATCGATATTTGGAATATCATCGTAATGCTGGCCATGAGCCCATGTCTTGCCGCCATCGGTCGTTACGTAGATGCGGTCACCGTAGTTGTCCTTTTCATCTACGGTAACGTGGCGGCCCGTATACTTGCCAAGCGTAGAGACAACAATATGGTTCTTGTCCTTCGGGTCGATCGCAATGCCACCGTATGAACTCTTGTCAACTTCGCCGCCATCGCTCGGAGTAATGTCGGTCCAGGTTCCAGCCTTGATGTTGTACTTGTAAACGGCACCGCTTGTAATGCTATGCGGGCCCGGGCCATCGGCGTATGTAATGTACATGTCGCCATCGACAATCTTTGCGCGGTGCGGCATAAGGCCTGCAGGGCCGCCCTTGATGACACTCCAGGTCTTGCCGCCATCCTTAGAGACCTGCAAGTTGTCCTTGGTATCAGAAATACCGATGTAGATTGTTGCAGTGCTACCGTCAGCAAGCTTACCCTGCGATTCATCGAACATCACAAAGCTTACGCCGTTCACGTTCGTAAGGGAATTGCCTTCGGCACTTGAAAGTGCAACTTCATAAAGGTTAGACCAGGTCTTACCGTAGTCATCGCTCTTGAACACGCCCTTGGTGCGGCTTCCGCAAAGAACTATGCTTGGCTTGTTCGGGTCAACGGCAAGCTTTTCACCGGTCTGGCGTCCCATGCCGTTTCCATGTGCAAAGAATTCAACGTAGGTCGTATCCCACGATTCACCGTAGTCGCTACTGCGAAGAACAGCGGTACGGCCCTTGCTAAAGTAGCCGGTGCCAGCGAGCACATAAATCTTTTTCGGGTCTGTCGGGTCAAGAGCAAAACTTTCTGTACCGTAAAGGCCCTTGTCGTTTTCATCGAACTGGTCCATAAGAGGCACCCAGCTAGAAGTCGATGAATTCCAGCGGTAAATACCGCCAACGTCCGTGCGGGCGTAAATAAGGTCCTTCTGGTAAGGGCTCGGCATAATGGCACTCATAAAGCCACCGCCGTCAAAGCGAACGTTACCCCAGTCATAGCTTTCTGCATTTGCATTCACTGCAAAGCCAAGCGACGCAAGCGTAGCAACGCCAAGCATCTTGATCTTAAAATTCATAAAGTCTCCAAGCTTATTCCCAATAATTTTTATTGTAATATACCTTAATTTACGGTTAGTGGCCTCCATAAAAAATCAAAAGAACGGCCTTTTTAACGAATCAATGATTTTAGATACTATCGCAAGGCCTTATGTCAATTTCAACAATAGATTGCAACTGCGAAAAAATTTTATTTTCTAGTCATTAACATTTTTTTTATACATGGACAAGAGCGTTTTTATGAACTTTCTTGAAGAAAAAATTCTCCGTGACGGCTGCATTAAGGAAGGCAACATTCTTAAAGTCGACAGCTTTTTAAACCACCAGATCGATGTCGATATCATGCGACAAATGGCCTATGAATTCAAGCGCCGCTTTCGCGATGTCGAAGTCAATAAAATTTTGACCATTGAAGCAAGCGGCATCGCCATCGCAACATTACTCGGGCATCTTTACGATGTTCCTGTCGTTTTTGCAAAAAAGAGCCAGACAGCAAACAGCACCGACGACAAGTACGTGTCACAGGCCTACTCCTTTACGCATAAAAAAATGAACAATGTGTTCGTTTCGAGGCCCTACATGTCTGCAAACGATAAAGTCCTAATCGTAGACGACTTCTTGGCAGACGGCGCAGCGGCACACGCCCTCATAGATCTTGTGCACCAGGCCGGCGGAACTGTCGCAGGTCTTGGAATCGCGATAGAAAAGGGCCAGCAAAAGGGTGGAGCCACACTACGAGCAGAAGGCTATCGTGTCGAATCCATCGCAATCGTCGAATCCATGGATTGGCAAACCCAAACCATCAAGTTCCGCGATCAACCAGAAATGCCCCTCATAAACACGAACTTGAAACTTGGCTAAAAATTTTTTGACATTATGAAATCTACCGAGAATCTATACAAACTTGACGGATTTGTCCCTGTTGCTCGTGCAGTTCCCTTCGGGCTCCAGCATGTGCTTGCAATGTTTGTTTCAAACATTACTCCAATCATAATCCTTGCAAATGTCATCGGAATCGAAAAAGGGGTTACCGCATCGCTGATCCAAAACTGCATGATCATTGCGGGCATCGGAACCATGATACAGCTTTATCCAATCTGGAAAATCGGTTCAAGGCTACCAATCGTCATGGGCATCAGCTTCACGTTCCTTTCTGTTTCCATTTCAATCGGACTTTCTCACGGCATGGGAACATTAATGGGAGCCGTAATCATAGGCGGCATCGTAGAAGGGCTGCTGGGCCTTTGCGCAAAGTACTGGCTCAAGCTCATTCCGCATATTGTCGCGGCAACCGTGGTAACCGCGATCGGTTTTTCGCTCCTTCCTATCGGGGCAAATTCATTTGCTGGCGGCCAAGGCTCTACAGATTTCGGTGAACTACACAACTGGATCGTCGGCAGCGTCACCCTTCTGACTTGCCTAGTCACGCAAGTTTTTGCCAAAGGCTTCCTACGTTCCCTTTCTGTACTTGTCGGCCTAATCGTGGGCTATATTCTGGCTCTCTGCATGGGCATGGTAGATTTTTCCGGTCTTGCAAACTGCAGCATCATCGCCGTACCAAAGTTACTGCCCTTTACTCCTGAATTCCACCTTGGTCCAATACTTTCGGTAATCGCAATATTCCTTGTTTCGGCAACAGAAACCGTAGGCGATTCGAGTGCCCTTGTAAATGGAGCTTTAAAACGCCAAATTCACAAAGCAGAAATGGGAGGAGCAATCAGCTGCGATGGTTTTGTCAGCACAATTTCAGGCATTTTCGGCTGTACCCCAATTACATCATTTAGTCAAAATGTGGGGCTAGCTTCACTGTCTGGCGTTGTAAACCGCTTTACCATTGCAACCGGTGCGGCAATCATGATCCTTGGGGGCGTATTCCCGCCTGTAGGCACTCTGCTCACCACAATTCCGCAAGCAGTACTTGGCGGCTGCACAATCATGATGTTCGGGTCCATACTGTTCGCTGGCTTTGGCATGATGGCCAAAAGCGGATTCTCACAACGCAACATGATCATCACGAGCATGTCCCTAAGCATTGGGCTTGGCTTTACGCAAGCAACCGGCATGTTCAAGGTCTTCCCGCAAATAATCCAGACAATCTTTGCAGAAAACTGCGTCGCCGTCGTATTTATTCTTGCAGTCGTACTGAACCTTCTTCTTCCTAAAAAGAAAGAAGAAAACAAGCAATAGAACCTAGCCAAGCATTTGGCGAAGCTTCTGCAAAAGCTCCTGCACATCTATTGGCTTAGCCAAATGGCCATCCATACCTGCTTCAAGCGCCCTTTTACGGTCTTCGTCAAAGGCGTTTGCAGTCATTGCCAAAATAGGTATATGCGCCTTTTTAGGGTTCATCATCGCACGAATATTCCGTGTGGCTTCGTAACCATCCATATTCGGCATCTGGATATCCATAAGAACTAGACTAAAATAATCTTCATCGTATTCTTCCATTACCTGCACGCATTTAAATCCATCTGCGACACGGATAACCTTTAAACCCATTTCTTCAAGAACGGCGATTGCAATTTCTGCATTAAGTTCGTTATCTTCTGCAAGCAAAATACGCTTGCCGGCAAAACCAGTAGAAGACGGGTCTACATTCGACTCATCGTTTTTGCCTTTCAACTTGGCAAGCTTTACCTCTTCAAGCTGTTTTTCGCTTAATAGGCGGAGCGGCAGCACTACGGTCACCTTAGTACCCTTTCCAACTTCACTCTCTATATCAATAGTACCGTTCATCAAGTCAATAAGTTTCTTCACGATGGGCATTCCAAGACCAGTTCCAGAAACCTTGCTATCTGTCGTGTTCTTTTCCCTTGAAAATTCTTCAAAGATATGCGGCAAGAAACTCTTGCTAATGCCTATGCCAGAATCTTCAGCAACCGCGGTAAATATGGTATAGCCGGGCTTTTCGCTCCTAGATTCCTTTAACGTCAATTTAACGTATCCGCCAGCCGGGGTGTACTTAATCGCGTTGCTTACGATATTCAAGGTAATATCCCTTATCTTTGTTTCGTCGCCTAAAACAAAGTCACTTAGCAGCTCGTAATCATTGCTGAATGTTATGCCCTTGCTTTTTGCAAGGTCCGTAAACACAGTATCGGTAACATGTTCAAACTTATGGGTATCAATAATGCCCTCATCAAGCACAAGCTTGCCGCTTTCAATGCGGGCCATTTCAAGAACATTGTTAATGAGCGAAAGCAAAAAGTTGCTGGAATCGTTTATCTTAGAAATATAGTCTTCCACTTTCTGTCTATCTTCAATATTCTGTTTCATCAAGCGTGTAAAGCCGATAATCGCATTCATCGGGGTGCGAATATCGTGGCTCATGCTAAACAAAAACTGGTTCTTGGCATCGTTTGCCATAATTTCCATCTGCAATTGGCGCTTTCTTCCAACGCCAAGTACATACATGTAAAACAGGAACAGCAATAAGGCGAACACAAATAGCGAAATGCACACTTCCTTCTTCATGTGGCCAAGCACATTCCAGCCGCCAACCGGTTCCAAAACAACGTGCCAGGTATCGTTCAAAACCGGAAAATCCAGTTGAATGTCCCTACTGATTTTTCCAGTACCCTGGCGCTTAGAAAAGGCAAAGCCGTCGGCATCCGTAATAGCAGTCGGATCAGGGTCCTTCCACACAGCAAAATCATATTTTGTACTGCGAAGATTTAGCGCGATCTGATTAATCAAACGTTCCTTGTCAAGAATTATAATTGAAAAAGCAACAAAGGCGTCCCTGTTAAAAATCGGATTGCGAATAATAAAACCCTCGCCGCCTTCAATCAGGTGATGAGGCCCTGCAACAGTCGCCTTTCTATCGTCAATAGCCTTTTGTGCCTTCGGCCCCTGAATAGGGTCTTTCAACATTGCAAAGCCTTCCGTTGCCTTGTCAATTTCTGCAGGGTAGGAATACTTTATAACACCACCTGGAGCAAAGTACAAGCTGCCTATAGCCAAATTGTCCTTGCTCAGTTCGTTACAGATTTTATTAAAGTCTTCCAGGAACAGATTGCCATAAACCTTATACAGGTCCTTAAGGAGGTTCGTCGTTTCAAGAGCATGCTGCATTTCGGACTGTATGCTTGCAGCAATTTTTTCGGCGCTTGCCTTGGCGCTAGATTTTTCATTGCTTTCAACGATAGTATAGTTCGCATACAAAAAAGCAGTCTCTAAAAGAATCGCAAGGCACACGAGGCCTGCATACATAAGCCACAATTCCCTGGGCAGTTTTCCCTTTACTTTTTCATTTTTCATAATTCTGCATCACCCAATGTTTTTACGCTTTACCTTTACTATCCCAAAAATTTTTTCAATGTCAAAATCAATTCTGGAACTTCTATCGGCTTAGCCAAATGTCCATTCATGCCTGCTTCAGCAGCCTCTCTCTTGTCTTCGTCAAAAGCATTCGCCGTCATCGCAATGATCGGTATGCGAGCCTTTACAGAATCTGCCATTTCTCTAATCATCTGCGTAGCCTTATAGCCATTCATATTCGGCATCTGGATATCCATAAGAATCAAATCGTAATAGCCGGCCTCTTTTTGCCCTAGCACCGACAAGCATTCCACACCATCTTTTGCTCGATCCGCTTCAATGCCAATTTCCTTCAAAATTTCCATTGCGATTTCTGCATTCAAATCATTATCTTCTGCAAGCAGAATTCGCCTTCCAGACAAGGAGGTCGAATCCACAATATCTTCTTCCTTTCCCGATGATTCGCATGACTCCGCATATCGATGCTTAATCGCGACATGGAACGTAGTGCCTTTACCAAGTTCGCTTTCTACGCTAATCGTACCGCCCATCAAATCTATATACTTCTTGACAATCGGCATGCCAAGTCCTGTACCTTCAATCTTATTGTCGGTATAGGTCTTTTCTCTAGAAAACTCGTCAAAGAGTCTCGGCAAGAAGCTCTTGGATATGCCCATCCCCGTATCGCTGATGGTACTTTGATATATGCAATATCCATTTTCTTCTGCAGGAACTTCCTTAATATCAACAACAATCTTGCCGCCTGAATTGGTATACTTGTACGCATTGGAAATCAAATTCAAGAAAATCTCGCGCATCTTCAGCGCATCCGTATAAAGGCAATGATGAATTATATCAACATTTATCACGAACTCAATATTCTTTTGCTTCATCTGTTCTTCAAAAACCGACTTGAAGCCTAAAATAAACTGATCCGTATTATGCACAGAAATATCAAGAGTCGCCTTGCCACTTTCGATGCGTGCCATTTCAAGAACGTTGTTGATAAGCGAAAGCAGGAACTGGCTTGAATTTTGAATTTTCCCGATGTACTCGGAACACTTCCCCTTGTCATCGAGATTCTTTTGCAATAAGTTCGTGAAGCCAATAATCGCATTCATCGGCGTACGAATGTCATGGCTCATGTTAAACAGGAACTTCGTCTTTGCAAGGTTAGCCTCTTCGGCCTGCCGCTTTGCAATTTCAAGGGACTTGTTCAAACGGTCCTGTACAAACATCTGTTCCGAAATATCCCCGACAAAACCAGAAATAGATACGGAGCCATCCGCTTCTACAAGTCTAGTTCCGCCCACGCTCATGTAAACAAGTCCCTTCTCCGGGTGAATCCATTCAAAAATTCGCGTTTTAATCACCCCGTTACGCATTTCCGAATAGTCATCCTTAATCATTTCGGCAGATCGCTTGGATAGACGGCGATTGTAATAGTCAAAAGTTTCCTTCGGGGTCATTTCCGTTCCAGAGACTCCAAAAAGCTCCTTCCACTGTTCATCGCCTATCAAGCCGCAAACCTTGCCTTCTGCATCAAAAACAAATTTCCAAATGCCATAGCCGGTTGCAGAAATCACCTTATTGAATTCTTCAAGCTTTCCCCTAAACTCTGCTTTTTCATCTTCCTGCACAAAAATATGGAGGATGCAGTTTCCAATCAAAAATCCGATGGTGTAAAAAGGAAGCAATGTATATATCGCCTGCAAAATGGTGGCGAAAATCATGACGATGCCAAATAACGATACGGCAACATGGCGGCGCTGCTTAAAACCTTTCGACTTGAAAGCCACGTACAGCGTCTGAACGGCAGTCAAGGCATACAGAAATATTTGTGCACCGATCGAAACATAGCGCACTACATTTGTATGGTAGCCACCATCATTGTCGAACCAAAAGAAAAAATGAAGAAAGTGGTTTGCACTAAGCAGGAGTATTGCTGCAAGGCAAAATGCAAAGCCCGCAAATTTCAAAAACTTACCGAAAAAATTTTTAAAGTTCAGGTAAGCTACAATATACTGGCACCAAAAGACAATAGAAAGAGATATGGCGGAACAGTACAATATGGTGTCAAAATAGAGCGCAACGGAATTATGGATTCCATCAATAAAGCCCCACAGAGCATCAGTAATGTAATAAGCTAAAATGCATAAAATAAATCTTCGATATGCCAAATGGGCCTTAGTTCCTACAGCCTGCTTGATTACACTATAGTTTATAATCAAGTGTGTAAATATCGCTACTAAGGCTACAATAGAATAATAAGCACCCAACATATCCAGCTTCTCCCAAATTCCTACTTGAATCTACGAATTCAGCAAACAATCCGTAACAAAAATAAAATAAAAAAATGAACAGGATTCAGAGGGGGAGGGGAAAAAAGGAAGGGCC
>DCGZ01000028.1 GCA_002314675.1 Fibrobacter sp. UBA1765 | reverse complement strand
TTTTTTTTTTTTACCTTTAGGTTTAAGGTAAGAAAATTAACGCAAAAATGGAGAAATCTTGCTATGAAACACATTTTCGGACTTGCTTTGGCTCTTTCTGCAGCATTGGTTTTGGCTGCATGCTCTAGTTCTGCCCCTCAGCCACTTCAAAACGGCTTTTCCACCGTTACAACACCGGCTTCTGAACTGGAAGAACTCAAGCTTTACCTTGAAGACCAGGGCGTGCCTTGCGGCATTGGCATGGCAACTTCCAATGACGAAATGATTGCCACTACCCAGGCTGGTGACGAAGCTCGCACCGCAGTCGCAGTTTCCATCAAGACCGTGATTTCGCGCTACAAGGAACAGTATGCAAAGAATGTAGGAGGCGAAGCTGGCCGTATTTGGGAAGAAAAGGCCAACGAATACACAGAACAGGAACTCGTGGGCGCAACCCTCTATCGCACTGTCAAGCAGCATAACGATGCTACCGGTGAATTCCGCGTGTATGCCCTTGTTGCCATGAATCCGGACCTGGTTCGCAAGTCCATTGAAGCTGCTTCCGAAGGCAACGAAGAATTCTTGCTCCGCGCCGAATCTGCCGACATGCAGGCTCGCATGGACAAGGCTGCCGCTGCCTATAAAGAAAAAAGATCTGCAAAGTAATAGAATATGAAAATACGATACATCAGCATTATTCTTGCAGGCATGCTGCTTATGTCCTGCGCAGGAACTTCTGACAATGAAGTTTCCAAGGAAGCCAAACTCCGTGCCGAATCTGCCGATATGCAGGCTCGCATGGACAAAGCTACTGCAGACCGTAAATAAAAAGATTTGCAAAGCTATAGAATATGAAAAAACGATATTTCTGCATAGTTGCCGCAGGCGTGCTGTTTATGTCCTGCGCGGGAACTTCTGGTAATGGTGCTCCTAACGCTAGCGATGTTACTGCACTCCGTAATGAGCTTGCGCAGGCAAACTGCCCTGCCGAAAGTGACCTGCGTGGCGAGGGAGTGGGGGCGAATGCTTCCGAAGCCTTGTCGCTTGCTCAGGCAGAAATAGCGCGTCAAATTCATTCTTCTGTACAGGCTGCCAATACTTCCTTGAAACGTTCTGAAAGGAGCGAAGGAAAGGAAACGATTACTGCTTCGTACAGTATGCAGAGCGAAGTTTCTGCGAAGCTCGAAAACGCCGAAGATGCAAGGCTTGTCAAGTCATCTAGCATAGCCGGAGCTGCCGGTGCGGTTGCCTGCATGAGCCGTGTTGATGCCGCCAAGCCGTATCAGGTGCAAAAGAGCCAGAAGTCAGACTCGCTTAACAGGTCTTTGCTTTCGTATTTTGAACAAACTAATCCAAAAGAAAAAATACGCCTTGCTTCAGAAATTGAAACGCAGTATTACGCTCTCGATTTTGCTTGCAAGGTGCTTTCTTCGTTAATCGGTAGCACTTCGATTCAGAGTGATCTGGAATCTTCGTATGCCAGTTTTCAAAAGGATTTTGCCGAATGGAAGAGCAACTTGAAGTTTTACTTCATAGACCAGGAATTCGAAGACCCTCGTCTAAAAACGCTTGAAACAAGCGTGTTTGCTGAACTTTCAAAAAGGCTCCCCATGGAACTGACTAAGGAACGCCACGAAAACGGAGTGCATTTTGTAATGCAGGGTTCTGTTTCTTGTGGCAAGGGTTCCTTTGGTCCGTCTTGCAAAGTTCCTCTTGTTTTAAGAGGGGAATCTGCTGAAGGTGATTCTTACTTTATGCTGGAACAGACTTTCAAGGGGAGTGGCCGCCATGACGAAAACGAGGCCATGAACAATCTCTATGGCAACGTGAACGAAAAATCGTTGAACGCTTGGATTGCAGAACTTGAAAAGTGGAAATAGCATTGTGAAAAAAATTGTCTTGTTGCTTTGTCTGCTATTTTGCGTAACAGCATTTGCTGAAAAATCGGTGGTCTTGCCGCTACCTGCAGGGGCGAGCGAAAATGTTCCCTGGTTTGCTGTCAGAAAGCTGGATAAGGGGAACCCTCCCTGGACACAGAAGCATTTGCAAAAACTTTATGACGAAGGTGCGCAACGTGTCGCCTTCGTCTATTTTGCTACATGGTGTGTGCCTTGCCGAGCCGGCATTCTTGAACTTGTAAAGCAAAAAGAGGCCTTGAAAAATGCCAAGGTAGAAGTAGTCTTGGTGAATGTCGGCGAAAAGGATGAAGCCCTTATAGGCAAATGGCAAAAGAAAATTGGTGCCGAAAGCTTTACGCTTTTACTAGATCCGTTTCGCCGCATGACAGAAGGCTTTAAGTTGATTGCCCCAGGTGCAGAAATGGCCTTGCCACGTACGCTTGTCATTGATAAAAATTTAAAAGTCGTAAAGATGATCGGTGAAGAAGGCTCTGATTGGCCGAGCATTCTCGTGGAATAGATTTATGAGGATTGGGTTTATGAAAAAGCTGTTGCTTTTACTTCTTCTGCTCGCTTTGGCTTGTAATGCAGCTTCCTCTGCTAAGGTCGTTTTGGTTGTCGGTGATGCGTTTTGCATTCGCGAGGGAAAGCAAAGTGCAGACAAATTGCGTGTCGGTGCAAAGGTCAATAAAAATGATGCGATTTCGACTGCAGCAGAATCAAGCGTTCGCATAAAATTACCTGATGGCAGCATTGTTGAAATTGACGAGAACTCAGAAATTTCCATATCGGCTTTTGCTGATGATGCGCAACTTACCTTGATCGATGTGAAGAAAGGCAACCTAGCTTTTGATGTGCAAAAGCAAAGAAAGGAGAATTCCTTTAAATTCCGTACGGGCACGGCCGTTGCCTCCATTCGTGGAACGCAGGGTGTTGTGAATGCGGAACCATTCTTTGCCGGTCTAAAGACTGGCTCGCTTGATGTTGAAAACGAAGGCAAGACTATGGCATCCATTAGGGCCGGGCAAACAGCCGTCAAGCTAGAAAACATGGAAGTTATTGACTTTGAATCTTCTGGCGAACCGGGCTTTGTAAAGGAACTCGTTCGCATTCTCCAGGAACAAAAGTTGAACAGGGAAGAATTGCTTAAGCGGGTGCGCGAACGTGAAAAGGCTTACAGGGAAGAAGTCATAAAGCGCCAGGGCGACAAGCTTGCCGAAGAAAGGGCCGCCCGCGAAAAGAAGTTTGGAAAACTAAAAAAATAAAAGGGATGCATCATGAGAAAAATGATAATCGCGTTGATACTGCTTTTTGTAGGCATTGCTAACGCTCTGTATGTAGCCGTGCTCGAAACCGTCTCTACGAAAAGTGCTGGCCTTACCATGGAAGATGGCCAGTATCTCTCCGATGTGCTCAGGGAGCAGGCCGTTCGTGCCTTGAACCCGGAGGTGTTTACCATCATGACTCGTGAAAACATTTTGATGATGCTCCCGCCAGACAAGAGCATGGATGAATGCGAGGGAAGCTGCATGGTAGAAACCGGCAAGAACATTTCTGCCGAGTATGTTGCCCAGGGTCGCGTGAGCCGCTTTGGCGATAACCTTACCTTGACTGTCGAACTTTACAAGACCTCAGACAACAAGCTGATTGGTTCCTTTACGCTGAAGAGCAAGAACATGGATGACCTTGAAGAAAAAATCAAGGCGGAGGGCCCGGGCTTTTTTGCAACAATCTATGATTCTGAGCCGGAATTGAAGGCCGCTTTAGAAAAGCAGAAACTTGCAAGTGATGCCGCTGCACAGGTCTCTGAAAATGTTTCGGAAATTGGCGGCTTGCATTTGCCTGTATGGGCGAAGGTCATTCCTTATGTGCTTGGTGCCGCGGCAATTGGCTTTGGCGTTTATGAAAACACTGTCGCCGACGACGAATACGGCACCTACAAGGATGCCGACTTCAAGGGCGACAAGTCTGCTGCAGATAAGCAGTGGGACAAGGTGCAAGACGCAAAGACCATGCGAAACGTCATGTACGGCGTGGGCGCTGGCCTCATGGCTGTTGGTTTAACTTTCACCGTTTTGTTTTAGGGAGGGTTTTGTATGAAAAAAGTTTTTGGACTTCTTTGCATATCTGCTCTTTTTACATCGCTTGTTTCTTGTGCGGATGTTGACTCTCGCAATAACCCGACAGACCCGATGGCTGATAATTACGAGGCTGTCATTCCTAACGAAAATGCAGAATCAAGTAGCAGCGCTCCATCTGGAAATGGAACAAGCGATGGCGAATCCGCTGTTGGATCTTCGTCGTCTGCCGATGTAAATTCATCTTCTTCCGTTACCCAGAATTCTTCCTCTTCCATTATGCCGAGTGAAGGTGAAACCTCCAGTAGCAGC
>DCGZ01000040.1 GCA_002314675.1 Fibrobacter sp. UBA1765 | reverse complement strand
GGAATCTTGTTCAAGAGCGGGCGGATGTTCGGGTTATAGTTCTTTTCAAAGTATTCCATGAAAAGGTTGTCGCGTTCGAGCCAGCGCAAGTCTTTTTGCACTGTACCGCCAGCGAGGTAGAAGCCGCCGAGCGGGAGGAAGAGCGTGCTCGCGTCACTTGCGAAGCGTGCGAGCATCTTCACGAACAAACGCATCATTTCTGCTGCGACCGGGTCGGTGTCGCTTGCGCGGCTAATGTACTTTGGACGGTCGTTCGGTTCGGTATCTTCAATCTTCTGGAATGCTTCGTTGCTTGGAACGCCGCGAGTTTCCTTCCACCATTCGTACATGTTGCGAAGGCCCATGCCGCTAACGAGCGGTTCTACGCCCGGAACGCAGCCGATCTTCTTTTGCATGTAGTCGTGGAATTCCTGGGAGTCCTTGTCGAACGGAGCGAATGTGGAGTGGCCGCCTTCAGAAGAAGCCGGTATGTACTTTTCTCCGTCAAAAGCGAGGAAGCCAACACCCATGCCGGTGCCCGGGCCAATGACAGCCTTTGTAGCCTTCTGCGGCTGCGGCTGGCTGCCGTCAGTGTGGGTGAGCTTGTGAATCTGCTTCGGGTCGTCAACGTCGAGAGTCGGAATGCCGTAGCTGATAGCCATGAAGTCGTTGATTACAAGCGTCGGGATGCCGGTTGCTGCCGTGATTGCGTCGCCATCTACAGACCACGGGAGGTTTGTCATGACGCACTTGTTGTTTGCAACAGGGCCAGCAGCGCTAATGCAGACATGGCTTGGCTTGAGGTCAGCGCGAGCTTCGCTTGCAATCTTGAGTGTTTCGCGAATCGGGGCGTCGAGGCCGTCAATGTCCTTACTCGGGCAGACCGTTTCGAGAATGAGCGTGAACTTGCCATCCTTGTAACCGACAAGGCCGAGGTTCGTGTTTGTGCCACCGATATCGCCAGCCAAAACAAGACGGTCGAATTGTGCATCTGGGTTGAGCCATTTGATTTCCATAAAAAACTCCAATTTTTTTAAAAAAGACTGTTTGCAGGGCATTTTTGCCCTTGCTATTATGTTAATGCTAAATATAAGCTAATTCTTGGCATCTGGAGCAGGTTTTTGTTCTGCTTTGTCGTTTTGCGTGCGTTTAAAGAAGCCGGCGACGTTATCTACAGGCAAGGAAAATGCGATACCAGGGCTTGTAGTGCCAAGACCTGCCTTTCTGTAGATTGCGTGCAAAATGGCATCCTTGATTTCTGTGGGGGCAAGAACCATCAAAATTTCTTTTTCTGGCTGGATTGTAATATGGAAGAACGCCTCGGCTTCCTTGTTTGCCGTTCCGCGTGCGTTTAATATTGTGCCGCCGCTTGCACCGGCTTCCTTTGCGACTTCCATGACCGTGTCTGCAAAGCCTTCATTTACAATGCAAAGAATGAGTTCGTATTCAAATTTCTTGTTTGAAGACGCCATGGTTAGGCCCTCCCTACTTGCGTTCTGTTATCGCTTAAAAAATTAAACATGGATCTGCCGATAATGCTTGAAAAAGGAATCGTGTAGGCAATGCCGCGCCCATCCTTTACGGAATTGAACATATCCGTGAGGGCCTCCATTGCGGCCTGCACATTGCTTTCGGTAATGATGCTAAAGATTACAGCCTTGTTGGAATCTGCAAGACCGAGCATGTTTAGCATTTCTTTGTTTGCAGTGCCGCGACCAAATAGAATCATTTGCACATTCGCGCCAAAAGCTTGAATGCGGTCTACAAAGGAATCCGCCTTGGAACGGTTCACAACGGTAACAAGCAGCTCGAGCTTGTTCATCGAAATCTTTGTATGGTCTTGTTTCTTTAACATTGTTTGAAATTTGTTTAAGGACTGATTATTTCGTTGTTCTGGATTGCTTCACTTCGTTCGCAATGACAATGCTCTTTTTGTTTGTAACGACTCTTGGTTCATTTACAATGACAATGCGCTTTTCTTGCAATGTCGTCTTGCCTTGTTTACAGTAATTTCTTGCCTCTTTATCTTGCGTCTTGTCTCTTATTTACATGAAGTCAATGATTTGTTCGTCGTCTGCGTCAAGGATCCGTTTCATTGCGATCCGTTCCTTGATAATTGCCGTGGCGATTGCCCTAAAGCCAAGCACCTGGATTGTAATTAGCGGGGTCATGGCAACCATTGCCACGATGCCGAATGCGTAATTCAATACAGCGGAACTTTCTGCGTATGTTTGCGCACAGGCTCCAATGGCAAGCGGCAGTATAAAGCTCGAAGTTAGTGGACCGCTTGCAACACCGCCGGAGTCAAATGCGATTGCCGTATAGAGCTTTGGTACTAAAAGAGCAAGGCCGAGCGAAATAAAATAGCCTGGTATCAAGTAGTACATGAGCGAAAATCCGTAAATGATACGGAGCATAGAAAGCCCAATAGAAATGCCAACGCCAATGGAGAGAGCGATGAGCATCGCGCGCTTTGTAACAAGGCCGCCCGTGATTTCTTCGACTTGCTTGTTGAGCACATGTACTGCAGGTTCTGCAAGAACGACGACCATGCCAACGATAAAGCCCGACACAATCAAAAGTTTAGGGAATTCTGCAAGTTCTGCACCAAGCTTAAAGCCAATGGGCATAAAGCCAACCGTAACCGCAGTCAAGAAAACAACAAGACCTATAAATGTATAGATAATGCCGATTGCTATTTGGCTAAGTTTTTGCTTGCTAAGCTTAAGCACTATTATTTGCAGCAGCATAAAGAAGATTACGATCAGGCCAAGCGCTATGCCGACTTCTTTTGCAACATTTATGACTGTCGGTAAAAAATTGGAACCTAGGCTTGCGTCAATGGAATATGTCGAAGTCGAAAGTTCAAATTTCAGATCGCCCTTTGAAAAAAGAATCAGGCTCATGAGCGCTAAGATCGGGCCCACGGAACAAAGGGAAATCAAACCGAAGCTGTTCTCGTTAGCGCCTCGCCCTCCGATTGCGCCGGCCACGCCAACGCCAAGCGCCATGATGAACGGAACCGTGATCGGCCCCGTGGTAACGCCACCGGAATCAAATGCGAGCGGCAAAAACATTTCCTTGCCAAAAATGAGCATCAGCGTTCCAAGCATGAAGAGCGCCATGTAAAAGAACATGAGAATTAGCGACAAGTCTTTTTTGAATACAATCTTCAGGATAGATACAAGCAAGAAAAATCCTACGCCGATTCCGACTACCGCGATTAAAAGCGTTGGCGATACGGCATTTTCAACTTGGCCTGCAAGCACCGAAAGGTCTGGCTCTGCCACGGTAATGAGCACGCCCATCACAAAGCACACGGAAAGAAGAATTGAAAGGCTCTTTGACCTTGTAAGGCCAGAACCTACTTGTTCACCCATTGGGGTCATTGCAAGGTCTGCGCCCAGGTTAAAAAGCCCGATGCCAAAAATCAGGAATATGGCGCTGATAGAAAATGTGAGCAGTTCCTTTAGCGATAATGTGACAAATGGAGTGAATGAAACTGCAATAACAATTAAGGTAATCGGTAACACCGAGGCAAAAGCCTCTTTCAACTTTGCCCATAGAATCTTAAACATGTGAACAAATGTACAAAAAAAGAGAACCCCCTAAAAAGAGGATTCTCCAAAATTCATGGCTGCAAGCACTCTAGTACAGGTACCATTCCCATTCAAGTTTGTAACTCGAAGCGTAGGAGTCGCTCTGGTATTCTGTTTCGTAATTTGCCATAGTGCCGACGGAACTTACAGAGTAGCAGTAACCCGAGGAATAATCATCGTTGAACGAAACGTCAACGTCAAGCACCGATGGGCATACTTTAATCTTGTATGTTGCAGAAGGGATCGAAATCGTTGTTGAACTTGTTCCGCTCCATGTTCTGATATCCTGTTTTTGCAGCAAAACGCCTGTGCTCTTGGTTGCTAGCAGGGTTTCGTAATAGTCGTAAAGCTTGATGCTAAAAGATATCTTTGGGTCCCCGGCATTATCGAAAGCGTCCCAGTCATATGTCACTTGCCTGTAATAGGTGAGTGTAAATTTCATGGTCTTGGCTTTTGTAAGGGATTCGCTTTTTTCGGAGGAGCTGCTGTAGTAATAACTACTAGAAGAACTGCTGTAATAATAGTCGTCCCAGTAGTTGTAGGAGCTGCTTGAATAGCGGCTAGAGGAACTGCTGTAATAATAGTCGTCCCAGTAGTTGTAGGAACTACTTGAGTAGCGGCTAGAAGAACTGTAGGATGTAAAGCAGTATGTATAGGAACCATACCAGTTGTAGCACCAGTTACAATCGTAAAGGCTGTATTTTGCCACGCACGATTCTCTTTCCTCTATTTCTTGGAGTGCTGTTTCATTACGATAATTTAGCCTGTCTTGTGCATCTTCTATCAAATCATCTATTTCATCGGGTTCAATGGGGCCGTTGCCGCAGGCGGCCATGAGCAATGCACATGCAAAAATAATTAAGCTGAACAATTTATTCCACTTCATAAAAACTCCTTACCATGTAAACTGCATGTTCAAGCGAAAGCTTTCTTCTGTGTCGTACAGGTGTGCATTCCCGGTCCTGAATGCAACGGCCATCATTTGGTATTCGATTGCAAAGTGCTGTGCGATTTCAAAGCCTATGCCAATCCAGTCAACAAATTCCCAGTCTGCAGCTCCGTAAAAATCGCCTTTCCAGCCAATATCATCATCGTTATACCAACCATATGTATTAACTCTGGCCCAGCCGTAAATTGGTTTGCGCACGGCAAATGTTTCGCTGATGAACGGCGCAAAATACTTGATAGGAATACCAATGCGAATGGCTAATGGCAATTCTAAAGTGATGTTGTAATATTCCGCTTCCATGTCCAAGTAGGAACTGTAGTCATAGTAATAACTATACCCAATATATTTCCAATCATCTTCATCGTAGCTATGGTGCCTAAAGTATGCGTTTAGGCCAGTCTGGAACGAGCCCGCTCTGTAAAAATACCATTTTGCAATAAATGAAAGACCCGCTTCAAAGTTGCCATCTTCTATGGCGTTTTCGCCATCTATACTATAGTCCAAAAAATCGTTCTCGTCATAGCTGCCAAATGTTAGGCCAAAGCCCTTGTAAAAATGCTGTCTCTTTTCTTTTGGTGCGGGGTTTTGGGCGTATACGCTGTTAGATTTTGGTTCTGGCTTTGCAACCTGTTCTGTTTCTTGTGGGGCTGTGTTTGTAGAATATACGCTTTGCTTAGTTGAGTTTGCTGCCGGAGCCGCTACAGTTGCCTGCGCCTCGGCCTTTTTTTCAATTTTTTGAATTGCAACAAGCTTCATGGACTTGCTTTCGTACGAAACCTTGACAATGCACTCGCTGGAATCGTCAAGACACATGCTTGCAGCAAGCCCGGCAAGATTTTCTGCGCCATCCAATTTTGAAAGGCGGTCCTGCGCGTTTGTGGAATCGTTTTCTGTAGTATCTGCAGTGTCGCTTGCGCTCAAATCACTTGCATTCCTTGTGTTTGCAATTTCGCCCTTGGTAAAGACATCGTTTTCAAAATAGAGTATTTGTTCGCAAACGCTGTTGCTGCAATCTTCAAGCAAGTTCAAGGTAAGCTGCTTTTTGCCGTTTGAAATAGCTTCATTTCTTGCTTCTATGGCAGCGGCTTCTGCAGCTTCGGCTTCCGCTTTGGCGGCAGCTTCTGCTTCCTGCGCCTTGGCGACGCTGTCTAAAACGGCTGCGCATCCGCAAAGTGCATCTGCCTTTTCGCAAGAGACGTCTTCGATCTTGTCTGCGCAGGGAGAGCAGAGTTCAACGCACATGGGATTTGCCCATGACAATACCGAGAAAAGGCCTATGGCAAGACCAGTGAATTTCTTCATAGATAAACCTGTTAAGTTAAGCTAAGTGCTTTTTTGATTAAAACCAGCGGAAGCCCTGGCGTTTCATGCAGTTGCTGACGAAGTCGCCGCGGTCCACATGGTTGATGCCAGCTTCGTATTCACACTGGGAAAGCGCATTTTCGGTGTCGTAATCGGAAACGCCCTGCTTGTGCCAGCCGGCTGCGCATGCGGAAAGAAGACAGATGGCTGCTGTTGCGATGGTTATGATAAATGCTTTCTTCATAAGTACTCCTAGGTTATGGGAATGCGCAACCCATTTGAGCTGATGAAGAGTCTTGAGCGTTTTCGCAGTTGCTGGCTTATGCCAACTCGCTATAAAAAAAGGCGTGGAGTCATTCATCGCTTATCTACAGACTGTGGCTCGGCAAAGCCATTACGCATAAATAAACAACAACAACCCACGCCCCAATGGGACGTGAGCGTTTGCCTGCTATCTTCTGCGTTTGTGAATTTTGCCGATTCCAGTCTAGAAGATAAGAGCAAAGCTCTAAAAATCCGGTTGCGGTTTCCCGCTATGTAATGACAAAAATAAATAAAAGCGTTGTTGTTGGCAATGAAAAAAGCTACCTAGGCGGGTGCAGGTGCGTAATTGCCGAGCCAGTCTGCCTGCAAGCCTAGGTAGCCGCTAATTATTTTTTAGGGTTTGTTCCTTTGTAGAGGCTGTTGTTTGGATTTAGCTGATTTGCATGGTTGTTCATTGCGGCTGTATAAGCCTTGTTAAAACCGCTTGTGCCTTTGTTTGCATTCAGCTGGTTTGCGTGGTTGTTGAGGTCAGTTTGCTTAGACATAGTGTCTCCTTGTTTGGTGTTTGTTAAACGGCAATTCCTGCGGTAGCGATTGCCGATTTGATTGTCGCCGCAATTTCTGCGGTGTTGTTCTTGAAAATTTTAATGACTTTCCAGTTGCTGACGCCTTTTGTCTTTTTTATTGCAACTTCAGAAACGGAGTGGCAAGTATTTTTGCAAAGAAATGCGATGATGCCAAAACTTGATTTTTGCGTTGCTTCGCAAACTGCTTGGATTCTTTTTAAGTTTGGCGCCCAACGTTCCGCGAGAATTTCGTTGATTTTAAAGCCGAGGGCTTCTTCGATAGGCTGTTTTTTGCCTGTAATGCCTGTGATAATGTAAATGGGAATGTCATTACGCAATGACGATTTGCATTTTTGCGCCTTGTCGGTTCGTTTTTGTTTTTTTGTTTTTTGAATTGTAAAATTTTTGATGGTTGGCTTGATGATTTTGTACAAACGTTCAGCTTCCTTTTGCCACCAGGTAGCGGAGTGACGAGAACCGACTTTAAAGTTAGTGTTCATGATTTTTATGTCTTCTGGCTTTGTTTGTATCACAGCGTCAAAAAGCGCTCGTATGTCGTTGCGAATTTCTGGATAGAGTTCCCAAAGGTACCTGCCACGCGCCGCGATGCATTCTAGCATAGAGGGTGTCACGCTTTTTATTGAAAGGGCTTTTTTTAGCTTTGATAATTCGGATAGCGCCTGGGTTAGCGAATTAATTTCGTTTGGCTGGCCTACAATATTTATGAAATCCTGATTCATGACTGAGCATCCTTTTTAGTTTGTTGTTTATAGGTGGCTTCCTATTTCTTTGCAAGATTTAGATTTGTCGATAGGGACAAAAAGGGACAAAACGCCCCTAGCCCTTTTTGCAGGAGGAAAAAGTATTTAGGGAAAACACAAAAACCACGTCGGCATATAGCCTTCGTGCTTGCTCCCTAGCAGAGATTTAAACGAGATTGTGCATCTTTTGAACTCCTTTCTGTTTCTTGCACAAAAAACAGCTCAACATGTGCAAACAAAGCAGTTCAATGATGTGGTTAGAATATATAAAAACTTTTATTTAAAGTCAATACGCGTAAAGGAAGAAAAGTTCCCCTCCCCTCGTGGGGGGAGGGAGCTTGACTAATTGTAATGGATAAGTTGTATCGCAACTTTGATTAGATACGTTGCAATTTCGTAACGATAAACAAGCCAGAAGTCTCCTTTATATTCAGGGTATTCGTCAAACTTGACATTCCCATTTTCTGTAATGGTTTGTATTTTCCGACATATTTCAGAGTTACAGTAAAGAACATTGAGTATTTGTTTGAGTTCTTTAAATTCAGAAGGTATTTGTACATTTTTTTTGCCTGCTATACCTTTCATAAAGTCCTTGCCTTTGTTTTTCAATGTATTTCGATCAATGGTTAAATGACCATTAGAATCAAAGATATCCTTAATAGGTGTGTTTTCCTGTTTAGATATATAATCCAACATTGAGTCTAGGCATATCTGAATGGATGTTTTATAGTATGACGCTTGAGGGATAGAAGAGAAGCCGATTTTTTCATCAAGAACTTTCCATTCGATTTTGTTGTATGCTCTGTTTAAATCATATAAGGCTGTCAAAAGATCGGGGAAATTGCGTTCATAGAATAAGTCTTTTACTTTGGAAAATGCGGCAAAGTGCGTATACATATTTCGGTCAAGATAAGCGAATTTGTTATCTATCAAACTGCGGTATTGATTACGGAAGAACCAATCGTCATCGTCGTTGATGTTTGATACAGAGTCTAAAAATAATCTTACGTTAACTTGTCTGGATATGAATAGATTTTTATATTGAGGAATTTTTTTTTGTTTTTGGAAATTTCATTCTAACCTCTGAGGCACAATCCTGTACCCGCTTTTCTGTAATGCTAACAAAATAATAAAACTTGTTGCTTGAAATCGTTGCCGGTACCGATTTCTAATAGCTGAGTTCTAGTGATTTGGTGAGGTTAATGCTTGTTTGCAATTTTACTTGACAATTGGTTTGCTTCCTTGGCAAAGTATTCGGGTTTCTTTTTTTCGGATGAATCTCCTTCAATGCCGTTTAGCAGGTCGTTCAATTCTTGCTCGCACACTTTTCCGTGAAAGCCTTTGGAGTCTGCGACAATATTGCCGTCCTCATCAATTTCGATTTCAATGTTAAATTCTTTCATCTTGAATTACCTTTACCATTTCAATAAACTCCTTGTCTGGAAAGCCGCTCAAATTAGCATTTCCATTTATGTCTAGGTCAATTTCAATATCAGTATTATTGAATTCCCAGTTGTCTTTTCCTTTGGGGTTGTGCCAAATTTTTTGATTATTTTGAGGTTTGCTTGAGTCAAATCGTCCATAAATCAATGTATCAACATACTGCAACAATTCTTTTTGTGGCTCCTCAACGAGTTCATCTAACTCAAATCCCGTAAAAGATTGAATTGTGAGATTAGTACAATCCTTAATTTCCTTTGCGAGATCCACAAGCTCTTTTACTTGAAGGAATGGCTCTCCTCCGCTAAACGTGATTCCGATAAGATCAGACTCGTTTGTAATCATGTTAAAAAGTTCATGCGGAGTATAGAGCGTTTTCGTTTCAAAAGACCAGGTATCTGGATTGCCGCAGCCTTTACAATGAAATTTGCAACCTTGAAACCAGATGACAAATCTCTTGCCAGTTCCGTTTACATAGCTGCCTGTTTCAATGTGACTAACGTTCAGCACTAGAATTCCCTTCGCTGGAGAACAAGTTTGACCTTGTTGTCTTCCGTGATGCGCTTCTTTACGATATAGCCTTTCTTTTCTGCATTGGCGATAATTCGGACTTCGCGCTCATTACGGTATTTTTCCTTTTCTGCTTGTACTTTCAGTTCTTCTTGTTTACGCTGTTTGATTTCCAATTCGTTGGTTTCGCTTTCCTGCTTGTTTTGAACGAGCTTTTTTTCCAGTTCGATAAGCTGGTTAAGCAAATCTTTTTGGTTTGCGATGATTCGTTTCTCTTCTTCCAGTTTTTTACGTTCCTCTTCCAGTCTCTTCCGTTCCTCTTCTTGTCTTCGCTGTTTTTCTATAAGAAGATTGCGGTAGATTTCTTCAACTTGGTAGAGTTCTGACGTGTTGAAAGAAAGATCATTTATGACCATAGTGAACAGATTTCCGTTGATTTTAACGGATGGATGATCCTTGACGGAATCCGTTGCAACTTGGAAATCTGTAATGAAGATTTTGCCTTGAATGATTTTTTTTATACTCATGTTTAAACCTTTGCCACAACTTTGTAGTCTTTGCTATTGTACCGATTTTGCAGTTCGTTTGCTTGTGCCAAATCGCGGTCATCTTCAATTTCAAGGAAGAAGGACTGTTTGTTTTCAAATAGTTCGCCGACTTCAGGAAGGACATAGTCTGGCTTTGTAATTGCTGGAGAGAAATCCTTTCTTATATCCTTCATCATATTGTCCAAGGAGGGCGTTTTGAATTCTTTTTTCTGTTCTTCTTCTAGAGATTCTTTCTTCTTTTGCAGCTTACGATTTTGAACATCTAAGGTATTAGTTGTCTGGGTTAGTTCATTCTTTTTTGATATCAGCTGTTTATTAAGATTTTTGATTTCATCTTTATTCTTTTTATTTTCTTCTACATTATTTGCGGTGCTGGATTCAGCCGTTTGCAAGTTTTCGATATTGCTTCTGATTTTTTCAACTTCATTATCGATGCTAATTTTTTTGTTGTTTAAAGTTGAAATTTCATTCTCAATGTTATTAATATCGGTTTCAATATTTTTGATATTGCTCTTTTTTTCAAGTTCAAATCTTTCCTTTATGACATCAGTTCGCAAGTCAATTAGTTTCTTGACCCAATAACCATCTTCTTGAATTGTCCACTTTTCAATAAAGTCGGTAAGATCGCCTAGACGTAGAGATTTGATTTCTGTCTTTTCGTCTTCTTTGATTTCATCCAGCATGTCGTTGATGGAATGGGTCAATCCTTTATTGCCCTTTGTTTCTTCTTTCTGCAAAAGATTGTTCAAAGCCTCTTTTAGACGAGATAATTTTGTCGTTATGTTGGAGGTGGCGTCATCAAACTGCTTATAGATAGCAGCTTTTTTGGCATCCTTGGGTTTTGACGGGGGGAGTACCTCGAATTTGAAGATTGTTTTTTCTGCGTATGGATCCGGAACTATATCCTTTTCTATAGGTTCAGTGGAAACCATTGCTTCAATAGATACGGCTGTTATTGGTGTAGGAATGGTCTTTTCTACACTACTTTGCTTTTCAAGGATTTTCCAGTCGCCACTGTCATAATCAATAAATGACTTGGGCAGCTCGCCTAATGGGGCACGACTATCCTTCCAGACGTTTTGGGGACCTAAAAATGCCTTGTAGTCCAAAACCAGGTTTCCAATTTTCCACAGGCTGTCGTCGTGGGAAATGGTTACGGCCAAGTCTTCCGAAACTAGGTTGTCAGAAGACAAGCTGAGCTCCATTGCTTTTTTGGAATTGACGCTGCATGGGAAATAGGATGCCTTTGCTTTGAACGTTTCCTCTAAAGTGGTTTCAAGGTTGACAAAGTTTCGATGAATTGCAGGAACAGAGATGGGGGCGTCTCTACGTGCGTCAACTTTTTCAATGAGACGTTCCTTTTCAGACTCGTCTGTATTCCAGAAATAATGAGTGAACCAGTAGAATAAATCGCGACATTCATCTTTTTTCAAAATGATGCAAGGATTGTTCTGCAGTTTATCTAGAGGGTTGATAAAAAGGAATGCAACCTGGTTGTCTATAATAATGAAATTATTGTCTAGGTTACGATTGCTGCGGCAAAGGACCGGATTATTCTTATCAAACCAGGCAATGGTTTTACTGCTATTTTGGAAATTCCTAAACAGACCATAGACGCGGACTCGATCCTTGATTTTTTGAAGGATCTCATCTTTGATGGATAAATCAATTTCTGAGGTGGATGCGATGCATATGGTTTCGGTTGCGCTGCTAATTTTTTCTTTCAGCTTATCAATGCAGTCGGAAATCTTACCTTTCTGAATCCGTTCGATAAAATGAATTTCGCGTTGGGAATTGTCAATAGTCTTGGTCTTGGAAAGTTTTTCAATCTTAGACATTTTCATTCCTCCAATCACGAATGTCCCTTGGGAGATTCTCATCGCTGATGCTATTGATGTTTAGCTGTTCCTTAATGATAATGTGGTCCTTCCTTATCCAGATGCTGTTGGGGCTTATCCCAACGGTAAACGCGTCACCGTCTAGAATCCAGTAACGGTCATGGGGCATCTGCGGTCTTTCCCTGATGATGAACTTGACGTTATATTTCTTTTCAAAATTATTAATGAATTCTTGCTGATAATCGTCTCTAATCTTTTCATCTGCTATGGAGTAGATAATGATTTTTTCGGGCGCCAAGGATTTTTCCTTCATGAGAGCGTTAAGCGTTTTTATAGAATGAAAATTGTTGGCGTATTGGTCTACAATTATGATTGTGTGG
The DNA here is from genome assembly GCA_002314675.1 of Fibrobacter sp. UBA1765. GTDB lineage: Bacteria > Fibrobacterota > Fibrobacteria > Fibrobacterales > Fibrobacteraceae > UBA1765. Next base: position 13,213 of record DCGZ01000040.1, on the reverse strand, counting down.
GCGGTATCTAGTTTTTCCCATTTGGAAAGAACATCTTGAATTTGTGCACTTTGAGAAACGGGGATATTAATGGAGTTGTCGGCATTCTGTTTGATATTTTTATTCTGCTCTAATTTGTAGGGGTCGAGGTCAGTAGCGGCTTGGAGCAGCCAGTAGTTTTCGTTGTTTGGCTGGTATCGTTCAATCAGATTCTCGTAATCAAAAGACTTTACCTGATCCTTGTACTCTTCTCGTTGAAGAGATGGGTTGTCGCGAAGAATTTCGTCCCACGCAAATTTTAAATCTGCTTGAGACCGGTAACCTGAAATTTTTAAGGTATTATTGAAAATTTCAGTGTACCATTTTTGAAATTCCTCTTTTCGCGGCAGGATATTGATATTCTTGTATTCTGCATTGAATATACCCCAGTCGGAATCAATCTTTTCATTAAAGGTACAGATGAACTTTTGAATAGCGTCCTTTCCGCCTTTTTCTTTCACTTTATCTAAAGGCATTTCAAGATAGTAGTCTCCATCTTCTTCAAGGAGATTGTCTTTAAAGAATTTATTGATCGAAAGACGCCGCTGCACGGGAATAGTAAAAGAGTTGTCATTAGTTCGCAAAATCCAATTATCTTTTTCTGGATTGATGTCAATGCTGATTTCTGTGCTGCCTGCATGGAAATTAGAGCGGGGGGAATCAATTTTATGGACTATGCCCACGGCTTTGTCTGCGACTAATTGCTGTGCTTTAGCAAATGCGTTACACCATCCTTTGTCTATTTCATGAGTTGAAGATTCGTTTGTCTTTTCGTTTTGAATGGTTCTTTCCAATTTAATGGGAAGCCAGTTATAGGGAGTATCCTTGCCGCTTGACAGATATTCAATTTTGTAATCTCCGTATTCGCCAATTAGGGGGTGTTCGGAAATGTTGCCTTGGTCGTCAATAACACGGAGTTTCGTTAATGTGTTACAGAATTCATTGATGGCATTTTGGGGAAGTCCTTCCTTTTTTAGATTATCCTTCAAGTCATTTTCTGTTTTTGCGTCTTTAAAAATGTTCTTGTATGTTTCGAATTTTTCTTCGTCACGATAAGATACTTCCCCGATAAAACGGAGAATATATTTTTTTATGTCTTGCTTCAATATAATCTGCATAGTTGCCTGTTTCCGCTAAACTTTTTTGCTTTCCTTGGCGAGCATTCGAAGCTCGTCAGAAAAATGTTGCCTAGAAAAATGTTCATAGTCGCCGACAATGACACGCTGGTACTTAGCGCGTGTCAAGGCCACATTGAGGCGGTTCGTGTTATCCATAAAGCCGACTCCGCTATTGCGGCAAGTACTCAAGAAAATCAAGTCTGCTTCTCGGCCCTGGTATTTGTCAACGGTATAGAGTTGGATTTCGATGCCGTCTTTTTGAAAGTGCGAAAAATGATTCGCCTGGTCGGTATACTTTTGCAGGGCTTCCCTCAAAATAGCTTCTTGAGGTCTATAGTAAGTCAATATGGCGACTTCCCATTTTTCATGTTTATCCACCTTTAACTGAGGGAGGTTTGAAGGATCTTTTGCCCATTGGACGAATGAGTCCAGTTCTTTAAGGATGACTTCCTTTTCGGTATAATTTCTGTTTTGCTTGTTGTTGGTTCTGTCGTATTTTGGATCTCGCTTGCAATCAAGCCATACGGCGTGCGTTGGGTAATGATGGTAATCCCAGCTACGATCAATTTCGCTACCATCCTTGAGTTCTGCAATTCCCCGTTCTGCGCCGTAAAAGTGAATTCGGGAGAACTTTGAAATGTCCGGGTGCATTCGGTGCTGATAGTCTATACGCTCGAATCTGTTTTCAAAGGAACTTCTGTTGATTTGATTGAACCCGATGGTCAGTGTAGTTTCAAATTTTTGATGCTCTTTGTTGCCTTTTTGGAGTAGTTCAAGAATGGATGGGAAGAAGATATGCTCAATATCTTCAAGCGCATCTTGCGTTTTTTGATCATTTTCAGGAATCAGTTTTGCCAGTTCTTTTTCGTAATGGGATTCCTTGAGATTGCGCCTTTCAAATTTACGGATTAGCCTCCATGAGACCTCGTTTGCCCAGTCTTTGGATAGGAATTTTTTGAGGTCTTCTTGGTTGACCATTCGGGTTTCATTTTTATTGTTCCCATCAATGAGGGCCTGGCGACGTTTAAAGGATTCCTTGGGACTGCTACCAGCTATTGATACGATGTTAAACGATTCTGGGATGGAGTTGGTCATCCGATTTAAGGAACCTGCTTCAAGCAAAAGCAAGTCCATAGAATACAGGTGTACCAACGAGATTTCTTTATCCGTTTTGAGGTTGAAGAATCTGTCTTTTTTTGTGTATGCAATGTTTTGAGGAATATCTTTAAAGCAATCTCGATTGGCGTAGCTTTCAAAATCCTTTGCTGAACATCCTTCCGGTAATTCAGTGGCTAGAGGGTAAAGATTGTCTTCATTATTTCGGAAGTCGTGTTTTTTAGCTCTAGAATTCTTCAGGTCATTTACCAAATAGGTTAATGTGCAAAGATGTTGTGTAACTTCGTCGATGCTTTTGGTCAGATGCGCCTTGAGATATTCTGTTTCCGAATAAGGTGCCAGCTGTTGAATATCGCCGACGATAATCCATTTTTTTGCATAAAGGGCGGGAACAATGAATTCCTGAAATGTTGTCTTACTAGCCTCATCGATAATCATTACGTCATAAATGGGCGATACGATTCGATTGTCGTTTTTCCAACGGAAGTCAGGATGGTTCTGGATTCCCATGGTTGTGCCGCAAACCAGGTTGGATGAATCCAGAAGAAATCTTTCGGCAGATTCTTTCTCCCAGCCGTTTTGCATAAGCTCATTGATTTTATTATCAATGAGAAATTCCTTTACGGATTCACCGATAGAACCTTCACGTCCTAAGCGTAAGGGGATGACTTTAGGATACTTCTTAACCTTATCAAGAATATTGTCGATGGCTACATGTGTAGAAGCCGTAAGCATTATACGCTTACCCTGTTCAATGAATTGAAGAATCAATTCCAAAATGGCTGTAGTTTTTCCACTTCCAGGTGGCCCTTCCAAAAGAGCGAAATCATCTGTTCCCAATCCCTTGCGGACAAAACTACGTTGTGATTCTGTCCCGTCGTAGCCTTCGTTGGTGAGAACAAACCATTGATTAATGGAACATGGCACAAATTGTGGCCAACAAACAGATTCCTTGCGTTCAAAGAGCTGGATGAGTTTCCGATGCTGCGTTACAGGAGTGTTTAGAAGGGTGTGAATGGCCCTTTTTTGGCGTTTAAGGTTATTGGTATCAATAACCATCTTGATGGGCAGATTGGGATTAATTTCCATTTGACCATTAGACTTGTCTACAATAAGTTGGCGATCATCTGCCTTGATTCGCTGAACTTTGAAAGTGTTCTTTTTGTTTCCTTGATAGATTTCCTGTAGCATTTCATTTTCGACGAAGTAGTCGCTAGCGGATTTTTCACCGTCTTCGACATCCTCTGAATCTATCAATTGCAGGATGGCTCGATTTTTTCCTCGCTTGCTGTTTTCGTAGGGTCTCAGCCTGAAGAGGTTGCCGGCATCATCCATAAGATTTACGGACTGGGGCTTTTCTTCGGATATATATTCATCGTCTTCCTTTTGGAAGCCCCATTCCTTCTTGTTATTGCAAAAGTACAGTTTTTCTGGTTTAGGAATTATTGCTTTGATGGTGAAATCTTGACCATCAAGGATAATGGGTTCCTTTACAGTTAGAAATCTTTTTTGCGGATCGATTTCAAAGATGATGTTATCATTGTCTTCAAGAAGAAGATTTCTAATGGTATAATTGCAACCGCCTTGCGAAAAAGTTGATCCCTTTTTTGGCGATACGGCATTGAGGCTAAAAGGAATGTCGCATCCGTTCAATGTCACGCTCTCGTTTTTTTTGAGATTTGTGATTTGTTCGTTCCAGTCAGGATTATTTTTAATGGATAGGAGCTGTGTCTTATCTCTAGACAAAATAGCGTCATCCATTGAGAAGGTGATCATCTTGTCGGTATCTTCGAAGATTATCCTGTTTTTTGTTTCCTTGAGATCAATGTTACTGATGTCAAATGAAATTTTCGGAACAAGTTGTATTTTGCCAATGGAGTAACGGGGGTATAGCCATTCCAGTTTATAGGAATCGTTGCTCTTTAAAATTTTGAAGTTGCATTGGTAATCAGCTTTTTTCTCTTCGGTTTCAATGGCATTCTGCAAGAAGTCCAAATAGGGCTTTAAAGAGCTGCTTGTGGCTGCGGATATGGCATTTCTTTTACCATCAAGTTTTGAGTTGTCACACTCTGAATGGACAAGAGCTTCGTAGAAGAAGTCCCTATTTGGATTGCTATATCGATTTTGTTGTAGCGCCATAAAAAATTAATCCCCAAAGATATTACGGCGTTCTTGAGACAGCTTCGGAACATCCTTGTCAACTTGGATGGATTCCGTGTTTGGATCGGAGGCTAATTTTGCTCTTGCCTGGGCCCATTTGCGGAGCTTTGTAATGGATTCCTGCATTGTTCTTGAAAGAGGCCATGTGGCAGAAAGAGCTCGTGCGATATCTTTCTGCTCTAGTTCGCGATTGTCGTTATAGGCGATGAATAACGCTTCGTTGATGGCTTCCTCTATTTCTGCGCCGGAGAATCCGATGCTGAGTTCCGCAAGCTTCGCTATGTCAAAATCGGTTAGGCTACGATGTTTTTTCTGGATGTGGATTTTGAAGATATCCTCGCGTTCGTTCTTGTTGGGAAGGTCAACAAAGAAGATTTCGTCAAAACGTCCCTTGCGCAAAAGTTCCGCTGGAATTTGCTCAATGTTATTTGCAGTTGCGATTACAAATACTTCGCTCTTCTTTTCCTGCATCCAAGTAAGAAGTGTTCCGAATACACGGGAACTGGTACCGCTGTCTCCATTGCTGCCGATACCGCTCAACCCCTTTTCGATTTCATCAATCCAGAGAATTGAGGGGGCGATGGTTTCTGCGAGAGAGAGGGCCTTTCGGACGTTTGATTCGCTTTCGCCTACGACGCCTGCGAAAACTTTCCCAAGGTCAAATTTAAGCAGCGGCAGGTTCCACTCATTGGCTATGGTTTTTGCAGTCAAGCTTTTTCCGCATCCTGGGATACCAAGAAGCAGAACGCCTTTTGGTGTGGGGAGCCCGTATCTTTTGGCTTCCCTGGCAAAAGCCTTGCCACGATTTTGCAACCATTTTTTAAGGTGGTTTAAGCCGCCTATGTTGTCCAGGTTTGATTCAGGATGGAAATATTCGAGAATCCCACTTTTTTTGATGATGGCTTCCTTGGCTTCAACAATTTTGTTGATTTCACTATCGAGGATTCGGCCTTTTTCTGCAATGATTTTTCGATAAGTCCATTCCGCCTCGGAGCAACTTAGCCCGATGCTCGCGTTGACAATTTCGTCCAATTCCTTAGAATCAACTTTGGGTCTATTGTCGTAGGGGAGGTCTGCGGTAACAGAGCTGAGGATTTGTGCGAGTACATCCTTATTTGGTAGGGGAAGCTCAAGGATGGGGACTTCCTTCTCCAGGTCTTTGGGGGTGCAAAAGGAAAGGGTCTGGATAATGAGCGTTTTCTTTAAGTCGGAATTGATTCTTGTGCATTCGCGAATACGACGCAGAATGCCCGCATCATCTAATTGCGGATGGAAATCTTCAAGAAGAATAATAAGGTTGGACTGTTCACTGTCTTTAAACCAATCTAAAACCCCAGCCGGGTCGATGTCGTCGTCAGGCGTTTCAAAATTTTTATTGGCAAAGTTCCACTCTTTTTTTCCTTGCGTGGAACTCCAAACAATAAAACGTTTACCTTCGTCCTTAGCGGCCTTGATGCAGTAGCCATGTAGTCGTTCCCATTCATAGGTACATATTTGGAAAACGGGCAAATTAGCCTTGATGTTAATATTGAAATTTTTTTCAAACGACATACGATACCTTTAAAATGGTTTCTTTTTGTTTAATTTATACCATTTAGTGCAAAAGTAATTTTTTTTTTTAGAAAAAACTGGAAGCTTGCAACCAAGGTTCTCAAGGGCGTGAGTTATTTGCCTTTCTTGTAAAGCTTGTTGTTGGGATTTAGCTGATTGGCATGGTTATTCATGGCGGCGGTGTATGGCTTGTTGAAGCCGCTGGTACCCTTGTTTGCGTTCAGCTGGTTAGCGTGATTATTGAGGTTGTTCTGTTTGGACATAGAAGTCTCCTTTGTGTTTAGTGAAGGTTTAATATTTTTGTGAATGCGTTGAATAAATCTCTAGATTGTAAAACCTGCAGCTAGAATCGCCTTTCTAATGTTGCAGGCCACAATATGTGAGTTGTTCTTAAATTCCTTGAGAACAATCCAGTTACTGGTCCCTTTTGTATTCTTCTTGGCTATTTCAGAAACCGCGTGGCAGGTATTCTTGCAAAGACATACGAAAATGCCGAATTTGGACTTGTTGGCGCTTTCGCAGATCGCGTTTACCTTCTTCAAGTTAGGCGCCCAGCGTTCTACAAGAACTTCGGTGACCTCAAACCCGCAAGCCTGTTCAATGGAATCCTTTTTGTTTGTGATTCCGGCGATGAGCACGATGGGAATATCTGATCTGAGTTGAGACTTGCTTACTGTTTTCAAAGGGAGTGATTTTCTCTTTTTCTTGTGTTGCATCGAAGCGGTTTCAAATGTAGGTTTGATAATGCTGTACAAACGCTTAGATTCGTTTTCCCACCATTCAATGGAATGTCGGAATCCGACACTGAGATTTGTGTTGTAGACTTGTTCTCCCATCGGACTAGAATCAATTAAGGACTGGAAAATATTCTTTACATCATCTCTAAGACAAGGAAATTTCTCGCGAATAATACGGCTACGAGCCGCAATGTATTCTCGCATAGTGGGCGTCATGTTTTTAATGGAAACTATTGCTTTCTTGATGCTGCCTAGTGTCGCGTTTGCTTGGTCAATTGTATTAATATATGCCGGACCACCGACAATATTGATAAATTCTTTATTCATGTTGCTTTCCGTTTTAAAGAGGGTTGAGACGACCTTTCCGCCTTCTTTTACAGATTTAGGTTTGCCAATAGGGACAAAAAGGGACAAAACGTCCCAGCCCTTTTTGCAGGAGGAAAAGAGTATTTAAGGAAAATACAAAAACCACGTCGGCATATAGCCTTCGTGCTTGCTCCCTAGCAGAGATTTAAACGAGATTGTGCATCTTCTGAACTCCTTTGTGTTTTCGCACAAAAAACAGCTCAACATGTGCAAATAAAGCAGTTCAATGATGTGACTAGAATATATAAAAACTATTGTTTAAAGTCAATACGCGTAAAGGAAGAAAAGTTCCCCTCCCCTCGCGGGGGAGGGGGAGAGCTTATTCGCAGGTGATGTTAAAATACTTGATCGAGGTTTCCTTTGTTTGCATTAATTCAATGGCGATCTTAATAAGGTAAATAGCAATATCTGTGCTGTAGGCATTCAAAAATTCAGATTCGTGATCGCCGTAGCTTGCGGAGACAATATTTCCCTTTTCATCTTTTTGTTCTCTATGAAGACGGAAAATGGGTGTATTCCCATAGAGCGCATTAAGGCAATCGGTTAGTTGTTTCTTATCAAGATTGCATGACTTCCAAAATTCTTCACCGAATTTGTTCCTTAACTTATTTCGTTCAATTGTGCATTTATGTTCTGAGTCGAATAATTCCGTGATATTCCCATCTTGGGATTTACAGAATACATCTAATTTTGCGAACCATTTGTTTAGAATATTCTTGAAGTATGGAATTTGGTCTAAGCCTGAGAATTTTACGTCTTCTCTAATATGGAAGTTTATGTCGTTGCAATTTTCTTTTAAGTCATAAATCGCAGTAAGAAAATCTGCAAAGTTATTGGGCTTAAATAAATCATCTATTTTAGAAAAAGTTGCATAATGAGTGGCTATATTGCGGTCAAAGTATAGGTATTTGTTTTTAAATAAATTTTTGTATTGTGTTCTGAAGAAGACGTCGTCTTCCTTAAAAGCGTCGCAGTCGGAATCTAGGAAAACCTTCATGGAGATTGGTCTTGAGATATAAAGGTTTTTGAAATTAGGAACTTTCTGCATAAAGACTGGAATGGTTAAGCCAGAATCTATACAAGACAAAATTTTCTGGTTATTTTGAATTTCTTTTTGCTTTGCTTCGCTATATTTCCCGTCGTTCAATTTTTTCTTTAGCTTTACATGTTCAGGAATATTAAGCTTGCTGTTGACGTCTTCTTTTATATAGTTAATTTCTTTAACAAGGTAGTCTGAATCCTTGTGGAGGAAATTAGCCATATTGTAGATAAGCGTGATGGCCGCACAGGTCGGTTCTGTCGAATTTTCCAAGTTGTCAAAAAGCCAATTTAACTTAGTAGGGCTATTTCGCTTGCAAAGCAGTTCATTGTATATTTCAAGGATGGTTTCTTTTTTACACCAAGATCCATCCACTATTTTCTTCATCAGGGGAGCCAAAACGAATTTCCTGGGATAAAAACCTTCTTCAGTTCTTGCCGTTAGATGGTATAGCACGAAGAATAAATGCTGTTGCAGAATATTTAGGGAATCCTTCTGAAATGCTTTGGGCTTTATCGCCTGAATTCCAAGTTCTTCGCACTTGGCCTGCATCTCGTGGTCGTCGGCAAATGCATCTGTTAGGATTTGTTCGTCTTCATAAAAACAATCCTTAAAATCATTGTAGGAAAGTAGGTGCATGAACCAATACTGGCATAATGCGAGGCCTGCTTTGCCCTTGAATATGCGAGATTGCCTTTTTATTGTGTTTCTATAGTAATTGGAGAAAAATGCAGTATCTGGTAAAAAATAGTTGGAGTAACGAAGGCCAAAACATCTGTAAACGATATAGATTTCATCAATTGGCACTATGTCAAGAAAATTGGCCAATTGTAGCCATGCGGCAAGATCGCTGATAGATTTTAGTTTTGTATATAAGTCGCCTTTTTCATTTTGATGGGCGCAGCTGTTTGCGATATGAGTACTGGAATCGCCCCAGTAGTCAAATTCTTTACGGGCGGAATGTTCGTTACGTACGAAGTAAAAGAAATAATCTACAATGAAATTGTTGATGTTATCGGAGAGCTCTTCAATGTTGTCTATGTAGGCTGCGAATGAGGCTAATTGCTTAATGGCTTTGATTTCATTTTCTCTTACGCCTGCCGTTGCTTTCGGAAAACTAAAATCAGGTACAGTTAGCAGAAGGTATAAATGATAGGGGAAGAAATTTTCATCTGATTCGCCGGTCTCTGCGAAGGTCTTGAATGATTTAAGACGCTCATCCAGCCAAGCCGACTTGATGCATGGTGTAGCTTTGGCCAGGGTGTATTCAAAAGCTTCTTCTTTCATCTTGCGGCGGGTTTCTTTATCAACCTCTTTGATCCGTTCATTTGGATGAAAACCATAAGAATCGTAGTAGTATGGATAACGTTTCAAAAATTCATCATGTAGCAGTTGTTTGTATTGCCAATCTATCCATTCCGTTGGAATGGGATATTTTTTGAAGAGTCTCTTTAATATGGAACTCAGCTTAGTTCTTAGATACGCTTCCACATTGCTAAAATCCTTTTTTGGGGAAACTGTAAATATGTGACAAAGAAAATAGTAGGTCGCCATTTCCCATATAATGTTTATGGCGTGTTCTACAGTAAGGCTGTCTTGGGATAGCTTTTTCTCCCATTGTTCTTGAAGATAGGAGATGTTCTGTTCAATAAATTCTTCCAGGGTTAAGTCTTCGTTGTCAAAACCTGGTAATTGCCACATATATTTTGTTTCGATACATGAGCTATGTTCATTTGTGATGTTGTACACTATTTCCGCGATAGTCTCAATGGTGGACATGTTTTTTCCTTTCTAAAGGGTTGTACTTAACAACCGTAGACTTACGTTCATAAATCTACGATAAAATTTTCAATCTTTTTGGAGGAAAACGAGAAAAACATCACTTTTAGGTGATGCCCCGGACGCAGTAATCTGATGGATTTCATCATCCGAAACTCGCTTCATCCAAAAAAAGCACAACGAACTCACGAGGTTTCTACGATGATATTCCAAATATATACAAAAACTTTTTGAATGTCAAGGATTTTTTTCAATCCTTCACTTCTTCCCGAATCTTTTTTGACAGTTTGACTATGATGCTGTCCATGGCTGGGTCGTCAACCAAATGCAGTAGGGGTGCAGGCTTGATGAGGTTTTGCCCCTGCAGGTAATCGCGGAGCTCTGACAGTTCCTGGTATGGCCTTGCCTTTGTGTTTTCGTCAAGGCGGGGGCGGTACTTCTTGAATCTTTCAATCCAGCGTTTTTCGTCTTTTGATTCGTCGGCGGTGATTTCTGTAATTACCGAGGCGCGGTATTCGCGGACTGCGCTTTCGAAGGACTTGCCTTGTTTGGCAAGGAGAGAGCCCAGTTCCTGGAGAAGCGTATTGTTAGTAACTTTATTCATTGCAGCGGATGGTGAAGCTTTGCAGTTTGTCGTTGGGGTATTCCTTTTGAAGTTTCTTTACCTGCTTGATGCAGCACTTTACCTGCCGTTCATACTGATAGGAATACATATTCTCGCCGTGCGCGTTGATGCAGTTGTGTATGGCCTGGAACTCGTTTTCAATGGGTGCGCGGTTCTTGTATTCGTCTTGCAGCTTGTCGTATTCCTTTGCGTATTTTTTGACTAGATTTTCAAGACTGTCCAGCTGGTTATCGCGAATCCGGACTTCTTTTTGTTCGTCCTGATAGGCGTTCACGTATTTTGCCTTCTCGTAAATGAGGCTGTCCTTGGTTTCCTTGCATTTCCTATTTTGTACTATCTTTTCATCGGCGCAGGATTCCTTGTCTCTTTTTAAATCTTCGGCAAGTCTTACATAACCGTTTAGCTGTCTTGCGATGCGCTGCAGAGAATCGATGGTAATCTTGTAATACGAGATGGTTGAGTTGAGCTTTTCCTGCCGTGCCAGCCATTCGTTTTGCTTCTGGGCGGCTTCTTCCATCACCTCTCGGGCGATTTCGTAAGGCTGTCTTTCTTGCTCAAGCTTCTCGTATTCATTAATTTCGTCACCGCAGATGTAGCCGCCCATGGCGCAAAGGGCGCCTGTGGCTCCTAGGATTTTTGTCTTTTCAAGGAATGTCTTGTTCATATTTTACCTTTGATGAAAAAATATACATTTTCTCGAAACTGCGAAATTATTATCCCAAAAATATTGAGATTTGGTAAAATTATTTGTGTTTATGTTTTACCAAATCTGATAAAAATATCGAGATTTGGTAAAACCCTTGTGTTGCTCAATGGCGCCATATTCCAAAGACATAAGGTATTATTCCGTCTTTTCTAGAAAATCTTGTCTTGTTTAACTTAATAAGTTGAATTTTAAGTTAAAATGAGAAAAACGCGCAAAGGGGCGGAACATTATGACAAGCAGCGTTCCCGCCGCGTGAAGGATGCAAAAAAGTGCCGCGATACGGAGTTCCGTTACGGCACCATTGCAAGCAAGAATGTGATTTAATGCGGCTCGGCAATGCCCGCTCGAGTAAACTCGGCGGTCGCTGCGCTCGCCTTTTTATTATATTGTTCGTATGGCTTTGAAGAGATTTCCTATCGGCATTCAAGACTTTGCGAGAATTCGCGAAAGTGGCAAATATTATGTAGATAAAACAGAACTTATCTACAAGCTAGTCCATACGGACGACTATTACTTTCTCAGCCGTCCGCGCCGTTTTGGAAAATCCCTTTTAATTACCACCCTGCAATATTATTTCGAAGGCCGCAAGGATTTGTTCACTGGCCTTGCCATGGAGCGCCTCGAAACCGAGTGGAAAAAATACCCGGTCATTCGGCTCGACATGAGCATGGTGAAGTATGCCGAAGGCAGTTCGTTTGCCGATTCCGTAAACAAGGTTCTGGCTCCGTACGAAAAAATGTACAATGTAGATGCCGACCCAAAAATGCACACTTGGGGAGTCCGCCTGGCAAATATCATCGAGGCTGCAAATCAGCAGACTGGCGAACAGGTTGTAGTTCTAGTAGATGAATATGATACGCCCATGCTGGATACGTTCGGGCAGGAATGTTTCGAAAATATCCGAAACCAGGTTCGCAGCTTGTATAGCCCTCTCAAGGCGCTCGGCGGCATCCTCCGATTCGTGTTTCTCACAGGCATCACCAAGTTTAGCCAGCTTTCAATTTTTAGCGAGCTCAACAATTTAAAAGTCATCACCATGAATGATGACTATGCAGCCATCTGCGGCATTACCAAGGAAGAACTGCTCTCGCAGATGCAGCCCGAAATCCAGGCTCTTGCAGACAAGCAGGGAATGACCTATGATGAAGCCGTTGCTGGTTTACAGCGTCAGTATGATGGTTATCATTTTAGTGAAAATTCTCCAGACATCTACAATCCGTTCAGCTTGATAAATTCCCTGAGTGACGGCGAACTTGCGAACTACTGGTTTGCCTCCGGCACGCCGACCGTTTTGACAAAAGCCATGGCTCGTTACAGTTTGAGTCCTGAAGAGTATGACCAAGGTTTTTCTGTTGCTCAGAGAACTTTTGACGCTCCCACGGAAACTGCCGACACTCCGATTCCGGTTCTTTACCAGAGCGGGTATTTGACGATCAAGGGGTTTGATAAAGGTGCTGTTCGGCCGTTCAGATTGCAATTCCCGAATGACGAAGTTCGTGAGGGAATGCTTAACCTGCTCGCGAATTCATATGCGTCAAAGAACGATATGGACACATCGGAATTCTTGGACCATTTTGTGACGGCGATGAAGGCATGTGACGTAGAAACTGCACTTACAGAAATGCGTGCGTTCATGGCAAGCATTCCATACGATGCCGAAAAGCAGAACGAACATCACTACAGAACGATTTTCTACCTGATTTTCCGTATTGCAACGCCGTACCTTGTACGTTGCGAGGAACGCACCGCCGCAGGCCGCGCCGACGCAGTCGTGGAAACAGCCGACGCTGTTTATGTTTTCGAGTTCAAGCTAGATGCAAACGGCACTGCCGAAGATGCCCTCAGGCAAATTGACGACAAGGGCTATTTGGTTCCTTACACTGTGACCAAGTCCGCAGACGGTTCGCCGAAAAAGTTGTTCAAGATCGGCGTTGCCTTTGATGCGGAAAAGCGCACCATTGGCGAGTGGATTATCAAGTAGGTTTTATTCCCAGCCGA
>DCGZ01000168.1:4191-4416 GCA_002314675.1 Fibrobacter sp. UBA1765 | reverse complement strand
AGAGGAGGAGGAACTAGGCTTGACACTCGACGAGGAAACGTCTGTTTCATCCTCGGAGATCCACTTGCCGTCTTCGCAGATGTAGGCGGTCTTTTCATCCTTCACGTAGGCGGTAGCGCCCTCGCGCGAGCCACTGCAAACCGGCAAATCATCGAAAGTCGCAACAACCAAATCGGACTCGGAAACGGAACCATTTGCAGAGGTCCCGGAATTGGATTCGCCGTC
>DCGZ01000168.1:2702-4153 GCA_002314675.1 Fibrobacter sp. UBA1765 | reverse complement strand
TAGCATCAGCGAAATCTTTTTACGCATATAAAACTCCTAGGGCGAAATGGAGGTTGTCTATAAATAGAAATATACGTTTTTTATAGATAAGCGCAACAGATATGTGCAAACTCAGCCCTTACAAGCGGGTAATGCACGCAGCAAATTCAATAAAATCGCTTAGGTTATTCTTGACAATGGAGTAAATTATTTTGTTGTCAATAACTTCCTTGCAGACTTTCACCTACAAGATAAAAATTCATTTAAAATTTTTCCACGGGCACGACCTTTATACCCCACCTCTCGCTTTTCCGTTTTTTCACTTGACATATCGTAACAAACTTGAATTAGCAGCTTTACCTTGTTGCCTTCACGAACTACAAAAAATGGCGGCTTTTAGCCGCCATTTTTTTATCTCTTTTGAATCAATTCCAAGTTACCATTTTCAAGTTTTAGGTAATTCAATGTAAAAAGCCATTGCCCAGGTGATGCTACAATTCCATTTGGTACATTCCAAATACCAGGAATGTGGTGATGGCCATGAACAAAGAAATCCAGATCTTGCTTTTTTAGCATGCGATTTCCATAACGAAGATATTCATCAATTTTAATAACACGCTTTTCACCATACTTTCGGCTATTCTTACCGACACGTTGCGCCAGGGCCATGCCAAGATCTGGGTGCAACATACTGAACAGCTTGCGATTCAAGGGGAAGTCAATTACACGCCTAAAAAACCTATAACCTGAATCCGATTTTGCAAGGCCGTCACCATGAACAAAATAAAGTTTTTTTCCTTGAATATGCAAGGTTAAATCTTTGCCCGTATGTACGCCGAGAGCAGTTTCAAAAAAATCACCTAAGGCAAAATCATGGTTGCCCATAAGGTAATGCACTTCTACTCCAGAATCAACAATATCCCCGAGAGTTCTAAAAAGCTTCATGTGGTCACGGGTCACATAATATTTGTACTCATACCAAAATTCAAACAAATCGCCAATAAGTACAATATGGCTTGCACCCTCTTCGCAGCATTTTTTCAATTGTTCAATAAGCAAATTTTCACGAAATGTAATCGAGTTTGGTGGATTCACGCCAAGATGAGCATCAGAAAAAAAGTAAGCAGACATATGAACAATTAATAATTAACAATGAAAAATTAATAATAAAAAGTTGGAAGATATCTTAGTGGATTCCGTCTTGGTTGCCCTTTGGGAGTTCTGCATACCAATTCTGGATTTTTACCAACCCCTCATCAGAAAACTTATCTCGTCCATCAAGAATTTTTTCTGCAGTTTCAAGAGTCTTTGAAATCAGGTCCTTATCGGCAATCCAGTCAAACCAGCGGAAAACCCAGGAACCACTTTGTTCAGAACCTTCCAGGTTACCGGCACCGCGCGACGCCAGATCCATTTCGGCAATTTCAAAACCATCTTCTGTACTTGCAAAATTTTGCAGGCGTTCATACGCA
>DCGZ01000168.1:0-2677 GCA_002314675.1 Fibrobacter sp. UBA1765 | reverse complement strand
TTCTTGCGAGCAAATCAAAAAGCACCAGGCCTGAGCAGCACCTCGGCCAACGCGACCGCGAAGCTGATGTAGTTGAGCAAGACCAAAACGTTCCGGATGGTCAATTACCATGAGGTTTGCCTCAGGCACATTCACACCGACTTCAATAACGGTTGTCGCTACAAGCAGCTGAACTTCACCACTTGCAAAAGCCTTTAAATTCTGTTCTCGCAGTTCATCATCCATTTGACCGTGAACGTACGCAACTTTCCAATCACTTGAAAAACGCTTGAGTTCTTCTACAGTTTCTTCAAGGCCCTGGATTTTTACATCTTCCGCATTATCGCTATCATCGGCTCCGATTCGACTTACAACCCAATAGCAACGATTGCCACCCTTGATTTCCTTGAGCAGATATTTTTTCAAGTCTTCGCGCTTGTACGGTGGCATTACCCGGGTTTGAACAGGCTTTCTTCCAGGAGGCTTTTCCTTGATGATGATAGTTCGTAAATCACCATACAAAGTCATGGCTAGGCTACGCGGAATCGGAGTTGCACTCATTACAAGCATGTCCGGGAAATCGCCCTTGCCAAGCAAGGCTTCTCGCTGGTTCACGCCAAAGCGATGCTGTTCATCGATAATTACAAGACCTAATTTTGCAAATTCAACATCTTTCGAAAACAGCGCGTGCGTCCCTATGACAGCGTCAATCAAGCCCATTTGAAGTTCGCCAAGAACGGTTCGCCGTTCAGCGGCAGTCATGGAGCCAAGCAGCAATTCTACACGCAATCCAGCCGATTCAAAGAACGGCTTTAACGATGCGTAATGTTGCCTTGCAAGAATATCGGTCGGAACCATCAAGGCACATTGCTCACCGCCATTTGCAACTCCCCCGCCACAAACGGCAAGCATCGAAAGCATGGCAACAACAGTCTTACCAGAGCCAACATCACCTTGCAAAAGCGCATGGAACTGTCGTTTGCCATTCAAACCTTCAAGGATTTCATTCAATGCCTTTTCCTGGTCGCCAGTCAATGCAAATGGCAACTTGGATTTAGCATCAACAACACGGCCAAGGTCAACCCGACGCTCGCTGCCTCGTTGCAACAACGCCCTGCGACGGCTAGCCATTCTTAGACAGAACGGTAACAATTCTAAAATCTTAAGTTGTCTTTTTCCCTGATATGCATCGCCCATGCTCAAAGGCAAGTGCAACCTTCTCAAGTTTTCTACAACAGGCTTCATGCCCAGGAATTCCGTAAGTTCAAGCGGGCATCCACGATCAAGAGTCAAGTTCGGCATCTTGAAAATTTTTTCGTATAGTCCCCGAAAAAACTTTTGTTCCATTTTTGCTTCATGACATGGCTCAGGAATGCTGTAAACGGGAACAAAGCCTCCATTGTATTCACCATCTGTTTCCTGGATTTCAGGGTGAACCATTTGCAGGCCACGGTAGCTGCTGACCTGACCAATCACAATGTAGCGTCTGCCCGGTACAAGTTTTTTAGCAATGAACTGAACGCTTCTAAAAAAAGAAAGCTGGATTTCGCCCGTACCATCAGAAAATACGCCCAAATAACGGCTAGTTCTGCCACGCACAATTCCACCACGAACAATATTGCCTATCAAGACAACGTTATCGCCATCCTTGATTTCTGCAATCTTATTTACACTAGTGCGGTCAATCCAAGTGCGAGGAATATTATAAAGTAAATCCGAAATAGAATAAAAACCGGACTTGTGAAGTGCCTCGAGTTTTTTTGGACCGATACCTGAAATGCAAGAAATATCCATATTAAATCGGGTTGTCGATGTCAACAAATTCTGCGGGGATTCCAAGTTCCTTTTGAATTTTTTCTGCCATGGCACGCACTCCGAAAACTTCAGTGCGATGATGGCCACAGGCAACTACATTCCAGGAATTTTCTTCTGCAACAATTGGAGTAGTTTCCTTGATTTCTCCAGTAATGAACACATCCGCTCCAAGTGCAAAACCTTCCGGGATATCGGACGATGCAGAACCCGAACAAATTGCAACACGGCGGATTTCATTCGTTCCATACATGAACGCAGAATTCGCTCCATGCGGCATCGCTGCATTTACGCGTTCCATAAATTCACTTTGAGAAATAGGCTTTGCAAAATCAGCAATATACGCAATGTCACGTTCACCGGCACGAATAAAGGACTGCGTAACATTTGCTCCAAGAGCTTTTGCAATCAAAACATTATTTCCGATTTCTTCATGGGCATCGAGCGGCAGGTGAAAACCGTAAAGCGAAATGCCATGCTTAAAAAGTTTCGCAATTTTTTTGCCAAGTACACCAACCGGCAGACGCGGCTCATTGTTCCAAAAACCATGCGCATGGTGAACGAAAATCGTATCGGCACCACGGGCAATAGCCTCGTCTATCAGCGAATCGCGAAAGGAGACGCCAGTCACGATTTTCTTAACTTCACCAGACGCTTCTACGCAAATTGCATTCGGGCAAAAATCCTTGAATTTTTGCGGTTCTAAAACACCCTTAAGCCAATTGCCAAATTCCTGCTGTTTCATATTGAATCCCCTACTCTACGATTTTCCACTGGCCCAAGGTGCGCTTTTCGGCATCGAAAGCGACACCTATCTTGAACAACTTTTTCGGAGTGCCGTCTGCGGCCTTAGTCACGGTATAAGGCACAAGATAGCCCTTGTCGT
>DCGZ01000141.1 GCA_002314675.1 Fibrobacter sp. UBA1765 | reverse complement strand
TCCCCTCCCCCCGAACCCGTCCCCCTCCCCCGGAAATCGTATTTTACGTTTCCTTTCGTTTACAATAGTTCGGTTTTCCTTCGAATTCAATATGATTGCTTTAGATAGCATACATATAATCTAAATTTGAAGTTGATTGGGATTATTTTTGGGAGTGAAAACTCATGAAATATAGGGATTGGGCTATATTCCTTTTTGTGTTGCTATTTGCAAATTTTGCAAATGCGACTTTGATATTGCATTTGCAGGCTCCGTACCGCAGTTCTACAGGTCAGGAAGATTTTGTTTACCATGTTCTAGGTTCTGCAGGCGGTAGCTATAATCCAATGTACGGAGAGACTTCTCCAACGATTATGGCTAGCGAAGGTAACGGCTGGTTTGTTTATACCTGGGATAAAGATGTTTCCGATTTCCAGAGCTGGCAAAATTTCAATATTGCTGCTACGCCGAATACAGCAGATCAAAACTTCAATAACAATAATAAGGTTTCCTGGAAGGAATTCGGCGAGCCTTCGGTTTCTAGCATTTTTGGTTCCGATACCGAAGTTTGGATTTATACGGATGCTGTAGATTTTTCCTTTGAAAAATCCTTTGTTGCACCGGGATCTAAAATCGTTTGGTTTAAAAGCCCGTGGGGTAACAAGGCCTTGCCGCAAATGGTTTTTGGCAAGGATTCGGTCTTGATGCGTTTTTCTCAAGATGATATTACCACCTGCGGTTGGTTTTATGGTGCTATTTCTCCAAGCGCAATGCAGAAAAATACTTCTAAGGTTGCATCGTTTTCTCGTTACAAAACGCCTTACATGTCTGCTGGTTCTGTAGACTTGTCTGCAGCCCTTTCTGGTGCTGGCGATATCTATATCGATGGTACCGCTTCAAAGCTTGCCGTGTCCACAAAGATTGGTACGCTTGGAACATGCTTTGATTCTACAAGGACACTCCATGTTTACCATCCTTGGAGAGCCAATACGACTTACAAGGATAGCGCCTTGTTCATGTCGGTCGGCAGTAACATTATGAATAACCCGACGCGCATGAAGGTCGATGACTATGCCCGCTGGTGGAAAGTTGATTTTGACAATAAGACGGTAAATAGTTCCAATTGGACTTCTACAGGCTCCTATGGGGCGAAGGTTAACTTTTATCGCAAAGAAAATGAATGGCCGCAAATAAAGTTTTTTGCTTCTGAAGGCGATAACGATCAGCGAGCAAACATTAGCGACTGGTTCCCGCAGGGCATTTATGAGACCTGGATCTATACCAAGGATAACGGGGCTTACGATGTTTTGTTTGCTCCGCTTGAACCGAAGTATGTTCGCTTGAAGAGCCCGTGGGAAAACATGTCCCCGATGATGATTTTGCCAAATGATACGATCAAGATGGGACCGTTCTCGGCAGATACGTGTGGCTGGTACCAGGGCGTTGTCTATAAGCATACAGAAAACTGGAGTGCGTATTTTAGGCAGGCCTTCGGCATGGAGTATGCCGATGCCCGCGGCGTTAAGGATGGTGCAAAGGAACTTGTTCCTTTTGAATTCACGGAATCCATGCTTAAGAATGACACTGTCTACATTATGCCGTCTCCGACCCTTACAAGCCCCCTGAAGCTTTTTGAAAAGTTCCCGAACAGCTTTGGCGAGTGTCCGCAACTTACGCTTAACGTGCGCATTGTTGACTGGGCCGGCGAGGGTGTGCTTTTGCCGGGTGCTACATCGTCTCAGCAGAGCGATTTTAGCATTGACGTAGATTTTGGTGGAATTTGGGCCGGTAATCCATATACTGAAGTAACATACCTCGATTCCAACGGCATTGAAATGACGAACCAGAAATGCGATGGCCATGTTCTTGGCATGGTTAACGACTACCTTTATACAGATACGATTTTGAGCGTGAACAAGGACAAGCCTAGCGGTTACGATACCTTGTTCTATAAGATTCCGACTCGAGTGGATTCTGCTTTTTATCCTTGGCACAAGTGCTCTGCAGCTAAGGAAATTGAACGTTGGTTTATTCCAGATACAGTGAAGACTGGCAGTGGCGACTATATAGCGGCTACATGCTACCAGATTCCGATGACGCTAGATGAAGAAGGTTTCTGGCTTGTCGATATTTCAGAAGACAGTCCTAATGGTGGATTCTTCCCATTGGATGATTTTAAATATTTGGATGATGCAAAGACTGTATGGAATCCTAAATATGATTCTACATGCATTGAGGGGCATTGCCATAACTTTAGCTTTGCCATGAAGGTCGCTGCCCAGTTCCAGTATGTTAAAGGACAGTACTTTGAATTCCGCGGAGACGATGACGTATGGGTGTTTATCAATGATCGCCTGGTTGTTGACATTGGAGGCTGCCACAGCCCTGTGGAAGGTGGCGTTTACCTGGATACGATCGGGCTTGCTGATTCAACCCAGAAGTTGATTGAAGGAAAGACGTATTCCTTCTACATATTCTTCTCGGAGCGTAACGCGACGGGTTCGAACTTCAAGATGCGCACGTCTATCAACTTGCAGACTGAGAAGACATATTACTGGGAAGAGCATGTCGACGAAAATGGCGTAAGTACCGTTGAACTGTTGCAGCGTATGGTCGATAAGAATCAAAGCTGCGATGAAGGTAGCGTTGCCCAGGCCAAGGTGATGCCTGCTACGTCAAAATTTGTTTTGGTGTTTGCTGACGGAACGACAGAAACATTGGAGGGTGGCAAGTCTTATTATGGTGGCATCACAATTGGTGAAGGCGGCAGTTCCTTCTCTCTTGATACGGCTGGAATTTCGGCTGCGCATGAAAGTGGCGACGGACTCCCTGCCGGTAACTACACTCTTAAGTTCTGCAAGGAAGACGGTTCTGAATGCGACAGCTATCCGTTCGTGATTACGGTCCCTCAGCCGACAATCGTTTTTGCAGATTCTCTTGGCCGTAAGATCAACCCTGATTCTACGGTGCTTGGTGAATACGCCGGTGTTTATTACCCTGTATACGTGAAGGTTCTTTATAGGGGTAATGATTGCTATTCTGACATGTGCCTTGGGGACTTGCTGTTGAGTGCATCGGACTCTGTTCTAGAATTTTATGATGCCTCTATGAAGCCTATAAATAAGATTAGCCTTGTAAAGACTGAAATTGACGGAAAGTCCATGGGCATGGCCATGTTCTACGTACTTGGCAAGGAGCCTGTCGAAAAGCCGAATTTTGTTTCGTTCAAGGTCATGGGTGCTGATGAAAAGATTGCAAATGAAATCGAATGGACTAATATCACTCTTGCAAAGGCTCCTGTTCCTCCACTTGACTTTGCGGAAATGCATGACAATGACGGCGATGGCATTGGCGACAGCCTGTTTATTAAGTACCAGGATTTGATCAAGGATGATGAACGTTATATTCTAGATTCGCTTACCTGGGTCTTTGGCATTGATTCCAGCAAAACCATTCGGTCTAACGCAACGATACTTGCAGCAAAGGCTGATGACAAATCGCTCGTGTTTACTGCGGATTCTTTGTACAAGACAGTCTTTACCGGAAATACAAACGGCTCTGTTTACGCAGGTTCGTTGAGTTCCCATTGGAGATTCTTTAAGAAGGATGATTCTACCGGCGTGGTAGATACGATTGCCATGACCATGGGTAACCAGCCTATTAAGGATTTTGTGCCTCCTGTGATCTTGAAGGCGATTGTGGACCCTCGTAACGATCAACTTAGCGTATTGGATATTTACTTAAGCGAATCGCTCGATTCTGCTACAAAGATCAATCCGGATTTGCTTGATTTCAAGATTTACTTTGATGGCAGGGAAGTTAGCAAGAATTTAAATGTTCAAAAACGGGTAGCTCTTTCTAACGCTTCTGTGTTGGAATGGTATTTTGGCAAGTCGTCCGAAGAAGATGCCGTCCCGGCAGTGGGCGATAGCGTAAAGCTTGTTCCGAATGTCGGTACTGACTTGAACGGTAACGAAGTTCATGAAAACAACCCATGGGTCCGTATCGAAGGTAAGCAGGCGTTGCGACTTGACGCAGTCAAGATTGTTAATGTCGGACCTGAAAATTTGGAAAAATACGATTCCGATGGGATGAAGGTTTTTGCTGTATCTACCAAGAAGTCCCTGCAGGATATTCAAGAAGAAATCGGTATGCCGGGAATGCTTATCCGTTACGACATGAGTGAGCTGTTGCTTGGCGATACTACAGGACTTTCTCCCAAAGATGTGGAAATTGAATGGGAAAACTATGTGTTTACGAATCTTGGAACCTATATCAACGATGGCAGCGGTAAAGTTTCTTGTGCAGACGAACTGTTTGGTGGCGATTGCCGTGTATCGACCGGTTATCTCTATCTTGCGTGGAACGGCCTTTCAAAATCCAAGCGGTTAGTTGGTACAGGCGCGTATATTTACAAGTATGATATACGAGTTAGAAAAAAGAAAAGGACGGAGCTTTCTAAAAACGCTACGATGACTATCGGTATTAGAAGAACTAAATAAAAGAAATGGTCGCTTATGCGACCATTTCTTATAGGGGATATTTTTCTTTTAATTCTTCAAGTTCTGCACTTGCAGTCTCCCACTCGGCAAACAGTTCTTCTGTTTTTGCCTTGGAGGTATCAAGGTCTTGAGCAATTTTTGCAATCTTAGCACCGTCTGTTCCACTTGATGCTTCTACAAGTTCCGCTTCCAGGGCTGCACTTTTATCTTCGTACTTTTGGATTTCTGCTTCGAGCTTCTGGATTTTCTGTTCAACGGGCTTGATGAGCTTTGAGCGCGTAGCGATGTATTCTGCACGAGCCTTGCGGTCTTCTTTTGGCTTTTCTTCCACCTTCTTTTCAATGGCGATGCTTGTGACTTCGCGTTCTTCTTCCCAGCCGACTGTATCAAGGAATTCCTGGTAGGTTCCGTTGAATACGAAGCAGCGGCCTCCATCGAACACGATCAGGCGTTTTGCAAAAGCGTGCAAAAGCTCTTCATCATGGCTCACGACTATTGCCGTGCCGCCGTAGTTTTCCAAGGCCTCGAGCAGGCTTTCGATGGATTCCATGTCTAGGTGGTTTGTCGGTTCGTCGAGCAAAAGCAGGTTGCATTCTGTTGCAAGAATCTTTGCAAGCAGAACGCGGCTGCGTTCACCGCCAGAAAGCACACGGATCTTTTTCATGGCGGCATCGCCGCTGAACATCATTACACCGGCAAGCGTGCGTGCGCGCCCTCTTAAGGAATCCTTGCATGCGCTCTGGATTTCTTCTTCTACGGTATTGTCCAGGTTAAGCCTGTTGATGTTCGTTTGGCCAAAGTAATTTATTTGAACGTTCGGATTGAACTGGATTTCGCCTTCGGTCTGTTTGAGCTCGTTTGCAATCAGGTTCAAAAGAGTTGTCTTGCCGCGTCCGTTTGGACCGATGACTGCTACACGGTCGCCCTTGAAAACTTCTGCTGTCAGGTCATTTATGAGCTTTGGTCCATTAGGATAATTAAAGCTTAAATCACGAATCTGGAAAAGTCTTTTGCCAGGGAATGGGGATTCCGCAAAGGCGAAGTCAAGCGTCTGTTCCGTTGTGAATGTCTGAGCTTCACCCATGCGTTCCAGGGCCTTGATCTTTGATTGCGCCATTGCCGCCTTTGCAGCCTTGTAGCGGAATCGTTCGATGACTCGTTCTAGCTGCTCGCGTTTTTTTGCATCGTTTTCTGCGGTGCGCATTGCGAGTTCTTCTTCTTCGGCGATAGTTTCAAGAACCTTTTCTACAGAGCCTTGAACCTTGCGGAACTTGTGGTGGTACAATGCAACCGTGTGCGTGCAAACGCTGTCCATGAATTTTCGGTCATGGGTAATGAGCAATATTTCGCCTTTCCAGGAACGTAAAAAACGAGCAAGCCAACGAGTAGAGACAATGTCAAGGTAGTTTGTCGGTTCGTCGAGCAATAGCATGTTTGGTTCTGATGCAAGGACCTTTGCTAGGTTCAAGCGAATCTGGAAACCGCCAGAAAGAAGCTCTGGAGATTTCGACATGCTTTCTTGATCAAAGCCTAGACCAAAGAGAATCGCCTCTACAGAATGCGTGTCCAGCCAGCCGTCTTCATTTGGTTTAAGGATGCTGCAAGCTTCTTCAAACACTGTAGGCTTGCTAAAGTGCAAGTGCTGCGACAAATGCCCAAAGGTGTAATTCTTTGGAATCTGTATAGAACCGCCATCCAGATATTCTTCACCAAGAATGATCTTGAAAAGAGTTGACTTTCCAGACCCGTTGCGACCTACGATGCCCACGCGTTCCCTTGGACCTACCAGGAAACTTGCATCATCGAAAAGGTTCTGTAAACCAAAGTCTTTCCTGATGTTCTGTACTTGAATCATATTTCTGTCGGCAGTTGTTGTCGGCTGTTAGCAGACTATGTTAAACGGATTTAATTTGCTTTTGCCTGTTTTTTCTTTAGCAACATTAATGCTGCTAATAAGACAACGAGTCCAAAAAACAATGATGCTATAGCGCTCTTGGTGAACCCAGCAACAATGTAGCTGATAAATGAAATTACTGCTACGGAAACTGCATAAGGCAACTGTGTTCGCACGTGCTTTATGTGATTGCATTTTGCTCCGGCGCTCGCCATGATTGTTGTGTCGGAAATAGGTGAAAGATGGTCTCCGCAAACAGCGCCAGCCATGCATGCTGAAATGGAAATAACCATTAGAGTGTTATCGCTGCCCTGGAATACGCTTACTGCAATAGGAATGAGAATTCCGAAGGTTCCCCATGAAGTTCCAGTTGCGCAGGCAAGGAGGGCTGCTATGACAAAGATGATTGCAGGCATCATGCTCATGAGAGACGCTGCTCCGCCCTGTACCACACCTGCAACGAATTCCTTTGCGCCGAGAGTGTCTGTAACTCCCTTAAGAGTCCATGCAAGAGAAAGAATCAAAATTGCCGGAACCATCGCTTTGAAACCGTCCGGAAGGCAAGACATGCATTCTCCGAATTTCAAGACTCGTCTAGAAATCATTACAATGAATGTTAGGATAAGCGCTGCAAAGGAACCAAGGACTAGTCCGACAGAAGCATCGCATGCAGCGAATGCGTCTACAAAGCCCTTGTGTGCTTCTCCCGATGAGAAAAAACCTCCGGTATAAATCATTCCGACTGTGCTTAGAACGATTAAAGCACAAATAGGGAATACAAGGTCAAATACGGTTCCTTTAGGCTTTGTACCGTTTGTTCTGACTTCTTCTTCAAGATCCTTCATTGCTGTGCATTGCTTCATAGGCCCAAAATCGACTTTTAGTAAAATGATTCCAAAAAGCGCGGCGATTGTGAGAAGTGCATAGAAGTTGTATGGAATTGCCTTTACAAAAAGACCAAGGCCGTCTTCACCTTCTACAAATCCCGAAACGGCAGCTGCCCAGGAACTAATTGGAGCGATAATGCAAATCGGAGCTGCTGTAGAATCGATTAGGTATGCAAGTTTTTCACGAGGTATTCCGAACTTGTCTGTAATCGGTCGCATAACGCTGCCTACGGTAAGGCAGTTAAAGTAATCGTCAATAAAAATCAGGATGCCAAGGAAAATCGTTGCAAGCTGGGCGCCTACGCTTGTCTTGATGCGTTTTAATGCCCAGTTACCAAATGCCGCAGAACCTCCGGCCTTTGTCATTAACGCAACCATCGTGCCTAAGATTACAAGGAACAGTATAATACCGATATTCCAGGAATCTGACAGCTGCTTGATCATGCCGTCCTTGAATACAGCGTCTAGTAATGCAGGAAAGTCACCTTTGCAAATAAAGAATGCGCCGATTGCAACCCCGACGAAAAGGGATGAATAAACTTCCTTGGTTATTAGAGCAAGTAGAATTGCAACGATTGGCGGGACAAGAGCCCAGAATGTTCCTGCCTGAAATATCCAGTTTTCCATTGGGTTACCTATCTAAGTATTCAAGAATGTCGTTGATATTCTTTTTTTCAAGTTTTTGAAAAACTTGGATTGCGTAATTGACAGCGTTAAGCTGTTCTGCGGGAATATAGATTCGGATTTCTTCAAGGACTTTAATTACTTCTTCATTTTTCATAAAGCCTCCCTTTATTCGGGCTTCATCACGTTGTACAGCTCCAAAAATTTTTCTGGAGAAAGTTCTTCTGCTCGGATTGTCGTTGGCCAGTCAAGAGCTTCTATTGCTGCTTGAACTTGCTTTTTATTGTAACCTGCGCCAAAGGAATTGGCAAGTGTCTTGCGCTTTTGGGTAAAGGCGGAACGAACGAAGTCAAAGAAATCTGCCGGAGCCAGCAATGGGTTTTCACGCGGGGTGAGTAGCATTGTTGCGCTATCGACGTTTGGCTTTGGAGTAAAATGTTCCGGCCCGATTTCCCTTAGTATCTGTGTATTTGCATAAGCGGATACAAGAACCGATAAGCTGCCATAATTACTAGAACATGGCTCTGCACAAATGCGTTCTGCAACTTCTAGTTGGACCATGCCCATAAAGCCCTTGGTCATGTGTAGCCTTGGCATGAGCTCTGCAATGATTGCCGTAGAAACATTGTATGGCAGGTTACCCGTAACCCACGGCTTGTCGTGGGCGTTCAAGAACGCCTGCAAGTCAAATTGCAAAAAGTCGAGATTTACGATGTTGAAGTTGCTTTTGCCCTTGAACTTGTTCTGCAAAAATTCAACGCACTGCTCGTCGATTTCGACAGCGGTCAGTTCAATGTTTCGGTCTAGCAGGTGTTCCGTGAGTGCACCATGCCCAGGGCCAATTTCAAGGACCGCGTCTCCGTCTGCAGCAGGCAAGTCGCCTGCGATAAGCATTGCTGTAGGAACGTCTAAAAAGTTCTGCCCGAATTTTCGGCGGCGTGCTCTATCCATTCTAAACCAATCTTAATGTCTTACGTCTGCGATTGTTACGACCCTGTTTGCGCCATTTTGCATGGCAGTCTGCAAGGCGAGCAGGCTTGAGCTTATCAGTTCTTCCTTGTCTCGTGCAAATTGCGGCAATACAGAAACACCAAGGCTTAATGTGGATTTCAGTACGACATCGCCATAGGCAATTTCGAGTCCCTCGATTTCGCGACGGATGCGTTCTGCTCGCTCCTGGGTAATTGTAAAATCTGCACCCGGGAGCAAAATGACAAAAGAGTCTTCTTCGAAGCGGCACGGGATATCTTCTGTGCGAATGTATTTGGGCAGGCGCTGGCCTATTTCCCACAAAAGCTGGTCTGCCATTTTTTTGCCAAGCTGGGCCCTGATTTCTGCAATATTGTCTGGGTAGATCGAAACCAGGCCAATCGGGTTGCGATGACGCTTTGCCGCAGATATTTCACGCTGCAGCGATTCTTCCATGTAGCGGCGGTTGAAAAGCCCGGTAAGAGTGTCCCTGATATTATGCTCGTCAAAACGGACTTTCAAGTTTACGTCGGCAATGTAGAGACCGAAAATCGTTGCGATAATCTTGAGCTGGGTTTTCCACAGGTTGCGCTTTTCTTCATTCAGTTCCGGCGAATAAATGGTAAGGACGCCAAAGTGCTCTTCGAGCCCTTCAATAGGCACGCAAAGTGCGGCTCCCTGCTTTTGGTGGTCTAGATGCGTGCAGCCACCGGAAAGGCTTACGTCGTTAAAATCTGTGACTTCGATTTCGCCACGGTTAAAGCTTGCGCATTCAGACGGCGAAATGATTTCTTTGCCAAGGATGATCTCGCCATAAGAAAAGATTACGGCCATTTCGGACTGGTTCCCGTTATACATGTAGAGTACGCCGGAAGAGCCTTCGAACATTTCCTGGAGAAGTTCCTTGAGAAGCGGCACAACCTCAGAAAAGGGCCTGTTGCGAAGCGTAGCCTTGGTAAATACCTCCCATGATTTTTCTGGCAGGGTATGGACCGTTTCCTTTGGAATTTCTGGAACCTCCGGTTCCTTGTTGGCTGCGATAAAATCGTTGACCTCGTCGATTGTCGCGGGTTTTTCTTCGGGCATTGGAGGAAAGTCGATTTCCTCTTCTTCCGGCTTTTTTTCGGAAACCTTGCAGGCGAGTATTGAAATGATGGTATTCCACACGCCAAGGCACACAAGCTTATATATAAACGTTAGGGACTGTTCTGGTACAAGGACCATTACGCCAATACCAAGCCAAAAGAAAAAGATCCAAAGAAAAAGACATTTTTTGTTCATGGTTAAAAGTTAGTTTTTTGTGTATCGGGTGCTTTGGTGCAAAACGAAAAAAGCACGGCATAGCCGCACCTTTTGCTTGAATTTTTTAGAGATGACAAATATTACTTCAAGGCTGCCTGCACGAGGGCGCTGAGCTTCTTGGAATCAAAGCGTCCCTTGGTCTTCGGGGTGAGTTCCTTCATCATCTTGCCCATGTCCTTAGGGCTTGCTGCGCCTACAGCTGCCTTGACTTCGTTGATGATCGCAACGACTTCTTCTTCAGAAAGCTGGCTTGGCAAATACTTCTGGTAAACTTCGATTGCTGCCTTTTCATCGCCGATTTTGTCAGCGAAGCCGCCCTTCGTGAGAATTTCGATAGCTTCGTTCTTTTGCTTGAGGCTCTTTGCAAGAACATCGAGGACCATGTCGTCGGTGATTGTTGCTTCGATTTCTGCCGGGGTGCAGCCGCTCTTGAGAGCTTCGTTCTTGATATCGGAGTGGAGTGTGCGGAGTGTGCTCAAGGTTTCTGCGTCATGAGCCTTCATTGCAGCCTTGATGTCGTCCTTGATCTTTGTAAGAAGTTCGCTTGCCATAGTGTTTCCTTTTTATAGATGCCAGATGCAAGATCCAGATGCCAGAGAAATGCACTCTACGATTTTTTTTTGCGCATCTAGCGTCTGTTTCTAGCATCTTAGAATTGAAGATTACGATGTTGCAATATAGCAAAAAAGGAGGAAGTTTTGTTGCTTCCTCTCTTAATCAATCAAATAAGGTTTCCGTGGCGATTTGGAATCGACTTGGAAAACTTACAGATTAGTAAAGACGCTTGCGGTTTGCGTCTGCAAGTTCCTTGAGGCGCTTGCGGCGAGCTGCAGTTTCTGCATGCTTGCGAACTTCAGACGGCTTTTCGAAGCGCTGGCGCTTCTTGACATCAGAAATGATGCCGTTCTTTTCGCAGGACTTGGTAAAACGCTTGAGAGCGCGTTCAAAAGGTTCGTTAGACTTTACGATAACACCGATCACGGTAATCCTTTGGTTAAAATTTGACTGAATTTTGCGCCCAAATCTATTTAAGATTTTGGTTTTTGTCAAGTCCCAAAAATAAAACATAAGAAAAAATCAACTTTTTTAAGCCGTAACTCGTTATAGTACAAAGACTTATGCTATATTGTACTTACGAATAATCTTTTGAGGGATTTTCTGTATGAATTTAATTCGTTATGCAACGCTTGCTGCATTTTTATGCGGAATGGTACTTTCTGCCTGTGGTGGCGATGCCGAAGAATCAGCTCCGGCTCCTGCACCAAAGCCTGCCGCTAAGCCTGTAGCAGCAGAAAAGGCTCCTGCGGTAAAGGCCGTTGAACAGGATGACGATCCTGTCTTGCAGTCCATGTCTGGCTCGAATTCAGAAGAACCTGTCTTGCAGTCCATGTCGGGGGCAAAGGAACAGGCTGCGGATTCTAAACAGGCTACCGATTCTAGGTTGGAAGGCCCGGTAGTACAGTCTGATAAGGGACCGTATGTAATCCAGGTCGGCATTCAGCCTTCTAAAAAGGGCGCAAACGCCATTGTAAAGAAGCTTGAAGAAAAAGGTGTAAAGGCTTACCTTAGCGAAGTCGAAAACCCGGGTGAACTTGAAGGAACCTATTACCGTGTACGCGTTGGCTACTTTGAAACAATCCACATTGCCCAGGAATTCGGCAAGACGATTTTGGAACCGGCTGGCTTCCCTTGGTGGGTCGACAAGAGTTCCAATGATGCGGTCGGCAATCCGGCTGGCAGCGAATCCGTAAGCTCCTATACAGAATCCTATTCGTCTGCCCCGGCGGAACCGGTTTATTCCGTTCCTGCTAATGAACCGGCCCCCGAAGAAACTCCTGTAGAGAACGTTCCGATGGAATCTGCTGAAGGCTCTGTTGGCGTTGAACCGGCCCCGGTTGAAGAAGCTCCTGCTGTTGAGCAGGCTTCTGTTGCAGATGCCGCTCCCGTGGCGGAACCGGCCCCTGCGGCTCCAGCAGCTCCTGCAGCATCTAGCGACGACTTTTGGGACTAATTTACACTTTTGTCTGATTTTTTAGCCTGCACTCAAGCGATTGCCTTGAGCGTGGGCTTTTTTGTTTTTGGTAATGGAAAATTTTCTATATTGATTGGTATAAAATAAACCCTAAATCAAGGCAATTTTTATGTCAGATCGTTTTATCGTGACCGGTAACTTCACCGATGATCCGTTTGCCATCGACATGGCCCAGTATATTGGACTTCGTGAAGATATTTCCGACGTTGTCTCCTTGAAGACTTTCGCCAACTCTGAATTCTGCCCGCGCTACATGCTCGACATGGATGACCTCGAGCATATCGGCAAGCGCCTTGAAGGCAAGATTGTCTTGATCTGTTCCGTTTCTAACCATGACCGCAGCCGTAACGACTATGCAATGCGTAACTGCATTCTGGCCCGTGCTGCCAAGGACAATGGTGCCGAACAGGTTGTTCTCGTTGAACCGGATTTGTTCTATAGCGCACAGGACCGTGGCCCGCACCGCATTGGCGAACTTGAAAAGGATCGCCCGGATGTTGACCTCAAGAAGTTCGATGGCCAGGCATTTACAAGCCTTCTTTACGCCCAGCTCCTCAAGACTTCTGGCGTAGACGCTGTTGTAACTTGCCACAACCACAGCATCAAGGTCCAGAACCTGTTCAACGATATTTTTGAAGGCCATTTCCACAACTTGATCCCGACAGATGTTTATGCTCATTACATCAAGAGCAGTAACTTTGTGCAGACTGGCAAGGATGGCAATAACCTTGTTATTGTTTCCCCGGACAAGGGCGCACGCCCGTTCATGAACGCCGTTTACGATGCTTTGCAGCTCCCGGAATGCAAGCGTGTTGTTATGGACAAGGTCCGTACCGGTGAACGCGAAATCTCCATGACGTTCAACCCGGAACTTTCCGACATTAGCATCGATGAAATCGAGGGCAAGGACGTTATCGTATTTGATGACATGGTCCGTACAGGTACAACGATTGTACAGTGCTGCGAACATATCAAGAAGGGTAACCCGAACCGCGTATGCTTCGGTGTAACTCACTTCCACACAAGTGCTGAAGCCCGTGAAAAGCTCAATAGCCCGGCTATTGATGAAATCCTTACGACTTCGACCCTCCCGGATATCATGAACCGTGACTGCCAGGGCCGTCTCCGCAAAAAGCTTACCGTGCTTAAGCTCGGCAAGTGGATGGCTCGCCACGTAATGCAGATGTATGGCCTCGATGCAGGTCGCTACGAGAAGGACTTCTACAAGATTGACATGAGTTCCAAGAACCCACGTTGGCCGCCTGTGTTCTTCTAAAGATAAGAACCCCGCCGCTACACGACGGGGTTTATTATTCATAACGGATTTTTATTAAAAACCCAAGGAATGCTTATGAAAGTAACAAGCAGCGATAACCTAGATAAACTTTTTCCGGATACCCCGATCCAGAAAATCATTACTCCGATTGAGCGCTTGCTCCGTGTAGAAACCACGGGCGGCATTGTCCTTATCATCATGACGCTTGCAGCGCTCTTGTGGGCTAACGTCAGTCCGCATTCCTATCACCATTTTTGGAACCTGCCGTTTGCAATCAATATCGCTGGCACGGATTTAGCTTCGCTTTTGGGCCTTGAACACGGCTTTAGCCTTGAATGGCTCATTAACGATGCGCTCATGACAATTTTCTTCTTTAACATTGGTCTAGAAGTTAAGGGCGAAATGACTTATGGCGAGTTGCGAGATCCGAAGGCTGCGAGCCTCCCGATTATCGCTGCTGCTGGCGGTATGCTTTTCCCGGCATTGATTTATTTGAGTATTAATGCTGCTACAGGAGCCGATGCTCCTCGTGGTTGGGGCATTCCTACGGCAACCGATATTGCGTTTGTTGTTGGCTGCATGGCTATTCTTGGCCGTCGCGTTCCGCATGCGCTCCGCGTGATGATCTTGACTCTCGCTATTGCTGATGACATTGGCGCTATCCTTGTGATTGCATTCGGTTACGGTGGAAACCTGAATGTGCCAGCCCTTGGAATTGGCATTGCGTTGCTTGTCTTGATTAATGTTCTTTTGCATGTTGGCGTTCGCAACCTGCTCGTGCACGGTGTAATCGGTGTAGGCGTTTGGGCATTCTTTGTAAAGAGCGGTGTGCACCCGACAATTGCCGGTGTGCTCCTTGGCCTTTCTGTGCCTGCAAAGGCGGTTGTTACTTCTGGTAAGCTTGGCACATTTACAAGTAAGGTTGGCCATGTGCTTTCTGGCGATCCGAACGTCAAGAGCGAAGAACGCTTTGAAGTATTCTCCATGCTTAAGAAGGGCGCAAAGGAAAGTATACCGATGCAGGAACGCCTTTACAAGCCTCTTTCTCCGTGGGTCAACTTCTTTATTATGCCTTTGTTTGCGCTTTCTAATGCCGGCGTAGAAGTCAAGCTCGGCGGCCTTGACGTGCCTGTGATGAGCGCTGTCGCCCTTGCTCTTGTATTCGGTAAGCCAATCGGCATTTTCCTCCTCTCGTTCCTTTCTGTGAAAATCGGTATTTCCAAAAAGCCGAGCTATAGCTGGAAGGTATTGTTTGGCGGTGGCATGCTTGCTGGTATCGGCTTTACCATGGCTCTCTTTGTTGCAAGCCTTGCCTTTGACCCGAGTGCACGCCAAGACAGCGCAAAGCTAGGTATTTTGCTTGGTAGCTTTAGTGCGGCAATTCTTGGCACGATCTACATGAGCGTTGTATCGAAGCCGGCCAAGGAAGCCGATGAAACTGGCGCTGTTGAAATCAAAGACTAAGTAAAGTTATTGATTGGTAAATGTCCCCGAAAGTGAATACTTTCGGGGATGTTTTTTTGCGACTCTTTACTTCACAAACTTCTTGATTTCGCAAGTGTGGACCTTGGATTCGTCGTCATAGTTTACGCCAACGAACAGAAGGTCGCCCTGGTACTTTTCGAGGCAATCGAAGTAGCGTTTTTCTTCAATTTGCGTAAGGGCGGTTTCTGCGCTCTTGTTGCGCTTGAGTTCGATGATAACCGCTGGAACTTTGGGAACGTATGGGATAAAGGCGACATCGGCGTAGCCCTTGCCGCTAGGCAGTTCCTTGATGATGGTGTATTTCAGGTTTGCATAGAAGTATGCAAGGCAGATCACCGCCTGGAATGTTCCCTCGTTGTTGTAGTTCAGGTTGTTGCAAATCTGGGTGTGGGCCTTGTTAAGCGCTGTAGCTACGGCTTCGGCATCGCATTCGGCGGTGGCTTCAATCAGCTTCTTGGAATTGTTCACCAGCT
>DCGZ01000165.1:1570-16520 GCA_002314675.1 Fibrobacter sp. UBA1765 | reverse complement strand
CACATGTTGATGATGCCTCTTTTTTAACTGTTTTTGATGGCGATAAGTTTATCGTTTTGGTATTCAGGAAGCTTTATCGTGAGGCCCATGATCTTGAAAATCATGACCATACCAGCAACTCCATAAGGAAAGCCCTCGTAGGCATCCTTGGTTACGGAAATAGTTCCGCCCTTCCTTACGGAAAGAATCGCCTGCTTTAAGTAATGGTATACATCTTCCAGTGGGTAATCCTTTAAATGGCGTAAGTCAATTTCGAAGGAGTCAAGGGAATCTGGCTTTGCTGAAATTTCTGGCAAAGATCCGAGGCTTTCGTCAAAATGTTCCTGATACAAAAGACCGAAGTATTTGCTTTCAAGTTTTTTTAACAGTTCGAACTCTTGAGAAATAACAGAATAATCTTCGTGATACAAGAAGATAAATCCTGTTTCTGTTTCAAGGTCCACTGTTTTTTCAATGCTATTGGATTTTGCTGAGGTCTGAATGCCACAGGAGTGGAAACTTTTTAAATACGGAATAATTCCAAGAATCGGAGAATTAGAAATGTGCATGCTCCGAGGAGTTATAAGATCTTTTGTTTTGGCATATTTTTTTGATTTATATGGCTTAGAAAGTTTTTCTATTACTATTTTCGGATTGATATAACTATCTAAAGCAAGGTCTGTTTCGTGATGACCGAAAATTTCGTTTCCATATGTTGCTGGATACGAACCTCCCATGCAGCGACAGTTGATTTCGATAAGTACAGGTCCTTTTTCATCGAACATATACTCGCCATGAACGGGGCCCTGTTTTATGCCGACTGCATCAAGAACTTGGAAGGCGTACTCAACGAGAGCGTATGCTTCTGGAGTTACTTCATCTATGGCGATCATGCCTACATAAACGTTAGATCCATTATCTAGGAGTTTCTTTTCGTACTTCCAGATGGAAGTTACTTTATGGATACCATTAAATGTTAGTGTGTTGACTATGTACTCGGAACCGATAATTCTTTCTTGAATGAGTAGTTCCTGGGCAATATCTCCTAGACAGCCTATTTGTCCCAATTGTTCTGAAAACTTTGTGAGGAGATCTTTCTTTCCTTTGCAGAAACGGACCCCCATGGAACCAGCTCCATGGGGAGGCTTAATGACAACTTTTTCATTATCCAGTTCGTCGTAAAATTTTTCAGCTTCTTCAAGAGTCTTGCAAATTTTTCCGCGAATGTGACGAACCCCAGCGGCTTTCAATGCTTCATGGGTGCAGAACTTATTTGTCATCTTGTCGATCATGGAATAGGGATTGCCAGGAAGACCCAGAGAGTCGGCAAGGCGGGTGGCTAGAACAACTCCGTCTTCAGCGCCAGGCAAAACAAGTATTGGATCCAGGGCTCGAACCATTTCTAATGTCTTTTCATAGGAGTCGGATTCTCTAAGAATTTGAATTTTCGTCTTTAACTTGACGTACTTTTCCTGACGCTGTTGATTTATGAAATCTTCCATATTCTTGTCGGCGTAGGCTACCTCAAGAATGACGGGTTCAAAACCTCTGTCGATGCAGTCTTGGATGTAATTGAAACCAGTGGAAAGGGCTTCTACAATAACAATTTTTTGCATCATCTTAATTGTCTCCGCTTATGAAAATGGAGGTGGTGTTCAAACCCATGGCGTATTCGTATGAAATTTTCTTGGAAAGTCCTTTGAGAATTGTCACGTTGTAATGGTCGTCCAAATCAGTTTCGTTTAGAGGATTGAATGGCTTACCTATACTTCGAAAATCGATTTTGACGGAATCGCCCTGTTGGCTGGCAAGGATATCTATGGGTTGATGGCTTCCGCAATGGGTCCTTGTATATAGGGACATTTCTTCAATCAGCTGTGCTGTGAAAGCACTGCTTTTCTGGGATATACCCCTCTCTTTGCAAGCCTCGATAACCTTTAGACAAACTTCGTCAATGGATTTGTCATCGGTAACCAGGGTGAAGTCAAAGAGTAGATCTTCGGTTTGTTTTGGGAAAAGGAAAAACGGGGAAATGGCTCTTTTGCTTCTGATGTACTTGACCGTGTTGTATAATGCGGTTCCAACGCAGACGGAAAAAACGGTGGCTATATAGGCGTACCACAGTCCGCGAACACCAAAGAAGCGAGTGCAGATGAATGAGAAGAAAATAATTCCAGCGGCGCTATCTATAATAGCGAGAATAGTGGAGTTCTTAGGATGACCACAGGTGTTCAGGATGATGCGATATAACACCATGAAACTCCGGAGGGGAGCGTAGGTGGCAAAGGTGAGTATGGACGACCAGCAAAGAGCTCTCTGGGCTTCCGTATGGATGTCGAATAAACTATATAGGATTTGGGGACAGGTTACAAAGAAAATAACGCAGGCGATACTGCCTGTTTCCAAAACTAGTGCTGCTTTCTGGGTGAGCATCTTGATGCCCTGCTTGTCGCCTGCACCGTAGAGTAAGGAATAAATGGGCATTGCGCCGTCACATACGCCGGCGAGGACAATCGAGATGATGGAAGCCAACTGGACGAAAAAGGAGAAGGCCACAAGGCCGTCGTCACCAGCAATTTTTGCAGCAGTAGAAAGGCAATAACCCCAGGCAATGGCGAACCCTAACTGCAGTGAGGCTGCGGAAATGCCTGTGTTGGTGATATCCTTGATGATGGAAAGATTTGGCTTTTGCAATAAAGATCGATAGGGGAGTGTCAATTTTTTGCTTATTGCCAAAATGAGGATGATGAGGCCTGCAACAATGTAGCCCGCAAGGGTCGCCATGGCTGCTCCACAGACACCCTGGTGGAAAATTTCGATAAAGACATAATCCATAATCAGGTTCACCACGTTGGCCACGATTGCGCAGGCGCTTCCAAGAATGGCGTGGTTCATAGCGGGCAGGAATGCTGCCATGGACATGACGAGAATGACCAAGGGGAACGAGAGGAATAGGTAAAAGATGTATGGATAGATTTCGGAATAGTAGTTGGACCCTTCGGCTAAGAACGCGGCAATAGGAGCTTGGAATGCAAAACCGGCTAGCATAATAAGGATACTGATGATGGCTGCGGTTAGCATGGAGGCACCCCAGACCTGATTGGCCTTCTCCAGCTTCTTTTCGCCTAGGGCGTGGGAGTAAATGATATTTCCGCCGAAGCCGAAAAGTGCGTATAGGCTTGCAGCCACTAGCATGATGGGGGAGCCCACATTTACGATGGCCATTGCGTCGCTGCCCAACAACTGGGAAACCAGAATGCTATCCACAAATTCATTTAATGAAATGGCGACGGCAGTTCCCAGGGCGGGAATCATAAACTGCCGAAATTTTCGGAGAATAATTTTATCGTTACGCTTGATCATTGGCTTGAATGTGAAACTTATCGTTCTGCGATAATCTTGTCGCTCTTATAGACAGGCAAGTTGATTGTGAGCCCGAATATTCTTAAAATCGTTACCATGCCTGCGGCTCCGTATGGGAATTCAGCGTAGGCATCCTTGGTTACGAAAATAGTTCCACCCTTCTTTACGGAAAGAATTACCTGCTTTAAGTAATGGTATACATCTTCCAGTGGGTAATCCTTTAAATGGCGTAAGTCAATTTCGAAGGAATCAAGGGAATCTGGCGCTGCGGAAACTTCGGGCAAAGATCCGAGGCTTTTGTCAAAATTTTCTTGATACAAAAGACCGAAGTATTTGCTTTCCAGATCCTTCAGCAGTTCATATTCCTGTTTGATGATGGAGTAGTCTTCATGAACTAGACGGATAGTACCCGAGGAGGTTTCCAGATCGACCGTTTTTGCCAGGTTGTCTGTTGAAATGGTTGAATATACAGTGCAGTTATAGAAACTCCTGAGATGGGGGAGAATGCCGAAAATTGGGGAGTTTGTAATGGGCATGTCTTTCGGAGTTATCATAAACTTGTTAAATCCGAATTTCTTTGTGCCGTAGGGCTTGCAAAGACGTTGTAGAACCACATCCTGATTCGTGTAGCTTTCAAGGGCGAGGTCAGTTTCGTGATGCCCAAAAATGAGGTCTCCGTAGGGAGCCGGGTATGATGTGCCCATGCAGCGACAATTCGTTTCAATAAGTACTGGCCCCTTTTCGTCAAGCATATACTCACCGTGAACTGGCCCCTGTTTAATGCCGATTGCATCAAGAACTTGGAAGGCGTACTCAACGAGAGCGTATGCTTCTGGAGTTACTTCATCAATGGCGATCATGCCTACATAAACGTTGGAGCCATTATCTAAGGCTTTCTTTTCGTACTTCCAGATAGAAGTTACTTTATGGATTCCGTTAAAGGTCAGTGTGTTGACGATGTATTCGGAACCGATAATTCTTTCTTGAACGAGTAGTTCCTGTGCAATATCGCCTAGACTGCCAATCTGTCCCAGTTGTTCTGAAAACTTTGTGAGAAGATCTTTCTTGCCCTTGCAGAAACGGACTCCCATGGAGGCCGCTCCATGGGGCGGCTTAACGACCACATTTTCGTTGTCAAGTGTGTCGTAGAATTTTTCTGCCTCTTCTGGAGTCTTGCAAACTTGTCCACGAATATGACGAACGCCAGCTTCTTTCAGGGCATTGTGCATATGGAACTTATTTGTCATCTTATTGATGATGGAGTAGGGATTTCCTAGTAATCCCAGGTCATCGGCAAGTCTTGTGGCCAGAATGACACCATCTTCGGAACCGGGGAGAACAAATGAAGGCGCCAGGGCTCGAACCTGTTCTAAAGTAACTTCGTAGGATTTCTGTTCCTTGATGATTGTGAATGGAACTTTGATGTGGGAGTATTTTTCAGAACGTTCGTGCTCTAGAGCTTTGGCTGACACTTCTGTGTCTAGATACCTTTCAAGAACGATAGGCTCCAGGTCTCTGTCGAAGCAATCCTGGATGAGGTTAGAACCGGTGGAAAGGGCTTCTACAATTATGACTTTTTTCATGGACTAGCTTATATTTGATAAGGTTTATTTGTTAAATATAAAAAAGTCACTATTAAAAAAAAGACCTGAGAATATTCTCAAGTCCTTTTCTGTTTTACGTCGAGTGGGCGAATCGCGAATTACGCTTTTTCCTTGTAGCCGCACTTGGGACAAGCTCCGTTTTCGTCCAGGGCGATTCCGCAGAGAGGGCAGCGCTTGACCGTGCTCGTGACGGGAAATTCCTGGGAGGCGGCATTCGCTCCGCTGGTGAATGTAATCTTTGCGATGTTCAGCTTCGTTTTCAGAAGGTCATAGACAATCTTGATCATGCCTTCCACCGTCATGGTCTCCTTCGTCACCACCAGGCGGCAATCCGGGTAAGCCGTGGCCAGTGCTGTCTTGAACGCAGGCCCCTTCATCTTGTTTTGCGGATGTCCGTTCCTGATGCCCTGCTTTTCATAGACATCGAGAATCGCGGGGAGCAGCGGGTCGTCTTCACGCAGAATGAGGGCGTGGTCGAAATTCCGCAGAATGTTCCAGGCAGTCTTCTGGATTTCGTTGCAGGGGAACACCATGTTCACCCCCGCATTGATGGAATCCTCCACCTCGATGGTCAAGATACCCGTGTGACCGTGAAGGTACTGCGCCTCTCCCTTGAAACCGTAGAAACGGTGGGCGTACTGCAGGCTGAACGTTGTATAGCTTCTCATATTCTCTCCTTGTTCGCATAGCGAACGCTGATGGTTATACCTGCAGTATATCAAACGGAGAGAGGGGAGGACAAGGGGAATTTTTGCGGTTTGGGTGTGGCGATCGCTGTGGGCACCTTTACAGTTCATCAATCTGCTTCTGCAAATCCTCCGCTTTTGGGAGCAGTTTATATTCTGCAACTCCAATAGGCGACACCATATTTGCCAAGGACCATTCTACCACCGTTTTCTTTTTAGACTTGCAAATCAAAAGACCAATGGTCGGGTTATCATCCTTCTGCTTCAAAAGATGGTCAGATGCAGTCACATAAAATCCAAGCTGACCGATAAAACTTGGACTAAATTCTTCCACCTTCAACTCAACAACTACATAACGCTTCAAACGGATATGATAAAAAAGCATATCAATAAAGAATGAATCCCCTTCCACAACAAGTTCCACTTGCCGCCCTACAAAAGCAAATCCTTTCCCCAACTCCAGCAGGAATCGCATAATGTTTTGCTCCAGGCCAGACTCGAGATTCCGTTCCTTCAACTTCTGCTCAGCAGGAATAAAGTCAAAGGTATAGGATTCCTTCAATATTTCGCTGACATCAAGACGCTCTGTTTCAGGGATGGTCAAACCGAAGTTATTAACGGACTTCCCAAGGCTTTGATATAAACCTGTTTCCATTTGATGGACTAAAACGGCTCGGCTCCAGTTATTTTCAATGGTCTTATTGATGTAGAACAAGGCTTCGTCAACGGTTTCACTTTTAGTAAAAATTGCAATATGCTGTCCCCAAGGAATTAACGCAAAATTTTTAGGCATTTCTAAAACTCCAACAACTTGTTGGAGTTTTTCTGCATAAAACAAATACCATTTTTTCATATTCCATAAATTTGTGGTCGAAAATCCCTTCGCCTCAGGAAATTCAGCTTTCAAATCAAGGGAAATCTGGTTTACGACGCCTGCGCCCCACTTTTCCTCGGCCTTCTGTTTTACAAGATCCTGGGCAAGGCTCCAGTAAAATTCCAGCATGCCGCTATTTACGCGAATGGCGGTCTGAATTTGAGCATGGCGGAATCGCTGCTTTAAATCGGCAATCCACTTACTGTAGGACTTGTCCATCTTGGAAGAACTACGGATGATTTTATTTTTCATGATGCACCTCATGTTTAGTGTTTGATTGAGGCGTCATTGCAAATCCGGAAGGACGGATAAAAACAAGACGCACCTAGCCATTCAATGACTGGGTGCGTTGGGATGTAATGTAGATAAAGTTGTGTTTTTGTCTAGGGGCTTAAGAAAATTTTACATTTTGACGGTCCACAGGATTTAAAAAAAATGATTTAATCAGAAGAACTGACGTCGAGTTTGATCGCTGCATTTTCAATTGCTGCGACAGCAAGGTGAGTCTTCTGATAATCCAGGTCTTGTGTAATAAATTCGGCTGCCATGATAGCGAATAAGATACAACATTTTTAATGCTGTGTCAACATTGCTATTTTCGCGGGGAATACTTTGACTCGCGCGTCGCAACGCCCATAAAGAAAAAGGACTTGAGATGAGCTCAAGTCCTTTAATGCTTTAGATTGCCACGGAGGCTTTTGCCTCCTCGCAATGACACGCGAGGCGAGAGCAGCGACCATGCTTGCATGGGCATTGCCGAGCCGATATTGTCATGCGCTCTGCGCAATGACATGCGGAGAGCGTTTTTATCCTGCGTTCCTCTCGTATCTCGTCTGAAGGACCGCAGGTCCGTTCTCTCGTCTATTTCACAATGTGACGATGATACTCCTGCAGCGAGCACACCTCAAATCTACCGTAGTCGTGCTTGTCCATGAGGCCTTCGACGGTGGAGGTGAGGGCGGCGATGGTGGTGGTGATAGGCACGCCGCTGACCACTGCCTTGCTGCGCATCTGGATTTGCGACTTAGTCGCAATCGCCTCGTTCGCCAAATGAAAATAAACAAGTTTATGTTCGCTTGGCTCGCTGCGTGGCTATCCGGGTTGCTCTCGACTTTTGGGCGTTCCCTTGCCTGCGGCAAGGGCGGGCTATATTTTAGGGGCAGTCGCCAGCGCTGCGCTTGTCGCCAGCCTCCTAAAACGGAGCCTCGCTACGCGAGTCTCCGCCCATACGGGTAACTATCCCTAACGCGAATGCGTAATAAAAATGTTTAGCTGTTTTGAATCGTCAAAAAAGGAAAAAATAAATGAGTCCGCCTACAATAGCCAATACCGTGATGCAGCCACAAGTAATGGGACCCGCGTTATTCATTAGCGCTGTAGCTGCCTCCGCCGCTTCCTTATTGGCTTTGGCTTGAGCAGTTTTAGCTTCCTTGTATTCACGAGCTAAATTGGGGTCGCAGGGTACAATCTCGGTATCTTCGGGATAGCGGCAATTGCATTTATAGCAGCTACCAATACCGTTTATACTGACAACACCCCACGTCTGTTTTTCTACATTGCCGCAATTTGGACATTTGTAACGAACATAGTCCGTAAACTGTAATTCCATTTTTCACCTCATAGAATTTTTCATGAGCCTTACTGCTTCTTTGCCTCGCAAATAGCCTTGTACGCCTCCTGTAGTTTAGAAAACTTTTCTTGGGCGACTTTTATAATCCATTCGGGAGTATTAGCAGGCAATTTGTCCGGATGGGATTCCTTTATCTTTTTCATGTAGGCTTGCTTGATATCTTCGTCTGAGGAGTCCTTGGATACTTCTAGGATTTCGTAAGCCCAATCAAGTCCATCCTCTGTATCATTATTGTCGTCATCATCATCTTCTTCGTCCTCCTCCTCGTCTTCGTCGCCGGAGTTAATGTCATCATTTTTTTCTTCGTGTGCTTCGTTTTGAATTGTCCATTGGCGATTTTGATAAACGGCATTACCGTTAATCATGCATTTCGCCAGGAGTCCGAAGAGGCCGAATGCGATGGTAAATATCAGGAATAAGCATCCCGAGGCGTTTGTGTTGTCTCTGTCATCAGAGATTGCGGAGAATATCATTCCTACTAATAGTAGAAGGCCGAAGGCCGCAAATATGATCTTGAAAATTCCTACAAATAAACCTGCCAGTATAGATTTATTGTAATGACAACACATTACGAAAGACGCAATAAAACATATTACTGTTATAATGGCTGCAAGAATTAACAGGACTGAAGCGAATGTTTCGGACAATCCTAAAAAATTGACAAATAAGTAGGTTCCAGGTAGTACCAGCCATGTCAGTGCAGAAACAAATAGGTCCGATCCATCAAAATACACGACATATCGCTTTTGTGCGGCAAATATCAACGAAATCACAAGGAATACAATTAGGCCGGCAATAAACAAATCGAAAGAGTCCATAATCTATGTAATCTCCATTTTAGATTGAATGAAAATGA
Organism: Fibrobacter sp. UBA1765; assembly: GCA_002314675.1. Taxonomy (GTDB): domain Bacteria; phylum Fibrobacterota; class Fibrobacteria; order Fibrobacterales; family Fibrobacteraceae; genus UBA1765. The sequence goes on along the minus strand of DCGZ01000165.1, from coordinate 7,528 downwards.
ATCTGAAAAATTTTAATAGAACTTTTTACTTAAGCTTGCTGTTCAAATATTCTATGGCCCTTTCTCCCGCGTCACTGTTGTTTCCATAGACGATTATGGCATCTGCATTTTCCATTAAGAATATCAGATAGTTGTTCTTTGATTTATTCTTGGGGACCATCATTGCGTAGTTGAACGTAATGCCCTCAATTTTTTTTCTTATGACATAAGAAGTGGCGTCTCCCAAATCCCTTGTGTCAGAAACCGTTTCGGAAAAATCACCCATTGCGCTGCGTACGAATAGGTGCTGCCATCCGCCAAGCAGGGGAATCCCTGATGTTTCGGAGATTCTTACCGTAATGGGTGCTCCTAAGGCAAAATGGGCGAAGACTAGAGCGAATCCCTCTTTCAGTCGCCCAACCTGTGCAAGATTTTTTTGTTGAATATCCATTTGCAACAACATTGATTGTTGTTCGTCATGGGTGTAGCGGATATCGGGATTGGCAGTTTCTTTGCATTGCAATTGCCCGTTTCCGGCTTGTTCGCAGAAAAATGCGTACTTATACTCTGTTTCAAATAGTGTGTTGTTGTCGCAGCCGATGAAAAATGTGGATGCGACAAAAAGGATTGATAGAAATTTGAGCTTCATGTAAGGATTGGACCTTGGAATGTTTGATTTAAAAGTAAATGTAAATAAAAAAAACATTTGCAAGTTGCTCAAAAGTGTAGTAGTTGCTGAGGCTTGTGATATAAGAACTTTGACAGTTTAGTTGAGTTAAGTTTCGCTTTTTTGAAAAAATAGTGTCTATATGATTGATTTTTGTTAAAAAGAATCTATATTTAATGTAGAACGAAAAAGCCGAAGGTCTGCTGGAACAGACCTTCGGCACATGTTCTCGCTGGGTATTGCTATCCGAACGAGGTAAGCACAGGTGAAGATAGCAAAATCCAGTGATGTTAATTTCAAAACATTCCTGCTTTGCAGGGAAAGGAGGCTTTATGCCGAAAGAACATTTTTCTGGAAAAGAATCATTCACGCCGGGTATGTTGGCTGGACTTGGCCGACCGGCATGCCCGGATAATACGCGAGTACAGCCGTTTCCGGTGAGAGACCCCGAGGAATTTAAACGGAGTTCGCCGACTTACTGGATGTTGCGTAATGCTGTTTGCAATCAGGTCTCGGCAGAGAACGATGGAGTTCCTTGCAACGAATTTATGGAACCTTACGAACGAAATACGAAGTCGTATCAGTATGACGAGTACGACGCTCTTTACACGCCGGAGTTCCTGGACCGTTCCGACTGTCCTGTCACGCCAGAAGATGTGGAGGAGCAGTTCCAGTCCATATTTACGCCGTACGGTATCCAGTATGTGCGCCCGAAGGTCAAGTACACGACCGCGTACGAATCTGAAAAATTCAATGGAACAGACGCCTGGAACTGGACCGAACGCGAGAAAAATTTGGGCGTCGTTGATGACATTGTTGACTATATTGTAGATAACTTTATCTACGAAAAAGACATTCCCATGACTACAAATCCGTTAACAGACTTTACAATGCACCTTGATGCGTCCAGAATCCCGGATCTTGGGGTTGCGACCCACGAATACAAGCATGTGGTGGAGTTGCCGGCTTTGCAGAACTTGATGTACATCTATGCCCTGAATGAATTCAGAAAACAGGATTGGGCGAGGCGTGTTGTCCGTGGGAAGGATGTGACCAAGGCTGACTTGAAACTGAAACTGGGCAATCTACTTAAATCGGACTTACTGAAAGGTCTGCCTGTCGTTTTGGAAAATCTAAGAAATCGTCTCGATTTCATGGAGAACGAGGATACCCTTGGTCAGCACTGCTACAACAACATTCCACTACTCAAGCAGCTGTACGACAAGTACCTGCCGGGGATAATGAACCAATGAAAAAAATAGCCATGCTACTGGTGTTAATTGCCGGGATGTCTTTTGCCGTAACGGCAGGGGACTTTCCCTGTATTTCAGGGACTGCGGAACATGATGAATGTTGGGTAAAGTTCAAGGATCCGCGAGACGGTCAGGTTTATTTGGCTAGAAAACAATGCAGAGACAACGGCGAATGCTATATTCTACTTGCTGAAAATTCAAGATACAAGTCCCCAAATGCAATCTGCGATCAAAGCAAGGAACATTATTATTACGGTTGCGAATATCCTGAAGATGAAGCCCCAAAAGAAGCTTGCCCTGATTTAGAAAATATGGAGAAAAAAGGATGTAGTTTTGTAGAAGACGCTTTTGGACCCATACATTTTGTGGGTAATAAGAATTTCGCCAAACTTAGGAAAGATGTCCTATCAGGAAAGAATTTTCCTATGGGGGATGTTGTTGTTGTCAAAGACGACAGTTCACATACGGCAACTCCATGCTCCACGGCACATGGTTGGCGACGCGACCTAAAGACTGGGAGATGGGGTGTGGGCGGATGTGGAATTTCAAGAGTCAATTATTGGAGATGCTACTACAAAATGTCTGAGTAACATATGCTAAAATACCTTAGTGAAAATAAAAACAACTTCAACATCGGCGAATTTTTGAGCGAACTGATCGATGCCTCCAAGTACCTAGGCGTTCTGGAAGCTAAAATCACCGGCTATAAGTTCAATAGCGTCCTTATGCCCATGCTCCATTCCCGTGAGGCTATTGCCTCTATGGATATCGAGGGAACCCAGACGACAATTACCGATGTCCTGGAAGATGAACTGAATACAGAACCGTCTGGATTGAAAAAGTTCATTGAGTATCGTAACCATGTGACCACGCTTAAGCGCGGTGAGGAATATCTGAAGGTTGACCAGTTCTCGAATGAATTTATCCAGAAAATGCATTTTTGGATGTTGACTGATGTTTTTGATTCTCGCAAACAGGTTGTTATCGGAAGGTATAAACAAAAAAATAATTTTATAGCGAACTCCCTGAAAAAGATTGTTTTTGAACCTCCGGCTTTCACGGAAACAAAAAAATATATGGACGACCTGGTCCACTATATGAATCATGATACCGATGGAACTCATCCTTTGATAAAGTCGGCGATTATCCATTCTCAATTTGAATCAATTCATCCGTTTGATGACGGCAATGGTCGAGTGGGCCGAGCTCTTGTGAGCCTGTACATGTATAAGGCTAAACTCATCGCTAGTCCGTATTTTTATTTAAGCGAAGCCATTAACCAAGACAAACTGATTTACTATCGAAAATTGGACAGCTCCCGTAAGGGCGATCTTTCTGAATGGATAGCTTTCTTCTTGAGAAAAATTATTGTGCAGGCCAAGAAACATATTGAGTATATTGACGCTCTCAACGAACTCTACGAAAAGACGAAGATGTCGGTGTCGAAATGCGTGAACAGCCCGAAGTTTGATGGAATTATGGGCATTCTTTTTAAACAGCCTGTCTTGACATCGCGCTATTTGGCTGAACACCTAAACATATCGAGCATACAGGCGAATCGCTATCTCGATACGTTGGAAAGAAATCAAATACTGTATGGCAATGATCGAAAACGCAACAGGCTTTACTATTTTATGGAGCTTTTGGAATTAATGCGCCGGTAATTTATGGCGGAAATTAGCTATAAGTGGCATCCCTGCTCCTGTTGTAACCGAAAAAGATTTTTCTTCAATGAACTGGGATGAGAAACTGTTGTCGATCGTTCTTGATTTGTGTCATGGTTATCAAATCGATTACGGAATAGATTCAAAAGAAATCCTAGTCAATTTTGTTTTGGAGAGAATGGGCTGGTTTGCACCAAAAATGGAATGAGGCTGACTTTAACCGACAGCTCCAATTTTCTTCGAGCATTACTTATATCAACATACAACCTATGTCCGTCTCTATTCTCTGAATAACTATGAACAAAGACACTGAACTATTCGCATCACGAGTTGGCATTGCAACTTTTGCAACTGCATACTGCGCTTTGTTAATGAACAGATTGAACAGAGCGTGTGAATCGGCTGACATATTTATGTCTATCGTTCTAACGACGGGTTCTTTGTTATGCTTTTTACTTTTTATTCGACTTCCTTGGCAATTTATATGTAAGCGCACCGTCAAATTTAATCAGACAAATGAAGGTTTCTTCAAAAAACTATTTTGTTTATGCAGATACGACGTGTTTCCCTTGACTATAATAGTCATAATTGCGTGCTGGTTTGATTTCAATGTGGAACTGTTGCTTCTACCGATTATAACAATTGCGGCGATTGCACTAGTCCTGAAGTTTTACGATAAAAGAAAATTCAGCAAAAAAACACAAATCGTTTACTTTGTGTCAAATACTGTAATTCTTGTCATAATAGGATTTTGGGTGTCCCTTGGCAGCAATGCGAACGTCACAATGGCATTGACCTTTGCTAGGTTCATGATGGTTGCCGGTCCAATTGCTTTGCTTTTTAAATGCTCAAAACTCTTTTATTTGCCAACGGCTGTCATTGTGGTAGAAAAACTATTGTACGGAAATTTTTCCACACTGGATGCTATTTTCATTCCCTGCAATTTCTTGCTTAGCGCAGTATTTGCTCTTGCCATGGCAAGAGCAAATCGGGCTTGACTTTGACAAAAGGTTTTTCGTCAAACTTGTTTTTGTCCAGTCCATCGGCGGTCATGATAAATTGTCTGAATTCGGAATAGAGTCGAACTCCGTATCGTGAACTATCACTTTTTATTTGTTCTCTGTTGAAGAATGCTGGCAAGGACTTTGGTTGGGTTTCATTTCTCCAGCTGTTGTAATCCAAGGTTTTGCCGAACACACGGTTGTCATAACCCCACACGGAGTCTAGCTTTATAGAATCGCCCTGAATTGTTGCGAAGAATATTGATCCCTTGTTAGGGAGCAACTCGAAATAGAGATGGTTGCCTTCAAGACACTCCACATGGCGAATGTTTTCCACAAAGTCTGTATGAGTTGACAGAAATTGTTCACAGACTGACTTTTCATGCGCTTGCTCTGCAGTACAGCCTGATAAGCATGCCATAATGCTAAACGACAACAAAAAATTTCATTTGATAAAATCCTGAATATTGCCCAGGTAAACCTGCCCATCGTCGGGGAGACAACCTTTGAGATTGTACAGACAAACATTCGCAAGTCTAGGATTCGAATAAAAAATATCCCCATTCTTGTTTATAGCAAATGCGTTTTTGTTCAGCGATGTTACATGTCCAAGATCGCCACCCATAATCTTGTTTTTGGGATTGTAAAAATCTTCTTTCACGTTTAAGGATAACGGTGACAAACTTGGATGTGAATGGAATATCGTATTTTCATTTTCGGTATAAATGGGCTTTGTAGATTTCAGACCTCCTGGTTTGGTAAAGCCCTCTATTAAAAAATTAACAGGTCCAAATTCAGCTTTTGTTTTTCACTTAAGGAATCAATTTTTTTTCTGTCTCAAATTTTTAAACCGTTATAATATTGCAATTCGTATGGCATGGCGTTCACGCTTATGTACTTTACATTTAAGTCTCCATTGATCTTCGCTTTAACCATAACTACACAATTGGTTCCGGGAGTCACTTGCATCTTTTTGTATAAATGCACATATAAAGTGTCTTGTGAAAACTCATATTCAAGTTCTTTTACCGATTCCCTAGGATACCACATAGCGGGAAATTCCAGAACAAACTCTTTTTGTTCATTTTTGGAAACGATTGCAGCACCATTTTCGTAAGAAAAAAGACTCTCTGCATCGGAAATACAACCTGATACGCTCTGTAATTCGAGTAAATCTTCAGAATCATTTCCTGAAGAACAGGCGGAAATACCAAAGATACTTAATGCAATAAAGCAACGTAATGAAACGAGACATCTGTTGCAAACTGTTATTGAGCTTCATAAGCTGGCTCCCCTGACACAACCCAACGTGATCCTACTCCATCGTAATTGTTCTGAAAAACCGGGCCTTGATATGACGCGGCGAAAGTTTCTTCCCATGGGTCAAAAAATTT
>DCGZ01000165.1:0-1553 GCA_002314675.1 Fibrobacter sp. UBA1765 | reverse complement strand
TCACTAGTGTCCACTAAAAATTTAACTTAAAAATAGACTGTCAAACAAATCAAGTGTGATTTCATCTTCATTTTCCAGTTTCTCCGCCTTGCTGACCGCTAAAAGTTCACACAGGGGTGTTTTGTCCGTCAAGGACATCCCGAGAATTTGAAGTATTTCATAGAGTGACCTCTTTAATTTCAGGTCATGATGAACAATCGCCACAAGGCAGTTCGTAATTATGGACGTATAAATTTGGATCTTCACTGCGTTCTCCGTTGTTCCCCCGAAGTGTTTGATTTTCAGGTGCTGCTTGAGCCACTTGAAAAAGAGTTCCACCAGCCATCGGTTCTTGTAAAGTTCTGCCACACGCAATGCCGAAATTTTGTTGGAGTTGGTCAAGCAGGTGAAAATTCTTTCGTTGTCGGAATCATAAAATTCTACCAATCGAAGATTCTTTTCATTGGCATTTTTTGTCTTCGTTCCAGTCAATGAAATTTGTTGGTCTTTGAGTATGTACTGTCCTAAATTTTCCCTTGCGGATACAACTTCATAAAGGATATTCGACTTGGCTCTTACAACAAAGAAGCATTCGGCCTTATCGATGTTTGACAGACGCCGGAAATCGTTGTAAGCCCTGTCAAATACATAGTAAGAGCCTTTTTCATACGGAATAAAATCCATTGCATTTACATCGTTCATCTTCGCTTCCGTTATCAACAAAAAGGAGGGAACCTGAGTTTCTACATCCAGAAGCGTGTGAACTTTTATGCCACTCTTTGTTGAACGAAATCTTGCCCACTCCAAGATGATAATATTTTAAACGATGTGCCTCCAGGGCAATGGTCAGGTCCCTTAGGCCTTGACGGTTTGTCAACTGACCGAACATCAGTGATTGCAGCTGGTTCCAGCAAAAAAAACTCTTGATGTAACGATCTCCTCCATATTTCTTGACGAGATAGTTGAAATGGTTACGGTCAAGGAACGAAACGAGTTGTGCAAAAACGTACTGGTCTTTAAACATTGCCTAAAATTAGGCAATTCGAGGCATAGAAAATTCAAGTCCGTTGACTAGCAAAATCGACTACAGCCCTTTGTTTATACGGCTTGCGGACGATTGCCCTTGTTTTTTAGTGGACGGCAGTGACAATATATAGGGATTTTTCATACTCATACGGATTCTCCATAAACAACGCGGCAACGTTTATGGGAACCCGCAAAAAATAGTCTAAAATCAAAAAAAACAACTTGCGCACATGAAAAAAGGTATTTGAAATTACCCCAGAAGTCCTTGAGTTGTGCGTTCCCGTAGATGAAGCGTATCTCATCAAGATAGGCGACTTCACATGGCTCTACTAGAAAACCTTTGTCAAGAACACCCGTACTCGAATAAAACTCCGAAAAATAACGCTGAGGGATGTGAAGTTCTGATAGTGCTTTTGCGTTAGGCCCCGCCGCCCGCATGGGTTCGGACTCGCGTGGCGCTTGCCTTGTGCAGTCGCACGGAGCGCGAGGCTGAACGACAAAAAGACCGAACTGGATTTTTCAGTTCGGTCTTTTTATAGCGCAAGAGG
>DCGZ01000140.1:6091-10801 GCA_002314675.1 Fibrobacter sp. UBA1765 | reverse complement strand
TCTTGTCTCTGGCTCTTGCATCTTAATTACCTCAGAGTGAGCGTAGCGAATGACCTCATGCCTCAAAGCACCGAAGGTGCGACCTCATTCCTATTTTCTGGATGGCCGCGCTTCGCTCGCCGTGACATGGTAAGTTACAGTTCCTTCCGTCTTCTGACTCCTGATTCCTGTCACTGATTTCAGCTTCCGTCTTACGTCTTCAGTCTTGCCTCTTGCTCTTGCATCTTACTTCACAAATTCTTCAAATTCCTGTTTACGTTTTAGTGATTCTTCAAAGCCTTGTTCATACAATGCCTTGAGCTTTGCTGGGTCGCGTTCTAAGCGTCCGACTTTCAATTCGTATGTCGGCCTGAAAACGAATACCTTGCCTTCTTTTTCAGCTTCGGCAATGAAGTCCAAAGTTTCGTTGTATCGCTCATAACGGTCTAGCATTGCCTTGCAGAATTCTGGATACTTTCCATATTTAAACTTAAGCAAGCGTTTAAGCTTAAATGGAGATTTTCTGTAATGCAAATCACGCGTCAAAACAACGACAGCCTTGTCGGCTGTTTCTAGAGCCTTACGCACAGGAATGGAATCGCCAATGCCGCCATCCAGGTATTTTTGTCCCTCGATGACTTGTGTGCGTGAAAGGAATGGTAACGAAGACGAAGCAACGATTTTTCCCATATCCTTTCGCAAGTCTTCTACTTGCAAATAATCTGCCTTGCCAGTTTCCAGATTTGTGCAGACTGCAAAGAACTTTGTCGGGTTATTTGCAAAGGCATCGTAATCGTAGATGTCCAATTTGTCCGGAATTTTGTGGTAGATGTAATCTACGTTAAAAAAGTCCCCTGTTTTCAAGAGCACCTTGACGCCTGCGTATTCCGGTACTTTTACATTGTTTGCAACAACCCTGAACGCGCGTCCTCGTTGACGTGAAAGAAAGGAGCAAGCATGCCCGGAACCGGCAGAAACTGCATAGCAACTGCAAAATTCCACCTGTTCGTCAAGTAAAAAATCAAGAACGCCGGTACTGTAAGTACCACGCATTCCGCCGCCTTCAAGAACAAGAGAAATCTTCATTTATTAAAATCCTAAAAGAAACAAGAATCCAGAAACCTGAGACCAGAAATAAAATTCCAAATTCCGAATTCTTAATTTTTAATTCTTAATTGTTACTAGGTCCCTTATCACTCCATTTGTCGGCATTGTAACCCTTCATGTTCAAAAGTTGCTTGCCTCGCTTTACAAGCCAAATGCCAATACCGATGGAAAGAATTACGGCAATGGCTACAGCAGTGTTGAACTGTAGGCCGAATCCGAGAGGAGCCCCCTTCAAGTTTGTCGGGCTTACCCAAAGAATATAATCCAAAGTGATGAACAACATGAATAAGCAGGGGATCAATGCAATCCAGAACTTCTTGTTTTTGCTGCGCAAGTAAACCACAGTAACGCAAAGGCTGCATACTGCCATGAGCTGGTTACTCCAGCTAAAGTAATTCCAGAGAATGTTAAAACCTTCCGGATTCAGGTTACTCCAGAAAATAATAGCAAGGCAAATGGCAAACATAGGGATTGTCAACAATAAACGGTTCTTTACGGATTTCTGATCAAAATCCAAAAGTTCCGCAATGGTAAGACGAAGACTGCGGAGACTTGTATCGCCACTGGTAATGGCAAGAACGATTACTGCAAGAACAACGATAAAAGACATAAACGAGAACGGCATCAATGTATTTACGAGAACGCTTAAGACTTTTACGCCAGAAGCTCCTGCCATGAGCTCTGGTACCTGGTGATAAATGAACATACCGCCTGCAGCCCAAATCATGCCAATGATACCTTCAACAATCATCATGCCATAGAACGTCTGGCGACCAGTTTTTTCTGAACGTTCCGTGCGTGCTACAAGTGGGCTTTGCGTGCTGTGGAAACCGCTAATAATGCCGCAGGCGATTGTTACGAACATCATCGGGATTATTGGCTGGCCTGCCGGGTGGCGGTTAAGTTCGTAGCCAAGGTTTGTTATATCCAATTCTTCTAGGACGTTTAAGTGTGGCACAAGACGAATGAGAATTGCAAGGGAAGCTAAAATAAGAAGTGCGCCAAAAATCGGATAGATGCGACCGATAATTTTATCGATGGGGAAGAATGTACTAACAAAGTAGTAGATGAAAATTGCAGCTACAGCAATCCAGAATAGAGTCGGCGAAACTGCTTCGCCAGCAATGATCGGAGTATTTACAAGTGCAGCAGGTGTATTTGTAAACACCGCACCGACAAGAATCAATGCCAAAGAAATGAGAGTCATCACAAGCTTTGCAGGGCCCTTTCCAAGGAACTTTCTGGAAAGCGCAGGAACATTCATGCCGTTATTGCGAATGCTCACCATGCCGCTAAAGTAATCGTGAACTGCGCCACCAATAACGTTTCCGATAGGGAGTGCAATGAATACAATTGGTCCGAACTTGATGCCAAGAATAACACCGATTACAGGGCCAATGCCAGCGATGTTCAAAAGCTGGATCAGCATGTTCTTCCAGTGGGGGAGAACCATGCGGTCCACGCCATCCGGATTTTCTAGGGCCGGAGTCTTGCGGTCATCTGGACCGAATTCCTTTTCTACGAATTTACCGTATGTGAAATAGCCACCGATCAAAATGGCTAAACCAATCAAGAATGTAATCATCTTTTACTTTCCTTTTTTAATACTCTTCTTCAGAAGCATTTTCTGCAAGTTCATCATCCACGGCATCATCTACAGGTTCTTCCTGTTGCTGCATTTTACGACGCTTCTTTTGTAAAGGAGTTTCTTCGTCCTGTTCGTTAGAATTATCTTTCTTTACATCGCCTTGAACATGTTCAACCTTCGGGTCTTCGCCGAATTGCTGTTTAAAGTAAAGAACATTAGTCGTAAAGCTTGTCTTTGTACCAACATCAACACCAACAACCGGGTGGAATGCATCGCCAAGGCTTAAAGCCACGGAAAAACCTATGCGGAATCCATTGTTGCCATCTACAGAAAGAGTCGGCTCGATTTGAGCTCCATAACTATCTGGATCGTGGCTTTCCAAATGTCCAGAAGACTTCATGCTAGATGTTTCATAGCCAATATGGAGCATAAGTTCTACAAGCTTGATTGGCTTAAAACCAAATACAATTTCAAAATCTGTAGAGGTAATGTCTAAATCCAATTCACCGACATAGTCTTCTGGCGTGTAGCCGATGCTTGAAAAGTTCATGCCGAACACAAGGCTTACATCAAAATTTTCCATGATTGGTGGCAAGTACGGCCAAATAAACTGACCAAAGCTATACTGCAAGCCAAAGCCAAAAAGACTAAAGCCTTGCAATTCGCTAATGCTTGGCAAATACATGCCGCGAAGCACGACTCGAGCGTGGTAAAAACCAGCGGCAAGTTGCAAATACGGATACGTAAATAGCGGCAAGTTATGCAAGTTCTTGTTTCCGTTAACAACATAGCAAGTGCCATTCCCCGTACAGCCCATGTCAGAACCGATCGTTGCACTTGTCGTGCCCCATTCGTATTTTTTGTCGCCAAACATTGTCGGCGCTCCACCGGCATATTCCTGGTCATCTGTACCCATTGGGACCAAGGCAAATGGCATACCAGCTTCAAAAGAAAGACTTTGAGGAACGCTTGCGCTAGCATACCAGTTGCTATTAAGAACTGTTCCAAGATTTGTAGCAATTGGCTTTACATAGCCAGGACGATTGCCTCCTACAACTTCTGGCCTTTCATCAAAAGCAATCAAGGAATGGTAAATAGATGCCCACTCTGGTTCTGCAAACGCAGTTACCGCTGTGAGCGCTGTAAATAGGGCTAACTTCAATGCATTTTTCATGTACGCAAATTTAAAAAAATAGGTGCTAGAGGCTAGGGGATAAAGGCTGGTTAATTTCAAATTTAACGTTGCAAAGCCTTTAGTAAGAGCATAAGAAAGACATTAGATCTTACTTACCAAAATGTTTATCATAATTTTATTACATTGCATTCTATGACACTACCGTATTGGATTGATTTTTTAGAGCGAAAATTTGGATTTATAAAGATTCCAAACCTTGGAATCGTACTTGCAATTATCCAGGGAATTGGCTGGTATTTTTGTACAAAAGACACAAGCCTAATAGCCAAGCTTGCACTTAATCCAACTGCAGTATTGCATGGTGAACTTTATAGGCTGTTCTCTTTTTTGCTCATACCTCTAAGCGATGGAATTTTGATGTTTCTCTATTTGTGGTTCGTGATTTTTGTTTTACGAATTCTTGAACGGAAATGGGGTAGTTTTAAGCTCACGCTCTACTTTATTCTAGGGTGGCTTGGCGCTGTACTTGGAGCATTTATATTCAACACTCCATTAGATAGCTTCATGCTTTTGGAAAGCACATTCTTCTTTGCTCTTGCTACACTTATGCCTGATTTCAACTTGCTTCTATTCTTTATATTGCCTTTGAAAATGAAGTGGATCGGGATTGCATTTGCTGCCATACTTGTTTTGCAGCTCGTTCTTTTTGGCGCATGGCAAATGGTTTTGTGCCTTGTATTTTCGTGCCTGAACTATATTGTTTTCTTTGGTCCTGGAATTTGCAAGGGTTTTGTTGCTGAACTGAAGAAGCGAAGGACGTAGTCAAATGTCCTGAGGCTAGAGAAGGTTTATTCTCAATGTTGTCGGCTGTAGGCAGAGAGGTATGAGGGCGCTTCGCTTT
>DCGZ01000140.1:3912-6082 GCA_002314675.1 Fibrobacter sp. UBA1765 | reverse complement strand
GGTCGATGCTTCGCATCTAGAGGTTAGTCAATTAACAATGAATAATTAAGGAAGCAAGCTCGGCTGCCGCAACTCTCGCTTGTTATTAATTGTTAATCGTTAATTATTAATTGAATTGCCTCAAGCACCGAAGGTGCGTTCCTCAAACTTCCGTCTTCCGTCTTACTTCTTCCGTCTCCTATCTTCTTATTTCTATATTTTCAGAAAAATAAATTAGCAGTTTGTATGTGCAATCTCTTGCATCTTGCATCTTGCTCTTGCATCTAACACAAGAGGTATCAAATGGCCGAACCAGAAAAGTTTGTATTCTACATGCACCGTATGACCAAGAGCTACGGCCCGGGCAAAGAAGTCTTGAAGGATATTTCCCTCAGCTTCTACTATGGCGCAAAGATCGGCATTATCGGCCAGAACGGTGCTGGTAAGTCAACGCTCCTTCGCATTATGGCAGGTATTGACAAGGAATTCCAGGGTGAAGCCTGGATTGAACCGGGCCGTACCGCAGGTTACTTGCCGCAGGAACCGCAGCTTGACCCGAACCTTACCGTCAAGGAAAACATCATGCAGGCAGTAGCTAAAAAGCAGGCTGTCCTTGACCGTTTTAACGAAGTTTCCATGAAGTTCGCCGAAGAAATGACCGACGACGAAATGAACAAGTTGCTTGAAGAACAGGCAAAGCTTCAGGACATTATCGATGCAGAAGACTTGTGGAGCCTTGACCGCAACATTGAAATTGCAATGGACGCTTTACGCTGCCCTCCGGGCGACTGGCCTGTTACAAACCTTAGCGGTGGTGAAAAGCGCCGCGTTGCCCTTTGCCGCTTGCTCCTCGAAGAACCGGATTTGCTCCTTCTTGACGAACCGACAAACCACCTTGACGCTGAAACCGTCGCATGGCTCGAACGCCACTTGCGCGAATACAAGGGTTCCGTGATCCTTGTTACCCATGACCGTTACTTCCTTGATAACGTTACTGGCTGGATCCTTGAAATTGATCGTGGTCACGGCATTCCTTGGGAAGGTAACTATGCCCAGTGGCTTGACCAGAAGCTTGAACGCATGAAGAACGAAGAAAAAGGTGAAAGCGACCGTCAAAAGCGCCTTGCACGCGAACAGGAATGGGTCAAGCAGAGCCCGAAGGCTCGCCAGGCAAAGAACAAGGCCCGTCTCAAGGCTTACGAAGAACTCCTTGCAGAAGATTCCAAGGAACAGATTAAGGTTGCCCAGATTCACATTGCAAACGGCAAGCGTCTTGGCGATATCGTCATTCAGGCAGAACACTTGCAGAAGGCATTTGGCGAAAAGGTTCTTTTTGATGACCTCAACTTTAGCTTGCCTCGCTCTGGCATCGTAGGTATCATTGGTCCGAACGGTGCCGGTAAAACAACTCTCTTCAAGATGATTACCGGTACAGAAAAACCGGATGGCGGTACGCTCAAGATTGGCGAAACCGTTGAAATCATCAGTATGGAGCAGGGTAGAGATTCCCTTGACGATTCCAAGACCGTTTGGGAATCCATCACAGGCGGTAACGATGAAATCATGGTTGGCGACCGCAAGATGAATGGCCGCGCCTACTGTGGCCTCTTCAACTTTACAGGTGCCGCCCAGCAAAAGAAGCTTTCTCAGCTTTCTGGCGGTGAACGCAACCGTGTTCTCATGGCTAAGAACTTGCAGAACCCAGGCAACTTGCTGTTCCTTGACGAACCTACAAACGACCTCGATATCGAAACCTTGCAGGCTCTTGAACAGGCTATCCTCAAGTTCGCTGGTTGTGCCGTGATTATTTCCCATGACCGTTGGTTCCTTGACCGTATCGCAACTCACATTCTTGCATACGAAGGCGATTCCAAGGTTGTATGGTACGAAGGCAACTGGAGCGAATACGAAGCGGACCGTCGCAAGCGTCTGGGCGAAGATGCCGAAAACCCGAAGCCAATCAAGTACAAGACTCTTACTAGGGGCTAATGGTTAGACGAGAGATTAGAGAAATGTTACTTTCCTGTGTCTAGGTATGGGGTCGCTTCGCTCTGAGGTCGATGCTTCGCATCTAGAGGATAGTCAATTAACAATGAATAATTAATAATGAATAATGATAGTTCAATCTAAAGCATCCATTGTTAATCGTTAATTATTAATTGAATTGCCTCAAAGTGAGCGCAGCGAACGA
>DCGZ01000140.1:2536-3899 GCA_002314675.1 Fibrobacter sp. UBA1765 | reverse complement strand
GCACCGAAGGTGCGTTCCTCACACCAGTCTTTAATCTCTCGTCTCTCGTCTTTCTATGATTCTACACATTGTAAAACACGAACTTCGCTTGCTTTTTCGGGAACCAAGGTTTCTTATACCTTTCTTGCTTCCGCCGGCATTGCTCTTTTTTTCGCAGCTATTTTTAGCTCGCGAAGCAGGGAAGATGCCACCAGAAATTGCGGGATTCATTTTACTATTGCTTGGTGTAATGGCCGCCCCGATGGCTGCACCCTTGACTGCAGATTCCTTTGCTGGGGAACGTGAACGTAAGACACTTGAACTTTTGCAGATGTCGCCAGTTAGCGCAACAACGATTTTCTTTGGAAAGTTCCTTGCAATTTTGCCATTCCCGATTGTAGTTGCAATTGCATCCCAATGGCTTTTTTATGCTCTTGGGGGCATTCCAGTGGACTATGTTCTTAAGGCAATGCTCGGTACAATTTCTGCGTCATTACTGTTGAATGGGGGAGCCCTTCTTATTTCATTGAAGGCAAAGTCAGTTCGCTCTGCAACTCAGATGTCTGTAGTGCTTAGCTTGCCCTTATTTTTTGCAGCTCAAGCTGGCTTTAGATGTTATTTTGCAAGCTATGCCTTGCCTGTTGGAATCCTCGCAGCTTCCGTATTTTTGCTGGTAATTTGCACAGCAATGTCCTTAAAAAAATTCAGGTCAATGTAAAGGTTTATAATGGAACACGAATACACGGTATCAGGCAAGATTCTTACCGATAATGCAAGGGAATTTGCTTGCATCAAGCCGATTTTTAATTTCCAAAACATTGAAGTAAAAATTCGTGTTGTACAAAGTCTAGAAGATACCTTGAAAGCTCCAAGTATCCTTATATCATTGCCTAATATTGAAGATCGCAAGAACATTTGCACAAATGAAATTTCTGAACTTTGCAAGGAACTTTCTGAGGCGTACGCTTGTAAGGTCTTTATGTACAAGGACCACGAAGTGTATGGCAATGCCAATGTGTACAATGGCGGTTCAGACTACGAAGTTGTAAATGAAGAATGCTTTTTAAGTGTTTGCGAAAAAGGTGTAGAAATATTCAGCAAGACCACAGACTGCTGGGATGACATTTCTGCAGAAATTGAAAAGCTTTAGTTAATAGAATACAGAGAACAGAATACAGAAGACAGTAGGAAGACAGAAGACGGAAGATGGAAGACGAAAGCAATTGTAACTTCCCATGTCATTGCGAACGTAGTGAAGCAATCCAGGGCGATGTTCTAGATTGCTTCAATCCTTCGGATTTCGCAATGACACTTAATTATTAATTATTCATTGTTAATTGAACATTCAGACATCAGCCTACTGCCGACAATTTAAGATGCAAGA
>DCGZ01000140.1:0-2522 GCA_002314675.1 Fibrobacter sp. UBA1765 | reverse complement strand
AGAGCCAGATGCAAGATACAAGAAAATTGTAAATAACAAAATCCTAATATCTAGAACCTAGTCTCTAACCTCTAAAGCACTGAAAATCAACATTCACTAACCACTAGCCCCTAAATCCTAACCACTAAATAACTACATTTTATCTGTACTCTTTTTTATAAGGATCACAGATGAAAAAAATCGTGGTGAAAATTGGCGGTAGCATGGCTGTTGACGAAGCCAAGCTCGCTGAATTTGTGGCTGCAGTTTCTAAGCTGCCGGCTATGGGTTTCCAGGTTGCAGTCGTTCATGGCGGCGGCAAGGAAATTAACGCGAACATTGCGCTCCTTTCGGAGCAGCCGACCTTTATTGACGGTCTTCGCGTAACCACACCGGGCATTATGAAGATGGTCGAAATGACCCTTTCTGGCTCGGTAAACAAAAAGCTCGTACGCATGTTCCTTGGTAACGGTTGCAAGGCTGTTGGCGTTTCTGGCGTAGATGCAGAGCTTTTCACTGTGCAAAAGCGACGAGGCAATGTGGACCTCGGCCTTGTCGGCGAAATCACGAAGGTTGCCCCGACCCTTATCGAAACCCTTTGGAATGCAAACATGGTTCCTGTAGTTAGCCCGATTTCCTATGGCGAAGGCATGAGCTGGAACGTGAATGCAGACACAGCAGCTAGCGAACTTGCTGTGGCACTCAAGGCTGACCAGTTCGTTCTTGTGAGCGATGTTCCGGGCGTTATGGACCTTGAAAAGAAGGTTATCCCGACTCTCACAGAAGCCGATGCTGAAAAGCTCATTGCAAGCGAAGTGATTACTGGCGGCATGATTCCTAAGGTTCGCGAAAGCTTTGCTTCCATTAGCCGTGGTCTCAAGTCCATTCACATTGTCGGTTGGAATTCCGCTGAACAGTTCCAAAAACAGATTAGCGGTGAAGAAAACTCAGGCACGATTCTTAGCTAGTAACTAGATGTCGTATTCTGGATCACCACGTCGCTTCGCTCCTCGTGATGACAGGAAAGAATGAGTCTTCGCAAACGAATGTGAAGTAATTCAAAACAGCCGTGTCATTGCGAACGAATGTGAAGCAATCCAGAATGAACGAGTCATTGCAAACGGGTGTGAAGCAATCCAGAATGCAATGTGTCATTGCGAACGGGTGTGAAGCAATCCAGAATGCAATAAAAATTAAAAGGTTTAAAAGAAAAATGTCTTTCTTAAACGAAGATAAACAAGTTATCGCTCCTCTCTACGGAAAGGTCGATATCGATTTTGTAAAGGGTGAAGGTTCCTACCTTTTTGATGCAGAGGGTAACAAGTATCTTGACTTTGTCGCAGGCATCGCAGTGAACGCCCTTGGCCATCAGAACGAAGGTATCAAGAAGGCTGTCGTCGACCAGATGGATAGCTTCAACCACATCAGCAACCTGTACCCGAACTATCCGCAGATTGAACTTGCAAAGCTCCTTTTGAAGGTAACGGGCTTTGACAAGGCTTTCTTCTGCAACTCCGGTACAGAAGCTAACGAAGGCGCAATCAAGTTCGCTCGTAAGTATTTCAATCGCAAGGGTGAAAACAACAGACAAAAGATCATCACCTTCGTGAATAGCTTCCATGGCAGAACTTTTGCTGCACTTTCTGCAACAGGTCAGCCTGCAATTCGTGAAGGCTTTGGCTCCATGCCGGCTGACTTTGTTCATGTTCCTTGGAATGACTGTGCAGCCCTCAAGGCAGAAGTCAACAAGGATACTTGCGCAATCATGTTTGAAAGCCTTGCTGCAGAAGGCGGCGTGATGACCCTTTCCAAGGAAATGGTTGAAACCGTCAACACACTCCAGAAGGAATTTGGCGTTCTCGTCATTATCGATGAAGTCCAGGCTGGTCTTGGCCGTCTTGGAACATTCCTCGGCTTTGAAAAGTATGGCCTCAAGCCAGACCTTGCAACACTTGCAAAGGGCATCGGTGGCGGTCTTCCGCTCGGTGCTGTATTGCTCCGTCAGCATATTGCAGATGAACTCAAGGCTGGAGACCACGGAACCACATTCGGTGGTAACCCTGTTGCCTGCGCTGTCGGTGCTTCCGTTGTAAAGCAGATTGTTGAAGGCAACTTGATGAAGAACGTGGAAGAACGTTCCGCTCAGATCAGGGCCGGCCTTGCAAAGTTTGCTGAACAGTACAAGTTCATCAAGGAAATCCGTGGCGCAGGTTTGATCGTTGGCGTTGCTCTCACCGATGAAATGCCTGTTGGCAATGTAATTACCGCAGCTCGCGAAGAAAAGCTCATGGTACTTAGCGCAAAGGGCAATGTGCTCCGTATGCTCCCGCCGCTCAACATATCTGCAGCAGAAGTTGATGAAGCTCTTGAAAAACTCGGCAAGGCATTTGCAAAGGTAGCGGGGTAGAGACTAGGATCTAGTGGCTAGAGTTAGACGAAAGAACGGCACTACGTGCCTACAGACGAGAGACGAGAGGGACCAGCAAATTTCCGTGTTTAGGTATGGGGTCGCTTCGCTTTGAGGTCGATGCTTCGCATCTAGA
>DCGZ01000138.1:3155-6403 GCA_002314675.1 Fibrobacter sp. UBA1765 | reverse complement strand
TGCAGAAAGAGCTTCCGCAACATGGCGGCTTGCTGCTTCATGGCGATACACTGGCACTACGGCGCAAAATTTCTGTTCCATTTTTTCTTCCATTCTACTAATCCTACACCTTTAACACAATGATGCCCTTGCTTCTGCGTTTCAAGTTCCCTTCGGCAGGCTCAGGGAACTTTGAGATGACTAGATCAGGGGCTTGCGTTGACTGCTTCTTCATTAACTTCTAAGAATTTAGCATTCTTTGACCTTGCAAGGTCAGTGAGCTTGCCGAACTGCCCTTGCACTAACGCTTCTTTCTTTTTACGGCTCCAACCTTGAATTTGTTTTTCCCTTGCAAAGGCATCATCAACACGCTGGAATTCTTCATAATAAACAAGTTCCACAGGAAGATGTTTTCTCGTATAATTAGCACCCAGTCCATCTTGATGTTCCTGAATTCGCTTTTCAAGATTTGTGGTACTTCCTGTATAGAAAGAGCCATCACCACACTTTAATATATACATGTAACGAGACATAATTTTTATTTCATGTTCCCTTCGGCAGGCTCAGGGAACTTACGTTGACAAAATCATCATTAGCTTTAGGAGATTTTAGATTTCCTGATTTTGCAAGGTCAGTGAGCTTGCCGAACTGCCCTTGCCCCGGCGTTTCAAGTTCCCTTCGGCAGGCTCAGGGAACTTTGCATCGTCAAGGTGCCACTCGAAAGGGACTTGCCTTCATCATTTGTATAGGCAAACGTCACCTTGCATTTTTCTTCGTTATAGCTAACAGTCAAATTCACGGGAACATCCGGGAATATCGGGCTTGCAAACTTTGTGCGTTGAATTTTTTGCAATTCCTTTGGCACTTCAAGCAGGGCGTGAGCAAGGTTCACTACCATGTCTACCTGCACAACGGCTGGGAGCAACTTGAACGTCGGGAAATGCCCATCGTAAAAATCGCTTGTTGCAGGGAACACGAGTTTCACAGTAAACGTGCCGGTTTCACGATGCATCTTCAAAATGCGGAAGTTCGGGCTTTCAAGGATTTCAAACAATGCCTGGATATCGCGCATCTTGATTTTGCCTTCAGTATTCTGAGGCAATTCTTCAAGATAGCGCCACTTCTTTGGAGACACTGTATTTTCAATAAACTTGAGCAAGTGCGACTTGAAGAAGTTGTTGATTTCAAGCTTAGGGGTGTTTGCAAATTTTTCCCTTGCTTCGGCATTCAATACAATCGCTGCAGCCAAATACTGGCGTTTGCCAACCATCGGGACTACGCGAACATCTTGCACAAGGCCAGTCTGCTTTAAGCGCATTTCCACTTCCGGGAGCGAAATACGTTTTTCTTCAATCTTCACAATGGAATCGGCGCGCCCCTTCAACAGGAATCTTCCATCATCATAGATTTCTACAAGGTCGCCTGTAGTAAAGCCTTCCGGTTCCAGAATGTAGCTGGACTTAATATTCAAGCAGTCGTTTTCGCCAAGGCTCATCTTGCAAACTTCAAAAGGTTTCCAGATCGGGCCATTCTTGCTCTGGCGATAGGCAATGCCGCCAGTTTCTGTACTGCCGTAAATTTCCATGGTCCAAAAGCCTGTAAGTTCACAAGCCTTGCGTGCCACTTCTTCAGGAAGCGGGCCACCAGAAGAATAAATAATCGGAGAGCATTTAAAGTCAAATGGCTTGTCGGCATCTGCAGCCAAGCGCTTTAAGTATGCCGGGCTAGACGCAATCACCGCCTTTTCGTTTACAAGGCTTGCAAGTTCCGACGGATAATCTATACGGTGCCTGCGGTACGGGAGACCAGTTGCCGTTGGCAATAAAACAGTAAAGAGCAAACCATAAATATGGTGATGGTTTACAGTACTATAGACCTTGCGACTAATCCATTCGTCGCCAAAGACTTTTACAAGTTCAAAGAGTTCATTTTCAAATTGCAAAAAGAGCTTGAACACGGCCTTCGGTTCGCCTGTGGTGCCCGAAGTGTACATGACCATTTCAGCCTTGCCCTTGTCAAACTTTCCAAAACGGATTTCATTGCATTCCGTCTTCAGCAAATCCTGGATCAGCGTTGCTCCGGCAAACGGTTCATCTGTAATAAAACCGTATTCAGGCTTCCTGATTTCATTGATGAATGCTTCTTGACGGTTTGCCGTTACAAGGGCCTTTCTACCGCTCTGGAGCAAGGCAAGCAAGGCAACCATAAAGAAGTAGGAATCTTCGCAATGCACAATCCACGGAGCGTTTTCGCGTGATTCCAAAAACACTCGAACCTTGGAAACATCGCTTACAAAGTCGCCCCAGGTCTTTGCGGACTCGCCATCAAAGCTAACAATGGAGCCTTCCGGGCGGGAGTTCGGCTCCAGTTCACATACAGGAATGTAGGATTGCAATTTGCTCTGCATAAGCTTCCTTATCAAAAATTCAACTGCAAAAAATACACCGATTAAAATGTAAGAAATCAAGCCGTTGTAAAGCGACCACAAACGGTCGGAACCCACAAATACGGTAGCACAGGCAACACATGCGTTACAGACAAAGAACACGCACCAAGCCAAAGTCACCTTGTCGCAATAACGCTCTACAAAGTTCCTGCTCGGAGAATTCTTCAAGGTCTTGTCTCCAAGATTTGCCATGCGGAACGCAAAGCTCGGTTTTTTCCAAAGCGTAAAGCCAAAGAACGCAAGCAGACTAAGGTTTACAAGCACTGGATAAAACTTCAAGAACAGCATGCTGTCGGCAAAAAAGGCAATGCCACCACAAATAAGCATAAAGCCCATAAGAGCAACGCTCTTTATCTTGTTTGCGCGACTAACAGCATCACTCGAATCCGACTTGTTCCTTGTAAAGCCCAGGAACTGGTAAAAAGCAAGCGCCAAAAGCAAAATGCTCAGGCGCCTAGGCGACAGTCCCCAAAATTCGAGACCGCAAAAAACAAGAACCGGGTAAAGTACCGAAAGCGCGGTAAAGAAAATCTTCCCCGCAATGGATTTCATTACTTAGCGTCCGTTCCCTGAATCAAGTTGTAGATAGCGTCAACAACGTCCTGCATAGTGCGAACGGTCTTGAACACTTCCGGGTCGATATTCTTCGGGAGCATGGACTTGAGCTTTACAATAAGGTCTACTGCGTCAATGCTATCAAGTTCAAGGTCTTCATAGAGGCGAGCTTCCGGAGTTACCTTGGCTTCGTCCATGTCAAATTCTTCAATGAGGGCTGCTTTG
Organism: Fibrobacter sp. UBA1765; assembly: GCA_002314675.1. Classification (GTDB taxonomy): domain Bacteria; phylum Fibrobacterota; class Fibrobacteria; order Fibrobacterales; family Fibrobacteraceae; genus UBA1765. The sequence continues at coordinate 3,198 of DCGZ01000138.1, read as the reverse complement.
AGCTTTTCGAAAATTTCCTGTTTTTCCATAATAAGATGCAAGA
>DCGZ01000138.1:1455-3050 GCA_002314675.1 Fibrobacter sp. UBA1765 | reverse complement strand
CTCTTTCCTTTTTAGTTGTTCAGATGCAAGATCCAGATGCAAGAAACTGTTACTTCCAGTGCTTTTAGACTTTGCGCTCTTTCCTTTTTTAAAGTTATGCGTTGGTGGAGTTTGCAGAAATGTATGCGGCAAGGGCGTTTACACTTGCAAAATGCTTCTTGGTTTCATCGTTTACAACGGCAAAAGAAACGCCGAAGTTTTCCTTGATTGCAATGCCAAGCTCAAGAGCGTCAATGGAATCAAGGCCAAGACCGTTTTCGCTTTCGCCAAAAAGCGGAGCGTCGTCGACAATGTCGGCTGGCGTAATGTCTTCAAGTTCCAATGCCTTAATGAGCACTTCCTTGATTCGGGTATTCAAATCTGACATACTTTATCCTACCTGTGTTTAGGTAATTTTTACTATTTTGATAAAAATATAGAAAAACCCTTTTTTTTGTCAGTAAATTCTGTTACTTCATCTTCTAATACACACCTTCTATATGTTATATTTACATTCCAAAAAGATAAACAACCCCGAGTAGATTATGTTTGATTTTTACAAGGAAGACTCCATCAACGCCGTTGATGCCAAGTTCGAGGCCCAAAAGATCGCCTTCGCACCGCTCAGTTTTCAGGCTGCACGCGCTCTCCGCAACATGGGCATTCTCGATTGCATTAGCGACGCCCGCAAAAAAGGCATCACCGTTTCTGAAATTGCAAGCAAGCTGAACATTTCTGTTTATGGCGTAGGCGTACTCATTGAAATGGGTCTTGGCATGGGCGCCATCAAGGTTCACCCGGATTCCGCAGAAGACGACCTGCGTCTCACGCTTGGCAAAATTGGCTTCTTCCTTTTAAAGGACCAGATGACCCAGGTCAACATGGACTTTTCAGAAGACATCTGCTACCTCGGCGCAGAAGACCTTGAAGAATCCATTCGTGAAGGAAAGCCAGCCGGCCTAAAGCACCTCGGTAACTGGAAGACTGTCTACCAGGGACTTTCACAGCTGACAGACCAGCAAAAGAAGAGCTGGTTCGGCTTCGACCACTTCTACTCCGACCTTGCGTTCCCGGAAGCATTGCCGATCGTCTTTAGCAACCCATGTGCCCACCTCTTTGACATTGGCGGAAACACAGCCAAGTGGGCTATCGCCTGCTGCAAGTACAACAAGGACGTGAAGGTTTCTATCATCGACTTGCCGGGCCAGACAGCAGTTGCAGAAAAGAATGCAGCAGCCGCAGGCTTTGCCGATCGTATCGGCACACTCCCCTGCAACGTACTTGACGAAACCACGGAATTCCCGAAAGGCGCAAACGCCGTTTGGATGAGCCAGTTCCTGGACTGCTTCTCCCTTGAGGAAATCACGAAGATTCTTACAAAGATCCACAAGTCCGCAAGCGCCGACACAGACGTTTATGTATTGGAGCCTCTCTGGGACAAGCAGCGCTTTGAAGCCGCTGCCTACTCCTTGCAGGCAACATCGCTCTACTTCACTTGCATTGCAAACGGCAACAGTAAAATGTACCGTTTCGAGGAACTTAGGCACGCTATCGAAATCGCGGGCTTTGAACTCAAGGAAGCGCATCACAACGTGGGCCCGAACGCCTACTCCCTC
>DCGZ01000138.1:0-1398 GCA_002314675.1 Fibrobacter sp. UBA1765 | reverse complement strand
CCGCAAAACATGAAAAACAAACATTTAGATAGCAAAATTTAAAACATGAATTTTTTCATTAAAAAAGCATCAAGTTTTATATCTAGCATCAAATGTTCCAACATCTCCTACTCTACCGAAATAAGGACGCTTGAAAGCGTGGCCGGAATCGGGAGGGGTGCAGGGGAGTGGGGCTGGCGGCCTTCGCAACTATGAGCGTAGCCCCCTCCCCGCAAAACATGAAAAACAAACATTAAAAAAAACACTCATAAAAAATGACCGTCTTCATTGAAAAGATTGCAAGTTTTACCCCTAGCGTCGAAGCCCCGACACCAGGAATTTCCTTTGTGCCAATGCTTACACGCAGACGCCTGAGCCCACTTGCAAAACTTGTAGTCTTTGTAAACCATGAAGTCTCATGCAATTTGCCGCCGACAAAAGTTACCTTCGCTTCCCAGTTCGGCGAAATCTCGCAGCAGTTAAAAATTTCACAATTGCTTTTAGATTCGGGCACAGTATCGCCAGCGCATTTCAGTCAATCCGTATTTAACGCATCCATCGCAAACGCAAGCATCCTTGAAAAAAATACAGCAGGCTATTCCGCCGTATTTTCTGGCAAGGAATCCTTCAAGTCCGGCTTAAAGGATTGCATCGCGGCACTCCAAATCGAAGGCGGCTCCGAGCGCACTTTCATTTTTGCCGATGAACTAATTCCAGAAACCTACGCTCCCGTCGCAGGCGTCACATACCCAAACAAAGCGTTCGCCCTTGCACTCCGCTTGACAACAGACGAATCCAAGGCGGTAGCAGCATTGCCTGATTTTTTGGAACAAGATTTCGAAACAGCGGCTGACGAAGCCATCACGTATTTCAACACAATCGTTTTGAAATGAACAAGATCAAATACCTTCGCCGCCTGATTTCAAAGCTATCCTCCTTTGCAGTTTTCGGCATTGGCAGTCTAATCCTGTTCACAACGCTTTTCCCGGTTCTGCACATTCTTTCAGGGTTCTCCGAAGAACGCTTTCAAAGGCTTACAAGAAAGTTCATTCACAAAAGTTTCATCGTCTTCGTTCACTTCATGCAGATTACCGGCAGCATTCGCATGACAGTCGAAAACAAGGAACTTTTAAAGGGACTACACTCCAAAGTTGTCATAGCAAACCACCCGTCCTTGCTTGATGTCGTCCTTTTAATTTCTCTTATACCAAACGCAGACTGCATTGTCAAGGGAGCATTAATCAACAACAAGTTCATGTCGGGAATCATTCGCAACCTGTACATTCCAAATACACTGCCATTTGAAAAGCAACTTGAAGTCGCTGCAGAGTCCATGAAAAAAGGTAACAACCTGATCATTTTCCCGGAAGGAACACGTTCCACACCGGGCGAGCCATGGTTCTTTAAAAAGGGCGCAGC
>DCGZ01000054.1:4870-8875 GCA_002314675.1 Fibrobacter sp. UBA1765 | reverse complement strand
TAGCCGGTAGTTTTCTTTATACAACAAAGAAGCCCCGATTTTATCGGAGCTTCTTCGTAAGCGAAAGATCAAAAAACAGACTGGTTAAAGGCCGAATGCGTCGAGGAAGCCACTCTTCCAGTTGCCGCTCCAGGCTTCAAAGCCGCCGCAGTTCTTGAAGCACCAGTAAGTCCAAGACATACCGACGCTTTCTGCAGCCTTCACGGCTTCCTTCGTCCACTGGGCACGCTTGGAATCGCTAACGCCGCACTGACCGGCAATACCGAATTCACCCATGTTGAGCGGAATTGTGTTCACGCCATCGATATCCGGGTAATACTTCTTGGCAATTTCCAGGTAGGACTTCATATCGGCAGAAGCTGTAGTCTTGTATGCAGCGTCACCCTTGCAGTCATAGCCGTGACCCTGGTGAGAGAATGCAAACGGTTCATAATAGTGGCCGGAGTAGATGATGTTTCCATCTGCCGGGAAGTCGAACTTGTCGAGGTCATAGAACTTTGCGGCGTGGTAAGCTTCGAACATGATGGTCTTTGTCTTGGTTACAGAACGGATAGCTTCATAACCAGCAAGCATCAATTCGTTTACGACTTCTGCGCTTGGAATAGTCGGTTCATTCCAGACTTCAAGAATAAGGTTGTTATCCGGGAACTTGTCCATTTCACGGGCAACTTCCTTCCACTTGTTCACGAAGCTCTGCTTTTCCTGTTCGTACTGGCTCTTGTATGCAGAAGGTTCCTTAGCATACTTGGCGCCGATATCGTTCAAGGCATCGTAATGGTGGTAGTTGATGATAACGACAAGGCCCTGGCTAATTGCAGTCTGTACATCAGCCTTAATGGCGGCCATGTCGTTACTATTCTTATGATTCCAACGAACCGGAATTCGCACAGAATTAAAGCCTGCAGCCTTGATTACACCAAAGTCACCATCGTTAATCGGGTTGCTCCAACCACCATCACCAGAGCCTGTAGCATCCCAAGAATTACCAAAGTTAATGCCCTTTCCAAGCTTCTTGTTCATGGCACGACCCTTGGAATAGTCAACAGGAACTGGAACATGAGCCGAAGAAGAACTTCTTTCAAAGGACTTGGTCAAAACCCAAATGCCACCCTGGCAAGCATAGTTACCATTGAGCTCTGGTGAGAAAATTTCACGACCGGCAAGGGAATCTGGGCAAGCGGCACCCGGTTCAATTTGAACAGGGTTCAAATCCACTTCAAAAATACCATGACGCCAAGAATATGTTTCTACGCAAGTATACGGTTCTTCTTCATCTGCGACGAATGCAATGGAACCCATATAGTAATTATCGCAAGTATCAAGATCATCGTAAGTAGCTATCGGGAAAAGGGTCTTTTGCTCATAGCAAACATATACATTGCCGTTAGCCGCCTTAGCCTGTGAGTAGTTTGCCTTGCCCTGGCAAAGATCAGGAATATCAATTCGGACCACAGAAGAACTGCTTACAGGGAGTGCAGAAGAACTGCTTGCCGGCAAATCACCACCCATCGATGATGTTCCGTCAATCGGGTTTTGAGGATTCTGCGGATTCTGAGGATTTTGAGGATTCTGCGGATAATTTGGATCTTGCGGATAATTCGGGTTATTCGGATCGATAATCGAGCTGGAAGAAGGAATGCCTGGCTGCGGATACCCCGGGTCATTCGGAGTCATGATAATATTGCCTAATTCATCTACAACGTTACCATAGGCATCGTAAATCACAGAACTTGAGGAGTTCTGGTTTTCGGAAGACGTACTAGAATCGTCACCGCAGGCTGAAAAGAACAGCGCACAGGCTGAAAAAGTCAAAAAGGCCAAAAAGGTCTTGCGCATAATTTAATCCTCGCTAAAGATTCCAATCCCAGTCTAAATATAAATTCAATTTAAATACAGTGAATGTTATTTTTTGCGCACAAAGTTTTTCTAGCTGCAATGTATATAAAAGCAAACAAAAATCGATGTTTTAATCCCCGGAATTCGCCTTTTCAAAATCCACTAGCATTTTATCAATTTCGGGGACAATCCAGCTGCTTTCAATTTCTATGAACTGGCACTGAACTTCAATGGCATGATCGCGATGTTCTTCGGCATAGCGCTTAATCCAAGCAGAAACAGCCTTCTGACGTTCTTCGGCAGGCAAATTCCCATCTAGATGGGCCTTGATGAACTCACTTTGCGCCTGCATATATTGACGCATATCAAACGGCATCTTGCGATCCCGCAAAAACATCTGCAACAGCTCAATAGTGGAGAGATTCGCAGAATAATGACGGCGATCCTTAAAAAAGGAGTAAACCTCGCCTATGTGACGACGAAAAAAAGGAATCGCATGTTCGCGAAGTCCGTCAAATTCCTTGACAAAATCTTTTTTTTCGTTCAAACACTCATCCATTTTATATAAATATAAAAGAAAAAAAGTTTAGCGTACGAACTATTCTTCCAAAAGAAGCAACAGCAGTACCAACTGTACGAAGTGGCGGTCAAACCTCAAAAGGAAACGACCGCCATAAAATTCCGCACCAATCAATGCCTAAGAACCAAAAACGCGTATTTCAGGTCTTCTTCGCAAGGCAATTCCCCCTCGACAGCGACCTTGCCGACAGTTCCCGGATGCAGGCGATCAGCAGCGCCACCCTTAAAATCAAGCAAAGCCTCGATCTTTAAAGGAACAAGCCCCTTCGGAGTCATGAGTTCCACCTTGTCATCTGGCGAGAACGCATTCTTCACCTGCACAGAAAGCATACCGTTTTCGGCCTCCTGAACAAGGGCGGCAACACAGCCAGCCTCGGACTTTTCCTGGGTAGTTTCATAGTTCTGCGGCAGGTAGTTCCCCTTGCCAAAGCCAGGCATTCTACCACGGCTGTCAGTCAACGCAATAGCATCGCGGGCAGCATCAGGAACACCGTTACCGGCCATCACGGAATCAATAGCCATGCGGTAAGCGCGAACAACCTGGCTCAAATAGTAAACGGAACGAGTACGGCCTTCCACCTTGAACGAAGCGATTTCTGCATTCAAGAGTTCCGGCATGAGTTCCAGAGCGCAAAGGTCACGGCTACTCATAAAGTAGGTGCCCCAACGGTCTTCGTCCAGGTCAATCGGCGGGAGTTCCGGCTTGTCGGAACGCATGAGCGAAAAACGGCCTTCGTGTTCCTTGTAGTCATCTGCCTGGACCTCCGGATTTGCAAAAAGCTTGTACGGCATGCGGCAAGAATTATTGCAAGCGCCCTGGTTCGCATCGCGGTGGGCTACCCAGTTCGAAAGCATGCAACGGCCAGACATCGCCATGCAGATATTACCATGTACAAAAACTTCAAGTTCAGTTTCTGGCAAATGTTCCTTGATTTCAAGAACTTCCTTCAGCGAAAGTTCACGGGAAAGAATCAGGCGCTTAACGCCAAGGTCCGTCCAGAACTTGCCGGTAAGCCAGTTCGTGCAGTTTGCCTGCACAGAAAGGTGGACTTCAAGTTCAGGAACATTCTTGAGCAAAAAGCCCACAACGCCTGGGTCAGCGACAATGGCCGCATCAGGGCCAAGCTTTGCAGCTTCCACAAGAGTTTCACAGAATTTTTCAACCTTGCCATTGCGTGAAATCACGTTACTTGTAAGGTAGAACTTGCGGCCCATCTTGTGGCAGATTTCAATGCCCTTTGCAATATCATCAAGGTTCTTGAAACCGTTTTCACGAGCACGGAGTGAAAAGGCCGGCTGGCCAGCATAAACAGCATCTGCGCCGTATGCAAGGGCATACTGCATTCTAACAAGGTCGCCCGCAGGCGCTAGAAGTTCTGGTTTGTACATAATAGGATCTAGGATTTAGTGATTAGGATCTAGGGGCTAGTGATTAGACGAGAGAACGGGCCTTTGGCCCTACAGACGAGAGATTCTTGCTAATTTTCATGTTTTAGGATCTAGGGTACAGGGGTTAGTGAATGTTGATTTTCAGTGCTTTAGAGGTTAGAGACTAGGTTCTAGAAATTAGGGTAATTTTCTTGTATCTTG
>DCGZ01000054.1:0-4858 GCA_002314675.1 Fibrobacter sp. UBA1765 | reverse complement strand
CTGGCTCTTGCATCTTAAATTGTCGACTGAGAGGCTTTGGTAATTCAGAATTAAGAATTCAGAATGCTGAATTATAAATTGACAATGACATGAGAAGCTACAGTTTCTTGCATCTGGCTCTTGCATCTTAATATTCTACCATTTGAAGCCTGTTCGCAAGTAAACCTTCTTGTCGTCAAAGAACGTTACTTCGCCCATGAACATTACAAACTGGCCTTCGTATGCAAGTGCCGGGGTCAAGGAATATTGCATCTTCGCACCATCAAGGAATTTTTTGTGGAGCTTGTAATGGTTATGCCTTGGAGTCGTATCATTGACAGCACTGCCATAGTCGGTACCCTTCCAAAGCCACGTATTGCGAAGCCCTGCATAAATCCGCTTATCAAGGCGACCGTATAAAGACCAGTCTATTGTTTGGCTATTTGGTCCATTGGGGTTTCCTAGAGGATACCCAAGGTGTGCCATTTGAGCGGTACTTGCATGAAAATGACTATACACATAAGGTTCTACGCGGGCGTATTCCCCGATGGAACCGACCTCGAGCAAATGCCCCTTAATATTGAAATCATGGCCATACTGCGCACCGGCCATCCATGCCCACTTAGCTTCAATGTTATCATTCTTTACAAGGCTTACAGGGCTTTCCATGTCATCAAGGAAGAATTCCGTATAAACACGTAACGCATTGAAAAGTCGATAGTTAAAATCGAACGCAAGAGCACCATTATTGGAATCTTCCGAATAATTCCCCTTTTCCATAAAGAGCGGCGCAGTCGGCACAAAAAGCCAAGGCTTCATATTATCGTAAAGTACGGTCAATTCACTAATGCCAAAGGTTCCGTTCCCAACAGCAAGTTCATAGCGGTGACCGAACAAGTTGCGAGTTTCATCCTTGTTCTTCATGCTCATGCTGCTATAAATACGAAGGTCCGCATAAAAGCTCATTACACGGAGCGGTCCAAACTGCATGTCCAAGGACATCATGTTGTATGGAATCGCGAACTGGTTCAAGCTCAAGTTATTGTAATAACCTGGGCCCCAGTGCATTACATCGCGACCAAAGTCAAGGCGAAGCCAATCATAGTTCAAGGCAAAGTGCGTTCTATAGCGTGCATAGCTTGTATATTCTACGCCAGAATTATTTTCGCCTTTTTGATTTTCAAGAAATTCACGGTCCCAAGAACGAGGTGAACTTGCGGAATGTCCTTCATCATAAATGCGGGCATCCAATACAAAGTCAATAGAATCTGCATAGCCGCGCAAATAGATTCCACCATCGACACTAGGCCAAATCGTATCGCCAAGAGCTTCGCTTGCTCGATAATCCAGGCCCCCGACAAGGCTTACAGCAAGGGCGATTCTAGAAGCCTTTGACGTATCGGCACAATTAAAGGCCGTACCATGGCCAGAAAGGGAGCCGCCACAGTTATTTTCGTAAAGCAATAGCGCGTTGCCTTCTGTTCTGGCAAAATTTTTGCGGAACGTGGTATCACGACGCGGGTACGTAAAGAACTGAGGCTCATCGCCAACAGTTTGTCGATGGTATTCAAAAAGCATCGGCGCAGTTTCAAGCAAGCGCAGGTTTCGAGTACGCTCAGCCGAAACAACCGGAGACGACGCAAGCACTTCCGTTGAAAAAAGAAGCACGCCCGTCAAAAAAACGGCAACATTTTTTAATAAATCTTTCATGTTGCCTTAAATTTAAATTAATTCTTTAAGCTCTCTTGATTTGCCGTAGAAGACAGGGCTTTATTTTAGCACAAACACTAAATAAGCCGGCCTTCGTTTTCAATCCAGTAAACAAAAAGCGCACCCGTCAACTGGCTATCGGCATCTGTAATAGGAATCAACTCTACGCCGCCTTTTATAAAGCCTTCTTCCAGCTCGGCAGGAAATGAAATATTATTGCCCATAGGGCCGCTGTAATTTTCATTTTTCATTTTGGTAAACATAGAATACATCAGCTCGATTCCATGCCTTTCTGTGCCTTCAAATTTTTCAGAAAGGTTAAAGCGCGTCAGTTCACTCAAGGAATTCACATGCATATCTCGAGCGAAGGTTGCGTTTCCACCTTGAATCTGAGTATCCATATCGCACCAGAATATCCTCAGCACAGAGCTGTTCTGCAATCTGCTAAACAGGTTGCTAAAATCAGTTGCGCTAGCATCCGGGAACTGCAATTTATCTAAGCGATGCGTTGTTCCATACATCAAAAGTCTGCCATCGTCTCCACGTACAAGAATCCCTTTAAGCGAATGCCAAACCGTAGTATTCCGAGGCGCATGAAGACGCAAATTCAAAATATGGTCAGAGCCAAAGTCAACCCCGAACTTTACAAAATCCTTAATGCGTAAATTCAATCGTTCTTCAAAGAAAAGGTAATCTTGCAAAAGCACTATTTCTCGCAAGTCGTACACACCTGCCGCTCTAGAAATAGCACCATGCCTAGATTCGGTGACATCATTGAATAAGGTTACCTGACGCTTTTCTACATCAATGCACCAGACTATGTCAAACGAAGTCCCCTGGTAAGCTTCTATTTTTTGACGGCTTTCATGCTCTGCCTTCTGCAAGCTCATAAGATCGTTTGCAGGTGTCCAGTAGCTAATAAACTGCGTTACATCACCGGTCTTAGAAAGAGCGAAAGACACCTTGTACCAATTGCCACCAAGGGCGCCAGAAAGACGAACAACAGTATCAGGAGAATAACCTTGCGCGCGAGTCCTTTCGATACTTGCAAGCAGGGAGGACTTGTATTCCTCTGCACAAATAAAATCAATTTTATTGTCTCGTGCTACCGTTTCGAACTTATCAGCCTCTTTCGAAGGGAATATATGGGTACAAACAAGGTTTTCAGATAAAATTAAAACCGTGCTGCTTTGCGAACCGATAACTTCATTAAAGAAGCCTCGCAAATAGCGATAGCGCAAGAACATTTGCACCAAGGCTCCAATGGCGACAAGCAAAAAGAAGAGAAGCACAAAACTCATAATCATAAAAGCGACCACAAAAAAACTTTCAAAAATATTACAAAACAATATATAAAAAAAAGTCCCTGGGAATGACCCAGAAACTTTTTTTAAGCCTTTTCGGCGAAAAATTAGCCCTTGAGATCCTTAAGACCCTTGGCAGTGTGCTTACCGCCAGCCTTCTTGACAGCATTGATCAAGCGGGTATAGCCAGCGCTCTTAGCCCAGTCAAGAACGGAATAGCCTTCCTTGTCAAGAACGTTCACGTCAACCTTCTTGCTGAGAAGGTACATGAGAGCGTCGTAGTTGCCATACTTGACAACGATATGGATCGGGTAGAAACCATCTGGGCCACGGAATTCAAGAGGAACGCCAGCATCGCCAAGAATCTGGAGCATTTCTGCATTGCCCTTGTTTGCAGCAAAGATTACCGAGGAGGTCATGTTGCTCGGTTCTACATTTTCTGCCTTGAGCTGTTCAAGCAAACGGGCTGTAACTTCCTTGTGCCCCATTTCTACAGCATTTTCAAGAACGGATTGACCGCGGCTGTTGGTAATGTTAGCCTTTGCACCATGAGCAAAGAGCCAGTTAAGCATATCGACATTGCCCTTGTTAACTGCCATTGCAACAGCGTTGTTGCCAGCATCATTTGGAGTATCGATTTCAAAGGTTGCCTGCAAGAAAAGAGTCATCTTTGCGGTATCGCCGCTAACAGCTGCGTTCACAAAGTTGTTGCCGCTAACGGCAATCTTCTGTTTTTCAAGATACTTACGAACAGACTGCGGATCGTTTGGATCCATTTTGTCGTCACAACCGGTCATTGCCATCAAAAGCGCTGCTGCGCAAACAGAAAGAGCGAATTTTTTCATATATACTCCAATATTTTACGGCTAAAATTTAACCATTTTTCAACATTTTCAACACATTTTTTATTCCTATTCTTGTAAAATTTCAATTTTCAAGCCGTTTTTTCATATTTTAGAGCCTATGAATACTACAAAAAGGGCTCTAGGAGTTAACACAACGCCAAGAAAAAGATAAATTGCGCCCTATGAAATTTCTTTTCAAAGCCTTTTTTTCTGTTTTAATCCTTTTCTGCATGGCTTCGGCTGATAAAAATTCTTTTGAACCCGTTTCAAAAAAGAACTCGATCGGAGCGTTTTTAGAATTAGCAGATTTTGATCGCGGTTCCGGAAAAATCAAGTATTATCTTGATGGGAGAAAATACGAGGCCGACGTAGAACTTTCAAACAAGTTCGGGATTTACAATTCCAGTATTATCACTCCGCATATCCATAGCTATAGCAAATATTCCTATCAATATGCAAATATCCGATACTTCGACAAGAACCTGAACGAAGGCTACGGACTAATGGAGAAAAACAGCATTGATTCTTGCGATGTCAAGGGGCATTCGGATAACCATAGAATAAGCCTTGAATGGGGTGCAGAATTTAGGCTAAGCCTTGTCAATTCTTTTTGGAACGGTAAACCGCTTTACGACGTTCTCATGGTATTGAACGGAGGGTTCATTACCGGATACAATTTTTTAGCAAATTCCGCTTACCGCGGTTCTTTTATTTGGGGGTATGACTACGGCCTTTCATTTAGATTTGAAATGTTTGACTACGTCTACATTGCAAGCGGTTTTGACTGGTACCACAATTATTCCAGATCCTTTAGAAAGCATGGGGGCAAGGAAAAAAACAACTCCATGATGATTGACTTTACACAGTCGGGCAGAATGCTTGTAAACGTTGGTTGGATGTTTTAGGATCTAGGGGCATATTAGACGAGAGAACGGCACTACGTGCCTACAGACGAGAGACGAGAGAGACTTGCTAATTTTCATGTTTTAGGGTCTAGGGGTTAGGGTATAGAGAAGTTGT
>DCGZ01000091.1:85888-89154 GCA_002314675.1 Fibrobacter sp. UBA1765 | reverse complement strand
GTCGATGCTTCGCATCTAGAGGTTTGAGGTTTTGTAATTAGCGTTTCCTCTAGGCGCATAGCGCTGCCCCCATACCTCAAAGCACCGAAGGTGCGACCTGATTTCTGTCATCTTTCTTGTATCTTGCATCTGGCTCTTGCATCTTAATTACCTCAAAGTGAGCGCAGCAAACGACCTCACTCCCAAAAGCACCGAAGGTGCGACCTGTCTTCTAACAAAAGGAATTTCTAATGGCAGCAATGGAACAAGAAACAAATTTCACGGAATATTCCGAAGAATTTACTGTTACGCCCGAAATGATTGATCGCAACAATCACATGAACAACGTGTACGGCGTTCAATGGATCCAGGACATTGCAATAAATCATTCTGATTCCTGCGGTGGCACAAAGGTCATGGAAAGTCTTGGCGCAAGCTGGATGATCCGTACAAACCACATTGAATACAAGGCGCAAGCATTTCTTGGAGACGTAATTCGTGGCACTACATGGGTTCCTGAATATTCCAGGATTACCACGAACCGTTACTGCAAATTCGTTCGTGTTTCTGACGGCAAGGAAATCTTCAATTCCGTAACCACGTGGGTATTGATAGATACAGCCAGGGAACGCCCAATTGCAATCCCGGATTTGATCAAGGATTGTTTCAGGAACAAATAAAAGTTGATAAAAAATCCCGAAAGTTTTTAAACTTTCGGGATTTTTGCTTTCGGGGGCGTTGCGGGGAACTCCCCGCAGAGGGGGTAGTTTTAGACTCTTCAAGAAGAGGCTAAAGCGAGGGGGAGGCCTCCCCCACCAAAATTCCTACCTAGAGCAGAATCGGATGCGCGTTCGCAGCACCTTCATCTAGTTCCGGTTCCTGGTAGTTTGTTTCTGGAATCTGGACCTGGCGCTGGAAAAAAGCCTTGTGAGCGGCAATCACTTTTTCACGGGCAAATTCAGCATCCTTCCAGTCACCAATTTCAACGTTCTTGCCTTCGAGTTCTTTGTAGTACTGGAAGAAGTTGCGGGTAATCTTAAGGAACATCGGGTCCACATCATGGATATCGCGGATCGGACGCGGCGTGTAGACAGGAACGCCAAGGACCTTGTAATCCTTTTTACCACCATCGGTCATGTCGAGTGCGCCAACAACGCGGCAAGTTACGACGGTGCCGGTGATAAGCGATGCGGAATCGTAAATGAGCATATCGATAGCGTCGCCGTCATCGGCAAGCGTGCTCGGGACAAAGCCGTAAGTACATGGATAGCTCATGGAGCTAAGCAAGCAGCGATCAAGACGGAAAACGTGGAGGTGTTCATCGTATTCGTACTTTACGTTGGTATCCTTACCAATTTCAACAACGCAATCCACTTCGTACGGGTACTTGGACCCGATCGGCAAATTCAAATAGTTAATAGGCATATTCTTACCTTAATTCAGCAAAACTTTCCCTTGTTTTGCAATTCCTTTTTTGTTAATCAATGTTTTTTGAAATTTACATTATTTTTTGTAAAATGGTAGACTTATTTGAACAAAAATTTCAAAAATGTAAATTGCCAATCAGCGTCTATTCCGCCAAGGTTTCTTTTTGCGAACTTCATCACTTGATTTATTCGTTGAGCTATCAAAAATGCCCCATACAACGCCAACGACAGAACCTACGGCGGCACATACCACGGGAACAACGACAAAGCCTAGGGCAAGCCTTGCATTTTCGTCATCATGGTCGGAATCGTCATCATCGCTAGAATCATCATGGAGCTTGGAACTAGCTGTTGTAACCCCCGCAATGACAACGCCAGCAGAGGCGCCGGCAATGGCTCCCACGGCGGCCCCACGCGCGACCGGATTTGGTATGTCAGAAACTGCACAGCCAGAAAACGAAAGTAGCGAAAACGCAAGAACCATTCTGAGCAAGATATCAGCAAAAGCCTTCATGCGTTCTACCTGCTTCTCCAGCGCTGCGATACATTCTTTTCGTACAGGCCAACGTAAAGCTTTGGTTCCTTAGTATCGGGAGCGTAGCCGACTTCTATGCGAATGCGGTCAAGAGCAGGAATCAGCAGGTGAACGCCGCCGTAGATCGCCCCTGAAAAGTCATTCCATTCCGGGTTGCGATCGTCCCAAAGGAACGAGCCGTCAAGCCCCGCTACAAGCTGGACTCCGTAAAAGAAGTTCACGCCCCAAATGCTTGCCGGGCGGCGTTCAAGCAGCACAAAGCGTTCCTCGTAATTCAGGAGCATTTCATGTTCGCCATGCCTGCTCGTGTCACTTTCTGCGCCACGGAACGTGTTCGCGCCACCATGATGGTAACGGTCAAAAAAGGCAACATCGCCAGGGCGATAACGGAATAGAATCGATGCTCCAGAAACAAAGCGATTTGCAAAAGTATAGTAGCCGCGCAAGTCAGACAAATATTCCACATAGTTTTCTGGCAGGTCATGCGCACCGACTCGAGTCACCATGACTTCTTCGTACAGGCCTCTGCGAGAATCCATCGGGGAATCGCGGGTATCAAGAGCAAGGCCGACGCCTGCTTCCGGGATGTGACCGTAACCTTCCACGTAACGATACGCGCCAGAAACCAAGAGCGAATACGGTTTTACAAAATCCCACTGCAAGTCTACGTCGGCAAGCCACGATGCGTTGTGAAAATTTCTGAGTTCATCGTAACTGTCGGTACGGAGCAATTCCACATTCCAGCCAACAGGCATGCCGAGAAGCCAAGGCGAAGACGCATAAATCGCATATTCGTTATTGTCGAATACCGGGTCTAGCGATGTTCTGTATTGAACCTCTGCACGAATGTCTTCGCCAAAGAAGTTCAGGTAAGCAAGGGCACCACCAAGCATCCAGCCATCTTGATCGGTCTTTTTGCCAGCCGGTGCAGGGATAAACGGGAATATTTCAGCAAATTGCAAAGTCACATTTTGCTTTTCGCCACTTTGTGTGCAACTTAAGCGAATGTCAGAAAACAGATCCAGGCTTTCTAGGCGGCGGGCATCGGCCGTAAACAAGGAATCCGAATACGGAACACCGGACTTCATGGCTAGTTCACGTTCTACGACATGTGGCTTAGTACGAGTTAAGCCATTAAATGAGATTTCGCCAACTGGCACACCCTCACGGCAACCTTCACCAGTGTAGGCAAAGGCCGAAACAAACGCTAAGGCAAGCACAATGAATGCGGCGAAAAAGTTCATGGGGCAAATGATAGTATTTTTATAGGGGTTAGGAGCAAGGATTTAAGGGCTAGGGACATATTAGACGAGAGAACGGCACTA
>DCGZ01000091.1:57398-85820 GCA_002314675.1 Fibrobacter sp. UBA1765 | reverse complement strand
CTTTGAGGTCGATGCTTCGCATCTAGAGGGTTTGATAATTAAGAATTAAGAATTAAGAATTATGAATTGACAATGACATGTGAAGCTACAGTTTCATGCCTTCGGCATAGTGGCAGCTCGCTCGCAAAATGTTTATGCAAGCGTACGCTTTACTCGCTTCGGGCGCATTCTTGTTTCTAATTATTAGTTGCTAGCTTCCGTCTTTCGTCTTCCGTCTCCTGACGCCTGTACACTATACACTGTACTCTGTCCTCTGTACTCTGTACTCTGTCTTCTTTCTTACTATATTATTACAAAGCGTCAAGGAGAAAAAAAAATGAACATTCTCAAAAAGATTACCTTAGCATCTTGCGGACTTGCATTTTGCTTGAACGGCTGCGGAAGCGATAGCAGCAGCTCTTCTTCAGAATCCGAGGCTAGCGTTCCAGAAACTCCAGAATTTAAGATAGAAGCCTGCAAAGAAACTACTGACATCAAGGCATCTCAGCAACTGGAGCTTGCAAAGCAAGACATTCAAGAACTCTACAAGGCTCTTTACAACCGCAACCTAGACAAGGCCCAGTCTGTAAGCGCTGCCGTAAAAAATGAATTCAAGAATGTTCTAACAGCATTCCCAGACAACTGTGAAGCACAGCTTGGCTATGGTCTTGCAACAGCCACCGATATTATCAACAACGAACTTTTCAAAAAATTGATCGATGACCTGGATAGTGAAAGTGGCTACTCCATTTTTGAAATGGATCCAGAAGATGCAGCTAACGTAATGCTCAAGGCATCTGTCTCTGCAAAACAGGAAAACCAGAAAGTCATCACAGCGCAAATTCAGGAAGCCTTTGCATCTGCAATTCCTTCAATTGATTCCGCAATTATCTACTTGCGAAACGTTGTAAGCAATGAAGACTTTACCGTTCTTCTTGATGTAGACGGTAAAACATTCGAACTTGACAAGGGCGAATTCGCCCCGGCAACAGGAGCATTGTTCATTGCCAAGTCAATCGCCACAGCAGTTGCAAGCTTGAATATAGACGCTTCCTTGAACAAAAGCTACGCATGGATTGATACCCTGCAAAATTCTGAACTTGAATTCAAGGACAATCCAGCACTCAAGCACGTGATTAGCCTTCTTGAAAGTGACAGCCCGTTCAGCACAGTATACAGTGACTGGAAGTCCAGCTACAAGAACATTCCGAACTTGCTCGATAGCGCCATTTCCTATGTTCAGCTCGGTTTGCAATACGGCATCAAGGAAGCAGCTTCGGGCATTGCAACCCAGAAACACGACCCATACGTTGTCGGCTCTGGCGAAGAAGCTGATGTCAGCGTACAGAATTTCCAGACAGCAATTGATTCCCTCGAAAGCCTCAAGAATGCTCTCCACGGCAACATCAAGTTTGACATCGACGAAAAGCATTCCGTTGTTGTAAATCTCGGCAACTTCTTCAACATTACCGACGGCTTCCAGGATTACCTGCCATACCACAAGATGGTCGATCCTGAAGACTGGTTAAAGCCATCTAGCGATGACAAGTGGATTGAAGAATTTTCCTTCTCCGCATACGCGGCTTTCCAAATTGAAAAGGAATTCAAGAGGCAACTGCCAACAAACCTTAACAAGGAAAATCTAGACGTCTACTTCACAGACTATTTCTATAATGACGACGGATATGTTGACGGCTATTTTATTGAATTTTCCTATTATGGTGATGCCGGATACAAGAATCAAACATACGGCATTGAAACAAATGGATGCAGTGTAAAATTCAAGCTCGTAGATGTATACTCCTATACTTACGGTGGATCCTGGGTCTACGATGACGAGCTTGATGACTATGTATATGCAGATGAAGAATCAAAGCAAGACACTATTCAAATTACTGGCAAGGAATTCTCAATCGATTCTGACCTTTGCAGAGTACAAGATGGCAAGACCGTTTTTGCAACGGCAAAATGTTCTCCAATAGCAAACATCTTCAATTTGACAGACAAAAGCGGCAAGGTAACAGTTTCTTACCGTGACTTAGCCACCGGACATGTCTACGAAGACGATGATTACCACTACCATGAAAGCTACACCACAAAAGAACTCCGCGATCTGATTGTATTCCCTGACATCACATTTGGTGGCGTATTCCCAGAAATGACCTCAGAAAAATTCTGGGATCTTGTTGATGTTTTCAGTAATCACGAATACAAGGAATGGTAATTTTTCTTAGAAAAATGCTTTTGCGATGCCTGGTTATTTTAACTTGCATCGCAAGCCTCGAAATACCCGCTAGCAGCTTTACCACAGGCTGCAGCGGCCTTTTTTTATTGGACAACACAAGTCAAAAAATCGCTTATAGAAATTGTTATATCACAGATTCCGTTGAAGTCGCAAACAGCATCATTTGGGCTTCGTACCAAAAAGACAATGGCAAAATAATCTGGAAAGATGATTGGCGGCTTTCATTAACGCGCTCCGAAAAAATTGCAAGCATCGGAGTTGCCTCCGATTTCAAATACATTTCCTTAGAAACTATCGTAAGCGGAACCCCATGGATTTCTACGGCAACTTCTTTGCATGATTCCAAAAAGAATTACGAGCTTGGCATTGGAATTGGTTACGGCGAGCCCACGATACTCCATGCCAAATGGACTCCCGAAGAAGGCAACGACATTCTGCCAGAAATCAAGGGCGACCTGCAATCGCACATTCTTCAAAAGAATATTTTTGGCAAGGCAACTTTCTACGACAACGAAATAGGAATCAACGCCTCTATTTTTGCAAGCGACCCCTTCAATCCAGAAAAAAAATATTACCTGCGAGATTCTACAAACACCCTTGTGCTAGAAGGTACTCTTGCGCACCATTTTGCAGACAGCAAATTGCTTGCCAAATATCTTTATGTAGATATCGATTCCAAAATTTACGCCATATCAAAACACGATGGCGACCAAAAACGTTTTCTTTACCTACCTATAGAAACCACACTGCACTCGGTACTTGTACAATGGCAAAACGAGTTCATAGACCTGCATGCAATATATGCAAATTTCAGTTTCAAAATAGATGACGACGGCGAAAGGTTTCACGAAACTCTCGCTCCTAACAGGGCCTTGGAACAATCCCTTTTGCAAACCCTTTCGTTTAGTTTTTTGCAAAAAACATTCCGGGTAGAAGCTGAAATTTCAGGTAACATTATTGTACCTGGGATCTATTATACAATCACTTCGAAATCATCAAGAATTCAGCCAAGAATCGGATTCGACGCTTTCTATATGGATGGAAATCTAGACATTCAACGAAAGTCAGAAACGACAAAGTTTATAACCAAGGATACAGAAATTGAGAATTTTCTATGGGAGCTAAAAAGCTTCGGAAGCATTGCAGGGCTTGGCTTGAAAATAGTCCTTTGGAACAGCCCGACCCTAAAGAAAGCGTTAAGCATTGAATGGAACGCAAGCCAAATCATTCCCTTTTCTGTTGACCTGGAAAAAAGGAACTTCAAAAATCAGGGAGAATCTACAGAAACCCAAAGTTCAACAAACGCCAAAGCAATCCGCAACGGATTCTACACAGACCTGGGCCTAACGCTACAATTTTAGCACTTTTACTAAAAAAAACACTATTTTCAGACTTTTCCTAGTCTCTAGTTTCTAGTTTCTAGTCTCTAAATTACTAAATTTGCGCGCGAAATGTAAAATTCCATTCATCAAGAGATAAATATGGATCAATCTAAAATCAGAAACGTTGCCATTATCGCTCACGTTGACCATGGTAAAACTACTCTCGTGGACCAGCTCCTTAAGCAGTGCGGTACATTCCACGAAGGCGAAGAAGTCGATGAACGCGTAATGGACTCCGACAACCTGGAACGTGAACGCGGTATCACGATTCTTTCCAAGAACACTAGCGTTATGTACAAGGGCTATCGCGTAAACATCGTCGATACTCCGGGGCATGCTGACTTCGGTGGCCAGGTAGAACGCGTTCTCGGTACCGTTGACGGCGTTATCCTGGTTGTTGACGCTTTCGAAGGCCCGATGGCACAGACTCGCTTTGTTACCCAGAAGGCTCTCCAGATGGGTCTTATCCCAATCGTTGTCGTAAACAAGATTGACCGTGACGGTTGCACACCGGCACTTGCTCTCGACAAGGTATTCGACCTTTTCTGCGAACTCGACGCAAACGAAGAACAGCTCGACTTTGACAAGGTATTCGGTTCTGGCCGTAAGGGCATTTGCAAGGCCGAAATGGAAGACCCAGATGGCGACTTCAGCATCTTGATGGACAAGATCATCGAACGCATTCCGGCACCGAAGGGCGACCCGAAGGCAGAACCGCTCCTCCAGATTGCTTCCCTTGAATACTCCGGCTTCCTTGGCCGCTTGGCTGTAGGCCGTGTTCAGCAGGGTACTTTCAAGCCAGGTCTCACCGTTGCACAGTCCCTCGCAGACGGCAAGACAAGAAACCTCCGTATCCAGAAGGTTCTCCGTTACGAAGGCCTTGCACCGCAGCCAGTCGAAGAAGCTGGTCCGGGCGATATCATTCTCGTAGCAGGCCTCGACGGCTTTGACATCGGCGATACCCTTTCTGCAGCAAACAACCCTGTTGCTCTCCCGCGTATCCACATTGACCCGCCGACAATCTCCATGCTCTTTACCGTCAACACTTCCCCGCTTGCAGGCAAGTACGGTGGCAAGTTCATGACCGGTAACCAGCTCCAGGAACGCCTGGAACGCGCACACATGGCCGACCCAGCACTTCTTGTCGAAAAGGCAGACGGTGCTTCTACATACAAGGTTTCTGGCCGTGGTATTCTCCACCTTACAATCCTTGTCGAAAACATGCGCCGTGAACTTTACGAATTCACAATCGGTTCTCCGCAGGTCATTTTCCAGAACGACGAAAACGGCAAGCTTCTTGAACCAGTCGAAGAATTCAAGGTCGAAGTTCCGAGCGAATTCAGCGGCGCTTGCATCCAGGAAATCCAGACTCGCAAGGGCGAAATGACCAACATGGTTACAGACGACAACGACCGAGTAACCCTCGAGTTCAACGTTCCGTCCCGTGGCCTTATCGGCATTCGTC
The DNA here is from genome assembly GCA_002314675.1 of Fibrobacter sp. UBA1765. GTDB lineage: Bacteria > Fibrobacterota > Fibrobacteria > Fibrobacterales > Fibrobacteraceae > UBA1765. Next base: position 80,749 of record DCGZ01000091.1, on the reverse strand, counting down.
CAAAGCTTCTTTCCCTTTCCAAGGGTTACGCAGTCAGCCAGTCCATCTTCAAGGCCTACGAACCGTACAAGGGTGAAATCCCGGCTCGTATCAACGGCGTGATGATTGCCAAGGAACCAGGCGAAGCAGCAAGCTACGCTCTTTCAAACCTTGAAGATCGTGGTTACCTCATCATTGGACCGGGCGCAGAAGTTTACCCGGGCATGATCGTTGGTGAACACAACCGCGACGTAGATATCACCGTGAACGTTACCAAGGGTAAGCACCTTACCAACATGCGTTCCAAGTCTGCCGATGACATGATCCAGTTGACACCATACCGCCGCTTGACTTTGGAAGAATGTGTTACCTTCATCAACGAAGACGAATGCATCGAAGTCACTCCGGAAGTTCTTCGTCTCCGCAAGACCGAACTCGACCCGATCAGAAGAAAGCAGCTTTCCAAGCGTCCGGTCGAAGAAGACTAATCTTCTTTTTCGTGCAAAGCAAAATACCTCAGTCCAAAAGACTGAGGCATTTTTTTGTTATGTACTCACAGCAATTCATGCCATAAGCTAGAACTAATCTTCAAAACTAACCAAGGAAGAGCTAACACCTTCAAAGTATGACGAAGAACTTGTTCTAGAATCAGAGACTTCTCGGTTATCCGTTACATTAATCCAAAATTCTTCCAAATAATTCTTTTCCTGTTCGGCAAGAATTTCCAAATTCTTCCCGACACTCGCACCATCGAGGTTATTCGGATACACGCAAGACAAGTCCAGATTGCTTCCTTGACATTCCGTTCCATAATTAACGAAATCACCTTGCAAAGATGCGCACCATTCCTTGTAGTTTTGCAAATCACTAATGCACTTTTCCTTGTCCCAATAGCCATTTGCCAACAAATTGATTATATACGGCTTATTATCCTCTGGGGATTCAACCATTCTACTTGTTGACCAATAGACTCCCCCATGAGTAGAGGCCAGAACGAAAATTCCTTGTTCCTCTTCATAGATGCTAATATCAGGATTCCATTCACAGTAGAAACTCGTACGTTCCGACTTGAAGTAATAAGTGGTTTTTGAACCTGATACTAACTCATTGAAATCACCAAGAGTATCCTTCACGATATCACTAGCATCCATAATGTGCCCAGAAGCAGTTCCTTCCAATGGGTTTATTCCATGCGGGTAACGATTTTCCAAAACAGAACTAGATGAACTTTCTACAACACTGCTTGAAGATTCCTCTGGAACAAACGGCAGGTCAGAACTAGACGACTGATTTTCTACACTGCTTGAAGATTCTACCTCTACAGAAGAACTGCTGTCATCACTTGCAAGCGTGTTGACATCGGTAATCGAGCCACCGGCATGTTCGCTATCGGAGCAAGCCAAAAGGGCAAGGGTCAAGGCCCCAAAAATCATTTGCTTTTTCATACGGTAATCCTCCATCAAATATCCTTTTCAACAAAATCCTTCACGTTCTTCGTGAGTGGAAACAATTGCAGGTTCAACCTGTAAACGCGATCAATGCAATCATCATCAGTCACAACCTCAAGAATCCTGTTTCTGCAATCCTGCAAAATGCCAACAACCTTTTCATAAGCGTTTTGGCTCAGGCCCATGGTAATGCCGGTAATGTTTCGTTCTTCCGTAGAAAATGCGTCTAGAGCCCTTTCCGCAAAAACTGCCATTTGCCTATTCATTGAACGAATGGCAAGGCCCATGTCTTGCGGCGAACCCATCAGGTGCTTTTGCGTCTGTTCGTAGCCACCATCCGTTTTTTTGAGCAAATCGCTTTGAAGCAAAAACGCAAGCGATTTTTCCACATCCTTCGCGCAAACATACTGATGGCACCTTTTGGCAATCTGGTTCGCCGTGGCTCCAGGCATTGCAGGAGCAAGTTCACGCACCACGGAATGCACCCAGGAATCATAGAACTTGAATGCGTCAGAACCAAGGACATGAATTTCATTATCCTTTGCCATAGAAAGCATATTTAAATACGCATCCCTCTTTTCTACATCTTTCTTGGATTGGCAATAAACAACAAGCGACTCAAAGTAAGAAGCCTCGCGCCCAGAAAGGCCGAGAGCCTTAACGACCTTAGGAATGCCCCTCTTGCTCAAATTCGCATTTCCGACACAAACCTCTTTTAAATAAACAGGCGACACAAAACCGGCAAGTTTCGAAAAATCACGCCACGTAAATGCAGCAGTACGCTTTTTAAAGTCGTAAAAATCCTGCATGTACTTTCTAAAATCCAGGTATTTGAATATCGAATCCATCATGTCTAGAAATTTAAAACAGAAAGTCATCTAAAGCAATATAAAGCAAATACAAAAACACGGATTTTTTATAGTTTTCAAAGCAAATGTATTATAAAATTCAAACTCTGTATTATATTTCAAAACAATCCCGCCATATACACCGGCAAGCAGCCCCTCCTAGATTTCCAGTTTTTGTGGCATAAAACAAACCCTCAGCTTTAGCTGGGGGTATTTTCACATTAAGTAATCGATTGTATTGTAGGTAAAAAAACGCTATTCCTTTACGCAGCGCACGTAGGCTCCGCCGTACTGGTTCTGGAAATAGATCAAATATTCTGGATTTGCCTTGATGAATTCATTCAGCTGGTTCCATTCCTCATAGCTAGGCAGGTGAAAACCGTCGGGGCAAATTCCCTGGTGGGGTTCCGTTGTCTTTCCGTACTCTTTCTTTCAAAATTTCAATAGTTGCTGTAGCCAACGATGGTTCTCATAGATTTAAATATATTTTTTTGACAAAAGAGTCGTTATTTTGACATTGGAATAAGTTAGCCTAAACATATCGTCGTTTGAAATTTGCAAACAAAAATATATATTTGTACATAATGTTTCTTCCTTTGGAAAAGATCATCTATGAATATCGTATCCTGCATAAAGAAAATTGCCTTGACGGCTTTGGCGATCATGCCGTCCGTTTCCCTCGCCGACTGGGATGGTTCCCTCAAGAAGCCGGCAACCATTGAAAATGGAGGAAAGACCTTCTACGAAATTTCTTCCCCGGAAGAACTAGCTTGGTTTGCCGGTCAGGTCAACTCGGGACATAACGATTTAAATGCCGTTTTGAAGAGCGATATCGTTTTCTTCAGTGATTCACTAACCGACGAAAATGAAGAAAGTGCTCATGCGTGGACGCCGATTTCCTTCAGCTCAGAAAACGCCTATTCAGGTGTTTTTGACGGAGCCGGTCATAAAATAACAGGCCTGTATTTAAAGGATCATGATTATTCATTCACGAATGGCAACAACATCGGTTTCTTTGGATACGTCGGTACGAGCGGTGTCATTGAAAATGTCAACTTCGACAAGAACTTCCTAAGTATTAATTATCCAGACGGAACGGAACCGTTCGAGAGCCCAAACGTTGTCTTTGGAACGCTGGCTGGTAAAAACAGCGGTTCTATACGGAATGTTTCCGTTGGCGGAACTGTAAAGTTTGCAATTGCGAGAGTGGATTATGATCCCGTTATATCTTATGGCGCTGGTGTTGTTGGTGAAAATGCCGGTTCCATGTCGAATGTTACTTTTTCCGGTTCCATCGTTTCCCAAAGTTCCAGCACAAACATTGGTGGAGTCGTTGCTACAAATCAGGGGATACTTGATTCTGCTTTCAACAAGGGTTCGTTTGACCTCGACGAAAACCACCCCCATTACGTGGGCGGTGTTGTGTATGAAAATAAAACGAGTGTGACTCATTCCGAAAATTACGCCAACATTGTTTCAAAATGGTTGTATTTAGCCGGCGGAATCGTAGGTGTTGCAAAGGATTCCTTGAATGTCATTTCTCATTGCAAAAATTATGGGAAAATTCAGAATGGAACGTATATTGATAGTTATTATGGAGGAATTGTCGCCTACCTGATGGGCACTGTTTCGTATAGCGAAAATTATGGGGAGATGAAACTTTACCTTACATCTCCTACCTTAATTTGTGCTGGAGGATTTTGCTTCGATGGAGGTATGGTAGGAGGGATTGCTGGCCTGGCAACCACGGCAAGTCAGAAATCATGGGACTCCCGAACTTCAGGAATCGTCGATAGAAATACGAATTACGGAAATCTTACTGCTGTGACGAGTACCGCTAGTTCGCCTTACATTACCGTCCCTAAGTTAGGCGGTGTTGTTGGGCATTCCGGAGCTAGTCGTATAACGAATAACCGCAATTTTGGTGACTTGAAAATATCTGGCACTCGCGGCTATTTGGGAACAATTGTTGGAAAGCTTGATTCTGCCTTTCGCAGAGCATCTATTATGGGGGCGAATTATTCCGTTTGTGACACAAGTAATACGATAAAAGGCGCTTATGCTGAATCAGGATTATATGGAGCAATGGGTAGCACTCAAATAATGTATTCAAATTATTTCTTCAGAAAGACTGGTGATGAAGAAATGCTGAATAGTGAAAACATGGCTTATCTGTTGAATTCCAACGAAAGGGCCTGGGCTAGAGGTGTATCTATGCCTGTGTTAGCTGATGAAAACAAGCACCCTTCCGTCGCGATTCGCTTTTATCGAGATCGTACCAATCTTCTTGCAAAAGTTTATACGGATTCGACTGGTATAGTCGATGCTCCTATTCCTCCAGAAAAAGAGGACAGCGTTTTCTTGGGATGGTACTATTCATCGTCACCAATAAAGATATACGATATAAGCCGACCCATAGATGAAGACCTTACGCTCTATGCGTTCTATGGCGATAAATCCATTGAACGAAAAATGTACTCATTTTTCAATGATGATGGGACTTATCTATGGAGTGATTTTACAAGGGACGATGGAAGCATTCCTTATCCCCAAAATCTCAAAAAAGAGTCCACAGCTCAATATTCGTTTACCTTTGATGGCTGGTTAAAACTTTCTGACACGGAATACCAGGCCACATACGATTCTTTGGTACGAAGCTATGAAATTTCATTTTATCAGAAATGCAGGCGTTACCATACAACGGACTCATTGATATATACGGTGACCGTGGAATATGGTAAAATTCCAGAATACGTGGGTATAGAACCTTCTTATGAAAACCATGAAGACAGTGCGTACGTCTATTCCTTTGCTAGATGGTCTCCTGCATTGGAACCCGTTACCGGTCCAAAGTCCTATATGGCTATCATGGATTCCTCCTATAGAAAGTTTGAAATCACATTCTTTAATTACGATTCAGTCACTGTGCTTGAAAAGGCTATGTGGGAATATAACAGTATTCCGCAATATATGGGTGAAATTCCTGTTAAGGCTCCTGCAGGGAACAAGATTTACAATTTTTCTGGTTGGAATCCGGAAATCAAGAAAGTGACTAAGGCAACCTCATATTATGCAAGATACGATAGTGTCAAGGTGATGCCATCAAGCAGCTCTAGTGTTGCATCTTCTAGTTCTGTTACAAGTTCCAGTAGCTCTGTTATTCAGTCTTCTAGTTCTGTAGCAAGTTCTAGCAGTTCTGTTGTTGCGTCTTCCAGCTCGATTGCAAATTCTAGTAGTTCTGTTGTTGCGTCTTCCAGCTCGGCTGCAAGTTCCAGCAGTTCTGTTGTTGCATCTTCTAGTTCTGTTACAAGTTCCAGCAGTTCTGTTGTTGCGTCTTCCAGCTCGGTTGCAAGTTCCAGCAGTTCTGTTGCTGCATCTTCCAGCTCGGCTGCAAGTTCCAGCAGTTCTGTCGAAGAATCTTCTAGTTCTGTAGCAAGTTCTAGCAGTTCTGTCGAGGAATCTTCTAGTTCTGTAGCAAGTTCTAGCAGTTATGTCGAAGAATCATCTAGTTCTGAAGTAAGTTCTAGCAGTTCTGTCGAAGAATCTTCTAGTTCTGAAGTAAGTTCCAGCAGCTCTGAGATAGAGGATCCTTTTGAAATAGCGAAGATTGCATCGCCTAAGTTCCATGTGGAAATTTCCGGCCTCACATTGAACGTTGTAAACGCGGACAAAGGTCATGTTCAGGTCTTTGACTTCCTAGGCAATCTGATCGCTTCGAACGTTCTGTCCAACGGTCGCACAAGTGTAGTCTTGCCTCATAGAGGTCGCTACGTTGTTCGCGTCAACAACCAGGTGCAGAACATTTCCGTGAAGTAGAAGGAACAACTGCTTTGCTTGAGAACCTCTTCGGAGGTTCTTTTTTTATGCCCAAAAAAGCGAAGCTAAATCCTCACCACAAAAACTAGAGTATCGAAACGAAAATTCTATATTGAATGTTGTATGAAGAAATTTTCGTTTTTCACCGTAGTTTGTACGCTTATTTTGATTATCGCTGCATGTGGCGACGACCCTTCCAGTTCTTCTCGAGGTGACGAATGCCCGGAAGGCTACATCTGCGATACGACGTATACCGATACAAGTGCGTACAGCTTTGTTTACTACTCTGGAAAAAACAAACTGGATACGGTTACGGCATTTACCGGCGAAATGAAATGCGATATCGAAGACAACTACTTTTCTTGCCGTTTGACAAGGACGTATAGGACTTGCTACGTTGAGTATAGTGCGCAGGCAAACCATGCGGAACGCAACACCGATAGCGACTCCTTAATTCACAAGGAAATAAACATTCTTCGCGTAGATACCACGTTCATCAACTATGGGAAAAAACGACTAATCGATTCCATTCCTCCCTATATTGAACAGGAAAAGATGGATTTGAAAGGTTTGCAGGATGCCTTTGATACGGTTGAATTAGATTTTGACGATTCTTACACATATGATAAATACAGAGGGAGAGCCGGTTTTAGAACACCTTATGTAATGGAAGATGTCTATGGAACGCTACCCAGCGATGCCGGACTTTTGACATACTCGAGTTATTATACGGTAGGTGCCGATGGTGACTCTGTTTGGCATGTGAATCTGGTGGACCTGGAATCTATCGGCGGATGCTATGAAACAATTCGTATCGATTATCCTTTTACTCCGAAAATACATGAAGTCGGATTATACATGTATAGCGACGAACCTCTTGAAAAGGATACTACAGTAACCTGGCAAGCTTATTATACGGACATGTATGGCATAAGGGACTCCACCGAAATCACAACCGTGTTTAAGATGAAGGATGGTATCTCTAAACCGGAAAAACCGGCTCTCGAAGAAGTCCCGGATATTGATTTTTGCGAGGATTTTGTACCGAAGACTTGTGATTTCAGTGTCAACGATTCCCTGTGGTTTTATTGCGGAGTTACCCCGAAAGATATGGCTGGGGGACACGTTGCTGAGTTTTATTACTATTCATTTAACGGTGCGCAGGTTGTCAAAAGGTCTATTAATGAAAACCTTACCCTTGCATCAGATGAAAGTGAATGCGAGAACTTTCTTTCTCATGGAGCCCCCGTGGGAAATGTTTATTGCAAGGGCCCTGTCGTAGTTACAGTAAAACAGGATACCTTAAGCGTGGCTAACGATGAAACGAGAAAAACTCTGTATGAAAATGCAAAAAGTCATTGCGAAGAGGTTCGAGAACGCTTTGACAAATTGTATGAATCACGAGAGTAATGTTAAATTCCTCCATAGACAAAGTTTCAAAAAAACAAGATTTCTATTTTGTTCAACATGAATAAAGCTCTGCTGTTTATCTTGGCATCTGTGGCAACAGCGTTTGCCGGTGTCTATGATTCCACTCCGCAAGGCAAAACAGAAGTTCGCCGCCATGCAAACAGTTTCTTTTTTGACGCTTTTATCGGCGGCACATTCTTGAATTACGAAACAGAGAGCGACAACTTAAATCCCTATGATTTCAAGGATGAGTTTGAAGGAGCTGGCCCTGCAATAGGCATAAAGCTTGGCGGAATGTTTTTCGAACTCATCTCTCCCCATGCAACCCTGGATATTTCCTTTGCTAAAGGCGATAGAAAAAGAACCGACAGCCAATACTTTTCGCAGCGCGATACTTACGAATGGCATGATTACGAATGGCATGAATCTGTGTACAGAATCTTTTTGGGCGGAGGCGTCACTGTATTTCCATTTCGCAATCCAGAATCAGCAATGCACGGATTTTACGCAGGAGCATCGCTAGGCATTTTCGCTGTTGAAGGTAGCTCCGACCTGCTACGAAACGGTTCCGACATCAACAACGAAGGCTTCTCTGTAAAATTAGATTTGGGAAATGTCTGGAGTGTTAGCGACCGCTGGAGTATTGGCATAGGATGCGCCGCCGCACTAGACGCTCCGATTGGCTATGGCGAGGATGTACATAACGAACCATTCACCTCTCTCTGGCTCGGTGCGAAATTCACCCGGAAATAATTTAAAGCACGCAAAACCCCAAGGCGATAACCTTGGGGTTTTTGTTTGCGGTCACTTCGGCAAGCTCAGTGACCTTTTGATCGTAAGCTCGGTGACCTTTTGATCGTAAGCTCGGTGACCTTTTGAACATAAGCTCAGTGACCTTTTGATTGCAAGCTCAGTGACCTTTTGATTGCAGGCTCAGTGACCTAAAGATTACTTAGCCACAGCAGTCAAGAGCTGTGTAATTGCCTTCACGTATGCAGCAGGATCCGGGAGCTGGGAACCTTCGGCAAGAAGTGCCTGGCCATACAAAGCCTTTGGCCAATCGCCAAGATCTTCGCCAGCTTCTGCCTTTGCCTTGAGCATTTCGCAAATCGGGTGGCCCGGGTTGATTTCAAGAATACGCTTTTGCTTTTCTTGCTTGTGGCCCATGGCTTCCATCATGCGTTCCATGCGGGCGCTCATTGCGTTTTCGTCTGTAACGAGGCAGCACGGGGAATCCTTCAAGCGGCTAGATACGCGAACTTCCTTGAGGTCAGAGTCGAGAACCTTCTGCAAGGTTTCGCAAAGGCCAGCGAAAGTCTTCTTGGAAGTTTCTTCAGCCTTCTTTTCTTCGGCGGTCTTTTCAAAGTCAACGTCGCCACGGCTAATGTCATGGAACTTCTTTTCCTTGTATTCACCGAGGGAACCAACCATGAATTCATCAATCGGGTCAGAGAGCAAGAGAACTTCGTAACCCTTGGCACGGAATGCTTCAAGGTTCGGGTTGCCCTTGACTGTTGCCTTGTTGTCGCCAATGAGGTAGTAGATTTCCTTCTGGCTTTCTGGCATGCGGGCAACATATTCTTCAAGGCTTACATACTTGCCGTCTTCGGTCTTTGTAGAATCAAAGCGCAAAAGTTCCTTGAGTTCATCAAGGTGTTCCCAGTTCATGTAGAAGCCTTCCTTCAATACAATGCCAAGTTCCTTCCACCATGCGGCATACTTGTCGGCATCGGTAGTTGCAAGGTTCTTGAGCATTTCAAGAGTCTTCTTGATAACATGCTTGCGGATCGTGGTAATGATCTTGTTGGACTGCAAGATTTCGCGGCTAACGTTAAGTGGCAAGTCTTCGGAATCTACAACACCGCGAACAAAGCGGAGCCATGGCGGCAAGAGTTCCTTGCAATCGTCCATGATGAAGACCTTCTTCACATAGAGCTTCAGGCCATTCTGCTGTTCCTGATTCCAAATGTTGTACGGAGCCTTGCTAGGCAAATACAAAAGGCTCCAGAACTCAAGATTACCTTCGGCATGGCTGTGGTTCCATGCAGCAGGTTCATTTGCATCGTGGCCAACAACGCCATAGAAATCCTTGTATTGTTCTTCGGTAATTTCCTTTTCGCTCTGACGCCAGAGAGCCATGTCCTTGTTCAAGCGTTCTTCTGGCTGAACTTCCAAGTCACCCTTGTCATTCTTCTTCATTTCTGGGTGGAAGAAAATGCCGTAAGAAACGAATTCGCTGTACTTGCGAATAACATCCTTGATTTTCCATTCGTCAGCAAATGCTGTTGCGTCTTCGTCATCCTTCAAGTACAAGGTAATCTTTGTACCAACATCTTTCTTAGGAGCTTCGGTAATTTCAAATTCGCCAGCGCCTTCGCTAGTCCAGAGGTAGCCTTGTTCTTCGCCAGCCTTCTTGGTATGCACTTCAATCTTGCTAGCTACCATGAATGCAGAGTAGAAGCCGACACCGAACTGGCCGATGAGTTCAACGCTAGACTTGTCGGAGTCCTTGAGGTTCTTCATGAACTGCTTTGTGCCGGAACGTGCGATTGTACCAAGGCAGTTAATGAGGTCTTCGCGGTTCATGCCGATACCGTTATCTTCAATGATAAGGCGCTTGGTTTCGGCAAACGGAGTTACATCGATACGGAGCTGGGTACCAACCGGCAAAAGACTTGCATCAGAGACAGAAAGGAAGCGACGCTTGTCAAGTGCGTCGGCTGCGTTAGAGATAAGTTCGCGGAGGAAGATTTCCTTGTTGCTGTACAAGGAATGGATCATCAAGTTCAGAAGGTCCTTAACTTCGGTTTGGAATTCCATTTTTTCGGTTGCCATTTGTTACTCCTATGTGTTAGACGAAAGACGAAAGACAAAAGACGAGAGAAAAGCTTCCATCAATTGTTTCTACTCTTTTTTGTGCCATATAGATAGCAAAAAGAGTGCCAAGAGCTTGTTGCATAGCTAAAAATTTGCGAATATATGCTAAAATTGCATTTTTTAAGGATTTTGCCAATTATTTTTTAAGACCTTAAAGCGCCACTGCTTCAAAATAAAATGCCCCGAAAATCTCTTTTCGGGGTCGTTTCAAAATGAAATCAAGTTATTAGAATAATTCCATATATTCAAAAAAAATTTTTTTCTAGTTCACTTTTTTGTCTATATAATACAAATCGTATCATATAGAAATTTAAATTTCGTTATACTGACAAAAATCTGTACACAACATTGAGAGAAGAATAAAATTTTAATATTTTTTGTTGCAATAAAGCAAGGATTCTATATGAACAAAATCAAGTCATCCATTTTGATAGCTTCCATTTGTTCTAGCCTTTTCTTGGCTGCTTGCGGAGGCGATTCTTCTACCGGTTCCAACGAGAACAGCGAAGTTTCTAGTTCCAAGGTAGAAACCATTTACGACTTAGGTAAGTGTTCGACGGATCGAAAGGGTGACATACTCTTTGTTGAAGATGAAGATGCAGAATACTTGTGCGACGGAAGCAATTGGAAAAAACTAGGCACTCCGTCTAGCTCCAGCGAAGAAAACCAATCCACAGAAAAATCATCTGACTCCAATGGAAATTCTTCTTCAAACAATGTTTCTAGCGACAGCAAGGATCCTCAAGCACAATCCAGTAGTTCTGTAGGCAGCTCTAGCAGCACTGCAAAATCCAGCTCTAGCAGCATTACAGAATCTAGTTCCAGCGTTCACGGAGCAAACGAAACCGTGGCTAACGTCGCTATTTCAAAACGGACGTTCACAGGCGTTGCAGAGAAAGGGCCTTTTGCTGCAGGCTCCATTATAAAGCTTTCGGAACTTGACGATGTTCTGGACCTCACTGGGACTTCCTTCGAATGGGAAGCGACATCTGACTTGGGCGAATACACATCTTCAAAGGTGACGTTAAAGAACCAGTATGCATTGATGCAGGTTAGTGGCTACTACTATAACGAGAATACAGGCAAAACGACATCTGGGCAATTTACGCTCAAGTCCCTAGTTGACTTAAGTGATAGAAATTCTGCTAACGTGAATGTTCTTGGGCATTTAACACACAAGAGAACCATCAAGCTATTTGCAGAAAGCGGCAAGTATAAGAACGTACCGGCAGCAAAGTCCGCAGCAGAAAAGGAAGTGATGAACTCCTTCCACTGGACAACAAACAACCACGCTTTTGAAGACTTGAGCATTTTCGGCAATACCGAAGATGATGCCAAGCTGCTTGCCGCATCGATTCTTCTGCAAGGTGACTTAAGCGATGCCGATTTTGCAAGTCGTCTTGCTTCCTTGACCACTGATTTTGAAGATGATGGTATATGGAACGATTCTGCGGCAAGAATCGCCGTAGCAGACTGGGCAATGGATACTACCAGGTCCTTTACTAAAATCCGTGAAAAATTGCTTGAGGTCGGTCCACGCGTTCCGAATTTTGAAAAGTATATCTACCAGTTTGCTGGCATTGTGTATGACATTGGCGTCTGCTCTGAAAATAGGGACGGCGAAAAGGCCAAAATCACAAATCCCTATAGTAAGAATTTAGGTCTGGAATACATTTGTGACGGAGGCAAATGGCGCAAGCCAACTTCGTCCGAAACGCGCCTTATGTTCGCTTGCGCTGGTAAAAACAAGGGGACCATTATACACGAGGGGACCACTAGTGGATCTCTGGATTGGTATTGCCCCGGTGACGGAAACTGGAGACTGGCAGGAGTCTATGACTATCCAAAGAGCAACTATTTCAATCCCGTTATTAGTTACGGAACATTGAATGATTCCCGCGATGGAAAGACTTACAAGACAGTAAGGATTGGAACCCAGACTTGGATGGCGGAAAACCTGAATTACTATGACAAGAGCAACGCGAATTTGCAGAATAGCACCTGGTGTTATGAAGATCTTGAAGAAAACTGCGAAGTGGGCGGTAGGTTCTATACTTGGGCCGCAGCCATGAACCTGGATTCCAAGTACAATTCCGATTCTGCATCCGGAACGGGTGTTATCAAGATTCCTCATCAGGGTCTGTGCCCTGCAGGTTGGCATGTTCCTGGTACGGGCGAGTTCAACGTACTTAGGGAGTATGTGGCTATGATGGAAGGCTACTCAAAAATTGGCTTCAATGACGGTTCCGGACAGCTGAAGTCCAAGGTTGGCTGGTATGATTTTAATGCCCCTCTCATTACACCCCGAGACCCGTACGGATTCTCTGCAATTGCCACTGGAGCCTACTATGGTCCATACAGGGATCCGAATGGACGATTCAGTCGGTATATCTTTGATGATGCCAGTTACTTTGCCAATTTCTGGTCTGCTACTGAGGGCAAGAAGGCGAATGGTGCAACCTACTGGTATCTTGACTATAGCAATAGTACCTTTGATTATCACGATGCTCAATACAACGAAAAAGGCAGAGGCTACTCCGTTCGTTGTATAAAGGATTAATAAAATTCAGAACTTGATGGAAGACTGCTATGAAAAAGTTCGGTATTACCGGTTTTACCTTTATTGCGGGTGCAGCATTTTACGCATGTAGCGGAGATTCTACATCTGCAAACACAGCAACCCAACTACCAGAAGACAAGGAAATTTCTGAAGTTGGCTCAATCTATGAACTGGGAAAATGTAAGGACGACAGAAAAGGTTCCATCATCTATGTCAAGGATGAGGATAGGGAATTTGTCTGCTATTCCGGTGAGTGGTCTCCCCTCGATGAAATCGGCTCTAGCGAGGAATCCTCGTCTAGCGTCCAAAAAACAGAACTGTCCTCTTCAAGCCAAATGAATGATGGACCTTCTTCAAGCAGCCAGAAGGACGAACCTTTGTCGAGCTCCCAGGATGCTGACGATAGCCAGGAAGCCAAGGACGATGAGTCGTCTTCCAATGAACAGAAAGAGGAATCTTCATCAAGCGTCAAAAGCGAAGAGTCTTCATCTTCCGTGAAGTCTGAAGAAGGCTCTAGCGAAGTTCAAACTTTCAAGGACCCTCGTGACAACCACGTGTATAGGATTGTAAAAATCGGCAATCAGACCTGGTTTGCCCAAAATCTGCAATATGCAGGTCCTGTAGGAAGCTCCCGGTGCCATTCCGATAATTATATACAATGCGATGTCTACGGACGCCTATACCAAAGGGACAAGGCCATGACGGCATGCCCCACAGGTTGGCATCTACCTTCGCTCGATGAATGGAAAGTCCTATTTGAATATGTGGGCGGCACCGATGTTGCAGGCATTAAGCTGAAATCTACAAGCAACTGGGTTCTTCAAGAAAACTTTGAAAAGTACGCCGGAACAGATGAGTATAACTTCTCTATATTGCCAGCCAGTTTTGCCACTGCAACCGGAGTCTACGGGTCAACAATCAAGTTTGATTCCCATCTTTGGACATCCTCTGTTGATGCAGACGGTTATAACATGATGGTCTATTTCCTGCACGGCATGGGTGGCGTTGGAATAAGTAATGTATCAGAAGACATGTATATGTCTGTCCGCTGCCTAAAAGATTAAAAACAATAAATAAAAAAATGAGGTGGGTATGAAGAAACTTATTTCTTTAAGCACTGCGTTATTGCTTGCTGCCTGCGGAGAAGATTCCTCCACGGGAGCCAAAACAGAAGAAAACGGGAATTCCAGCACCAAGGTAGAATCCATCTACGACCTGGGCAAATGCGATTCCGAAAGAAAGGGTGAAATCATTCTTGTCGAAGATGAAAATGCAGACTATGTTTGTGATGGACAGCATTGGAATAATCTTGGCGAACCAAAGTCTTCTGGCTCCAAGGGAGAAAATACATCTACAGAAAAATCCTCCGACTCAAAGGAAACCTCATCTTCATCGAAAGTTGAATCTTCTAGCGATAGCAAGGATCATCCGAATTCATCTAGCAGTTCCACGACAAGTTCCAGCAGCATCAAGGAATCCAGTTCCAGTGTAGTCCCTTCGGACAAAGTTGTAGAAAATGTCGCTATCACCAAGATGACGTTCACTGGCGTTGCCGAAAAGGGCCCGTACGCATCAGGTTCTACTATCAAGCTTTCTGAACTTGACGAAGTCCTTGATCCAACAGGAACGTCCTTTGACTGGGAAGTTTCAACCGATCTCGGTGCATACACATCAACCAAGGTGACTCTCAAAAGTCAATACGCCATGCTCCAGGCAAACGGCTACTATTACAACGAAAACACCGCAAAAAAGACAGCTAATCAAATGGCTTTAAAGTCAATGATTGACTTAAACGGTAGAACCTCGGCAAACGTAAATGTTCTTGGACATTTGACACACAAGAGAATTGTAAATCTTTTTGTCGAAAGTGGAAAGTTCAAGAACGTTCCAGCAGCCAAATCGCAGGCAGAAAAGGAAATCCTTGCAGCCTTCGGCTGGCCTACCAACAATCACGCCTTTGAAGACCTCTCCATTTTCGGAACCACAGAAGATGATGCAAAGCTTCTGGCCGCATCAATCCTCTTGCAAAGCAACTTAAGCGATGCAGACATGACAAGCCGCCTGACACTTCTTGCAACAGATTTTGAAGATGACGGTAAATGGAACGATTCCGCAGCCAAGGTAACCACTGCTGACTGGGCCATGGATACCACAAGAAAGTTCTCCAATACAAGGACACAACTTGAAGAACTTGGTGGAACTGTTCCAAACTTTGAAAAGTACATCAGCATTTTTGTCGGCAATGTATATGACATCGGCGTTTGCGACAGCGAACGCGACGGCGAGAAAATCAAGATGACAAATGCCTACAGCGACAACCTGGGCAAATTCTACATTTGCGACGACGCCAAATGGCGCTACCCCACCACCACTGAAAATAGACTCGAAAAAAACTGTACAGCATCCCTAAAAGGAACTTTTGCATCTATCTTTGATGCGTATGACCGTGAAACAGAATATGTTTGCGACGGCGGAAACGGCAACTGGCGAATTTCAACCATTTACGACCACCCGAAGGAATACTATTTGAATCCAAACTATCAGTACGGAACTCTTAAGGATTCACGCGATGGCAAGACCTATAAAACTACAGAAATCGGCTTGCAGACATGGATGGCAGAAAACCTGAATTACTACGACAAGAGCAATTCAAACCTTGTCGACAACAGCTGGTGCTACAAGAACGTAGAGGCCAACTGCGACGTAGGCGGACGTCTTTATACCTGGACTGCAGTAATGAATTTGGATCCTAAGTATGCAAAGATGACCACCGAAGACCTAATTGAAAATCCTCACAGGGGAATTTGCCCCAATGGTTGGCACGTTCCCACCACCGCTGAATGGACTCAGGTGAAAAACTACATTTCGAAAATGGAAGGTAGTTCTACTGGTGCCTACACCGGAATTATGAAGTCCTCCAAGGGATGGTATCCGTACTCATACAGTAGCAAGCCATCCGAGGATTCCTACGGATTCTCGGCCATTGCAACAGGCGCTTATTATGGTAAATATGCAGATCCAAGAGAAAGCTTTAGCAGATACGCTTTTGACGACGAGGGATATTTTGCAAACTTCTGGAGTGCAACAGAAGCTACAAAATACACCGGTGCCGTTTATTGGTATCTTGACTACAGAGGATCCATCTTAGACAGTTATGCTTCCTCGTACAATGAAAAGGATCGTGGATTCGCCCTTCGTTGCGTCAAGGACTAATTCTAAAAAAAGCAGGAGCCTATTATGCGCTTTGTAGGACTAACGCTAGTAGCTTCTGTCGGAAGCATGCTTCTTCTATCCTGTGGAGATTCTCCACATCGGCCTCGGAAAACGAGAACTCCAAAAATGATCGAGTAGAAACCATCTACAATCTGGGAAAATGCGTTTCCGATAGAAAGGGCGTCATCATTTTTGTGGAAAATGATGACGCCTACTACGAATGCGATGGAACAAGCTGGATTTCCGACAAGGAGACGAGTTCCTCGTCAAAGGATGAAGAAAAGAACAAATCTAGTTCCAGTGTAGACGCCAAGTCCAGCTCTAGCAGCGAAGCCTACGCAAGTTCAAGCTCCAGTTCAGAACCACAGTCGTCCGCCAGTAACGACAGTTCCAAAGAAGATGATTCCTGTTCCAGCGAAGCCGAAGAATATTCATCCTCGGCAACTTCGTCCTCTACAGAAGAAATCCAGCCCAGTTCAAGTTCTGTGGAATCCAGCTCTAGTGAAGCATTGTCAAACTCCAGCCAAAGCCCGCCCCCGGTAATGCCCCTAGGCACCTACGACTGCAGCAGATACACCTGTTCCTCAACAGAATACTTGAATCAGGAACTTCTGGCAAAGGGCGAATACGGTGAAATTTTGGACATTCGCAACAAGCATGTATACAACACCATAAAAATCGGCGAACAGACTTGGATGGCCCAGAACCTGGACTTTATGTATAAAATCTATAGGGACGGCGAACGCGTTGTCTTTGGGAACGGATGTTATGAGGGCAATGAAGTTTGCGATGAATCAGGCCGATGGTATACCTGGCCCGCAGCGGTAGATTCCGCAGCAGTCTATTCTACAACAATGCAAGGCGCAGGCTATGGAAATACCATAAACTTCTGGGTATACGCACCGAAATACAATCAACAAAACCCCCAAGGCGTCTGCCCGAATGGTTGGCATTTGCCCACCAAACAAAACTACGAAGAACTTTTTGAATTTGTCGGCGGTATGGAAACTGCAGGGTTACATCTAAAATCGGCTGACGGCTGGATCGACAGCGATTACAGGGAGGAAAAAGATTATGGTGGCAAGAACATATACGGCTTATCTATTTTGCCAGGGTGTTTATGGACATCCACACTAGTCAAGATGTACCCCTGCGACGCATTCTGCGTGTATTTTTCAACCGATCACACTGCAGAATTTTACAGCATGGTAAAGTTTCATAATCAATTTGTTCGCTGCATGATGAATTCACCAAGAGAAGAAAGTAATTAAACGAAAGGCTCCTGAAAAGGAGCCTTTCGCATGAATCAATAATTCGATTAATCTATCACGAAGCCTTTACTTTATTAAAATCTTTAAGCTTCTAGATTCGCTATTGCTCTTGACAACCACAACATACATGCCCTTTGCCATATCGCCAAATGGCACAAAGTTGGAACCTGCATTCAATTCAACGGTAGCGCTCATCAATCTGCCTTGCTGATCAAAAAACATGACCTTAGCCGGATTCTGCACATTAACGGAAAGGCCATCGATATGCCTTTGAACGCTAATATTCGAAGTAAGGGCATGATTCATGGCAACAGCTTCAGGTTCTTCCATGGAACTTGAAGAAGTTACGCTTGAAGAAGATTTCGCACTTGAAGAACTTCTTGCAGAAGAACTGCTTCTTGGGCCTACAGGAATTTCCGTATCAGAAGCAACTGTTGTAACACAAGTTACATCATCAATCACGAGATCCCCGAAATCAGAAGAAATGCCAACAATGCGCTTGTCAAACAGGTTATTCGTTGTTGTGGAACCGTATGGGTTCTGGTCCTCATTACCGCCCTTCAGTTCCCACACAAGCTGAAACACCTTGGAAGCATTAAAAGTTTTCTTAACGCCCCAATTTTCTTGAGTTAGTTGCGACCAAAGAACGGTGACAGTGCTAAAGCCTTGAACCATTTTTGTGGTTCCGCCATACGCCGCATTGCTCAACGCCTTCGAAGCGCTAACAGTCTTTGCATGGTAATTATTATCTGTAATCGTGCTCATGTCGGCACGGAACCTGTGAGCCTCGCCACGGTACTTGTACGAAATTCCCTTACATTTGCTCAGGTCATATTCCACACCATTTCCAGAAGTCTTTAAGCCCATCGCTACATACGGCACAAACCAGTAATTAGGTTCTGCAATATTGTAACCGGTAGGAGTAGGAGTCATCATCAACTGCGATTCGCCAAACTCATAGAAAAAACCACCGACTTTTGTTTCGTTTACCGTAAGCGTCGCAACAGCAGGACCTTCAGCCTTTCGGTCAGCCGCAGTAAACGGGCTCTCCGTTCTCAATGGGAAATACATGGTGGTATCAACCATTTCACCATCCTCGTTTTCGTAGCGGAATTTACGAGGTTCAAAGGACCAGTCAGTAAACTGCAAATCATAAAAGACTGTATTAATCTTGGAGCAAGGTTCCGGGTATTCCTTCTTTAAATTTTTTTCTTCATAATAATCGAAATACGTCGCGCACCCGACATCGGCGGAATCCGTATAAACAAACCATACATCCTTATCGCTAAGGAGTGAAACACGGTCATCCTTTTCAAAGTCTTCAATCAAAACATCGGCAAATGCAAAAGGTGCAATAGCCAACGCAGTGAGAAACATTTTTTTCATACAGCCTCCTTGGACTAAAATATTAAAAAAAATATACGTATTTCAAAAAACATTTTCAATAGTTCAAAAACGCAAAATTCAATCTTTTTTTATTTTAGTTCTCATTTCGGCTCTATATAATACAACACGTATTATATAGAGACTACCGTATCAAAATTCCAAGTTTGTAACTGCTTCAACAAAGCCTCATCATTTTCAAAGCTCCCCTGCTTCAAAAAAACTCAAAAGTCTATTTTCAAGACCGTTTCAAAATGAAATTCATCATTATTCTACTAATACGGGAACACCTTGGTCGCACATTCGACATCAACACCCCAAGGATACCAGAATTAAAATTAAGCTATTTATTTCCGCCCCTCTTTGATACCCTACCGAGCTTGCTTATCCTTGGAATCTTCTGCGGTATGCTCATGTACATTGCAGTCGAAGGCTACAAGCGTACAACAAATCCGCTCATCGTGGTACTCCCGGTAATGGCGTTCATTCTTTGCGGTTTTGAACACTGCATTGCAGACATGTTCTACTTTGCAATCAACTGTTTCAAGGGCACTTCAGCAAGCATGCTGGTAGACACACTGCTCAGGCTCCTTGTAATTACAATAGGCAACCTCATCGGAGGTTGCCTCATATGTTATGCAAGTATTACTTGTCAACGACTAAGGTTGCCGAGCCATAAGCCTTGATCGGACGGCCAACTTCATCAAACTCGGTGGTATAACGCACATGGAACGGAATCCTATTGGCTGTCAACGGAATTACAGCCTCGATACTGCCAATTCCTGAATCCACCTTGCGCATCATTTCACGGTACATATCGGCATAGTCCGGTGGGAAGATTCCATTTTCAAAGAACGGTTCCGGGTAATTGCGCACAAGTGGCGGCGCACCAAGATCACGCTGGCAACGGAAGCACGGACGCATTTCCTTGGTCAAAATATCATATTCCCAGAAGTAAATATTTGCCTGTTCACTTGCAGCCTTAAAGCGACGTTCCGTGGTCTGCATGCTTTCAAGAACAAGTTTTTCCTTGGTAATGTTCCTGACCATTATGTAGAACAAACGGCTCGCAGCACTTTCGCCAATCAGGCGAGCCGAACTACGAATGCAGAAGTTTTCTGTACCGCAACAACCGGAATGGATGCATCGCCAAGTTTCACATTCTTCTTCATCCCTTGTTTCTGCAGCCCTGTTCAACATGTCCAGGAATATTTTCTGGTTTTCTTCGTTCATGGTAGACAAAGGATCTAGAGCAATGGTTTCCTTTTCTGTAAGGTTCATGCCGAATTCGCGCAAATATTTTTGGTTAACGCGCAAGACTTCAACCTTGTTGTCATGAACATCGAAGATTGCTGCAGCACCCACAAAGTTGCTAAAAATCAAGGTCTCAAGCGAATCCGGATTCCAGAACTTGCCAGACTTGATTGTTGCATAAAAGTCCACTTGAGGAACAACTGCGCCAACGTTAGACTTGTTCAGCAAGGCCTCGTAATCCGCTTGCGGAATTGGCTTGGAATAAAGATAACCCTGAACATAATCGCAGCCGACACTCTTTAAAAAGTCAGCCTGTTCCACGGTTTCTACGCCTTCAGCAATTACTGGCAACTTGAGCCATTTTGCCATGCGAACAATGGAACTTAGAATCGTTCCCCCGCGGGCATTGCCAATGGAACCAGAAATAAACTTCAAGTCAAGTTTTAAAACGTCAAATTCGATATCCTTAAGGACATTCAGCGAAGAATAACCACTGCCAAAGTCATCCATTTCTACAATGTAGCCAAGGGAATGGAACTTTTTAACAGTATCAATGATTTCCTTTTCGCCAACTGCTGCTGCAGTTTCTGTAATTTCTACATGGATATGTTTTGTGTCTACGCCATACTTTTTACGAATTGCATCAAGACCTTCAACAAAGCCTTCACAGCAAATATCATTACGGGAAATGTTTACCGAAATGCGTAGCAGCGGAAGATTGCATTCCTTGCTATGGGCTAGGAATTTGCAAGCCTGTTCAAACACACAAGTGTCCAGCTTTGGAATCAGGTTGTTTTCTTCAAGAACTGGAATAAAATCTGCTGGAGAAATCATTCCATACTTTGGAGAAATCCAACGGACAAGAGCTTCGGCACCAACAATCATTCCATTGGAATGGTTGTACTGAGGCTGAAAGTATGCAACAAATTCACCGTTTTCAATAGCGGCAGGAGCAAGCGCCAAAACTTCCGATGCACTAATCATAAAAAACACCCATAAACAAATAAAATTTGCGGCAATCCCTTACCGCAAAAAAAACCGCTTTAGAAATCTATATTCTAAAAACAAAAATTGCAAGAAAAAAAGAGGCATCATCAACATGTGTGGAAGCATTTAGGCAGCCTTGCTAGATGATTCTCTCGATTCCGATTCCCATTCGTAGGCTATCTNNACATGTTGATGAAGAGCCGAAAAAAAACTACAGATGAGTGCCAATCAAGATGATGGCATTGCAAAGGAGCAATAGGCCAACAATCAAAATGATTGCCGTTTTCTGGGACATTTTCTTTGGATTCTTTTCAGCCATATTAGCCTCCATAAAAAAGCAGTCCCGGGTCTTTGCGGCCCGGAACTGCGATTGCTTGTCACTTCGGCAAGCTCAGTGACCTTGAATCACTATTAGTGAAACACTATTAGTGATAAATAGCTACGTCTGCGCCCTTCAGTGCTTCAGACATACCGGTCATGCGAGCACGGAGCCATGCACCGATTTCTTCAACCGGGTGCTTGCGGATGTTAGCATTGACCTTGATGAGCTGTTCGTTATCAACTGCAGTGGTCTTGCCTTCGCCATAGACAGCGCCGATATCGTCCTTGGTGATTTCCTTCATGAAATCCTTGAGGAGAGGAACGCAAGCGTTTGCGAAGAGGTAGCAACCGTATTCTGCGGTATCGGAGATAACGCGGTTCATTTCGTAGAGCTTCTTACGAGCAATGAGGTTTGCAATGAGCGGAGTTTCGTGGAGGGATTCGTAGTAAGCGCTCATCGGCTTGATGCCAACGGAGCACATGGTTTCGAATGCAAGTTCCACACCAGCCTTGATCATGGCAACCATGAGAACTGCGCGGTCGAAGTATTCCTGTTCGCTGATAGCCTTGTCGGTAGCAGCAACCTTTTCGAATTCGAGTTCGCCAGTAGCAGCGCGCCATGCGAGGAGGTCCTTGTCGCCAGCTTCCCAGTCAATCATCATGGTAGAGGAGAACTTACCGGAGATGATGTTGTCCTGATGCTGCTGGTAGAGAGGACGCATAATCTTCTTCATCTTTTCAGCAAGTTCAGTTGCGCGGATCTTAGCCGGGTTAGAAAGGCGATCCATCATATTGGTGATGCCACCGTGCTTAAGAGCTTCGCAGATGGTTTCCCAACCGTACTGGATGAGCTTGACTGCGTATGCCGGTTCTACACCGAATTCCTTGACCATCTTGTCGTAGCAAAGGATGGTACCGGTCTGGAGCATACCGCAAAGGATTGTCTGTTCGCCCATAAGGTCGGACTTAACTTCTGCAACGAATGCGCTTTCGAGAACGCCCGGACGGTTTGCATGAAGGCCAACTGCGTAAGCCTTAGCATAGTCCCAACCCTTGCCTTCTGGGTCGTTTTCTGGGTGAACTGCGATAAGGCACGGCATACCGAAACCACGCTGGTATTCGGTCCAAACTTCGGAACCCGGACCCTTAGGAGCAACCATGATAACAGTGATGTCTTCACGGATCTGCTGGCCTTCTTCAACGATGTTGAAGCCGTGGCTGTAAGAGAGAGCTGCGCCCTTCTTCATGAGCGGCATGAGAGTCGGGATAACGTTGTGGTGCTGCTTATCCGGAGTAAGGTTGCAAACGAGGTCTGCATTCGGAATGAGTTCTTCAAAAGTACCAACGGTAAAGCCGTTTTCGGTAGCGTTCAAGTAGGACTTGCGCTTGGTTTCGATAGCTTCCTTGCGGAGAGCGTAAGAAACGTCAAGACCGCTAGCACGGAGGCAGAGACCCTGGTGAAGGCCCTGAGCACCGCAACCAACGAAAACAATCTTCTTGCCCTTGAGAGCTTCTGTGCCGTTAGCAAATTCAGAAGCTTCCATGAAACGGCAGTGACCAAGTTCTTCGAGCTGACGACGCAGCGGAAGTGTATTGAAGTAATTCATACCCATGATTGTATAACCTCTTTTGAGTAGTAAATAAAGTTTTCGGGCGATAATGTAGTAAAAGAGACGAAAGACGAGAGACGAAAGACGAAAGAAGCATGCCAATTTTCATGTTGTCGGCAGTAGGCTGACGTCTGTTGACTGAATGTTCAATTAATAACAAGCGAGCGACATATTAATGGAGTCACCAATTAACAATAAATAATTAATAATGAAATGTCATTGCGAGGGCCTTTAGGCCCGTGGCAATCCACATATTTCTGGGTTGCTTCGTCACTACGTTCCTCGCAAAGACATGATATGTTTTCAATTCTGGCGACAGCCGACTGGCTACAGCTTTCCTCTAGGCGCATAAGCGCCGACCTCACGCCTCAAAG
>DCGZ01000091.1:43818-57387 GCA_002314675.1 Fibrobacter sp. UBA1765 | reverse complement strand
AAGCACCGAAGGTGCGACCTGATGCTTGTATCTGGCTCTTGCATCTTTAATTGTCGGCTGTAAAGTTTGCGTATTAGGATCTAGGGTTTAGTGGCTAGGATCTAGTGGATGTTGATTTCTCGGTGTCCTCAAATGCAGGGAATATTTTTCTGTCTTCATATATGCAAAAGGACCTACACATTCGTGCAGGTCCTTTTATTCAAGCAGTTTGTTGATTACTTGACGTTAATTGCCTGTGTGAACTTCTGGCTACCCTGCTTAATCACGAGGAATGCTGTTCCATGGTAATTTGTTGCAAGAGCAACTTCGTTAGCACCGATCTTTGTAACCATGTTCTGGCGGGCAATGACCTGGCCAGCAGCGTTCAAGAGAGTTACGCTTGCACGGCTTGCAGAAGTGCTGTTGAATGTAGCACTTACGCGGCCGGCAGTTACATTCACCTGCATCTTGCCTGTAGCTGCGATAGCCTTGATTGCGTTAGTGCCAGCCGGTGCTGTAGAAGTAACAAGCTTACCGGTAGCAATGCCATCAAGTGTAGGAGTCTTCTTGTCAAAGTTAGAAAGAACGACTGTAGAGCCATCAGCCTTGACAAGCACAAGATTATCAAATGCGATTGTACCCTTAAGCTGTGTACCATAGAGGTTGATGCCGATAGCGTTTACAGACTTCATGTTTTCAATGTCAAGACCATCTGGGCCAAGCGGGACTGTGTAGGTCTTCCAACCTGCAGAAATTTCATCTTCGTCAAAGTTGTAATCATTCCAAGTCCAGGTGGAACCGCTCATGGCAAAGAGGCTCAAAGTCATCCAACCGTAGTCTTTACCTTCTGCAGGGCCTTGGCTTTCAACATTAACCTTTGCCTGGAAGGAAATTGCCTTGTACTGGCTCCAGTCCTTGCCACCGAGGTCGATACGAACAGTGCCGACTTCGCTAGAGTCTGCAGTTACAGAGCTATAGGTAACTTCGAGCATCTTGTTGCTTTCGTCAAGGCTTGCGTTTACCTTGTCGTCAATGCTATTGCCGGTAAGAGCAGACATGCCGTATGCAGCACGGAGGGCGTTCAAGGTTTCGTAGTCGGTAATGTCGCCGACCTTGCCGCTGTACTTCTTGGTCTGGCGACGGATGATTGTGAAGTTGCCGTCACCTTCGTCACCGGTATCCCAAACGCAAGGGATAATGCCGCTAGCCTTTGCAACCTTTGCCACTTCGCCATACCAGGCGGCACGGCCTTCCAAGTGGAGCTTCAGGTTTGCACCGGAAAGTGTTTCAAGACGCTTGACAGCACCCATTTCACCGATCACAACAGGAATGCCCTTGTCGCAGAACATTGTCTTCAATTCGCCAAAAGCCTTGGCGATCTGCTTCGGTGTGCCGAGAGCCTGGTCGTCAATGGACTTGGTATAGACATTCCAGCCCATGTTGTGGGTCTTGTCGGTTGTGCTTGGCATGTCGAAGTAGTAGTAATACTGTGTACCCCAGTCTTCGTCGGCAGTCATCAAGGAATACTGGTATGGGTAGTAGTGGACTTCTGCCATGATGTAGCCTGCGCCAGTTGGGTCGGTCGGCATGTTGCTGCTCAAAAGCGGGGCCTTGTCTATTTCAGTACGCGGAGCCTGCACGATGATGGTACGGGTAGCATTGTTGCCGCCAGTTGCACGAACTCCCTTGATGCAAGCTTCGTGGAAAGACTTCAGGACCTTCATACGGTTTTCATCGAAGCCCCACTGGCCTCCATCAGTACCGCCTTCGAACCACGGGTAGCATTGTTGCCGCCAGTTGCACGAACTCCCTTGATGCAAGCTTCGTGGAAAGACTTCAGGACCTTCATACGGTTTTCATCGAAGCCCCACTGGCCTCCATCAGTACCGCCTTCGAACCACGGGTCGTTTACGCCCGGTTCGTTTGCAGAAGCGAAAACAAGGTGTTCATCATAGGCAGCGAACTTGGTTGCAATCTGCTTCCAGTAGCTTTCCTGCTTAGCGGCCACGGTTGCTGCGGAGCTGTTTACTTCGCCAGTCTTGTCGTAACCAGCACCGTCGAAAACATGGTCTTCCAGCCAACCGTTATCCCAGTGGCTGTTCAGCATGGCATACATGCCTTCGCCAACAACGAGGTCAACAACGGTCTTTACGGAATCAAGCCAACCAGCATTGATTGTGCCGTTAGAAGCGTGGGAATCCCAGGCGCAAGGAATGCGGACTGTATTGAAGCCTGCAGCCTTGATTGCCTTTACATATTCAGCTGTCGGGAAGTCGTTGCCCCAGGCAGTCGGGTTGCCCGGAACTTCCATGGTGTTACCGATGTTGTAGCCAAGGCCCATGTCGGCAACCAAATCGTTTGCCTTAGGGAGAGCTGCAAAGCTCAAGGAGGCGCCAAACATTAAGACTGCGCCAGTCTTAAGAGCAAATTCAAACTTACTCATAAACCAATCTCCAATAAAAGTTTTAGAATTTTTTAATCCCAAAATAGATGCCTCACTAAAAATAGAAGGTTTTAGATAGGTAGTCAACAAAGACATATTTTTATAAGATTTTAAAGAACTTTTTTAGGTAGCTGAACGACTTTTGAAAACAAAAAATTACGCATTTTTATTTTTTTAGCAACAGTATTTCTAAATTTGCCTTGAAGCCGGAGGTTTCAAATGCAGGCCGATAACAAAAAAAAACTACTCGCCCACTTTAGCATATTCGGAGCCGCTGCAATTTGGGGGCTCATGGCCCCTATCGGCAAGGACGCCATGCAGCATGGGATCACGGGTGTCGACATGGTAACATTCCGGGTAGCCGGAGCTGCCATTTGCTTTTGGATTACTTCCCTGTTTTCACGAGAAGTCGCTAGTGAACATGTGGCAAAACGAGACTTGCTGCAATTGTTTTTTGCAGGGCTTTTTGCCATTGTCTGCAACCAGTGCTGCTTTACGATCGGGCTTTCCATAACATCGCCAATCAATGCATCCATTGTAACAACGACTCTTCCGATTGTAGCTTTAATTTCTTCAGCGATTTTTTTGCACGAAAAGGTTACGTGGAAAAAGATTCTCGGCATTGCGTGCGGCGTAAGCGGCGCGTTGATGCTTGTTCTTGGCAGCGCCACCGCAACAAACGCTAAAGCAGGGAACATTCTAGGAGACATTCTTTGCGTTTGCGCACAATGCAGTTTTGCGATTTACCTTGCGCTATTTAAAAATCTCGTTAGCAAGTACCACACGGTAACTTGCATGAAATGGATGTTCTCTTTTTCGACACTCGTGATTTTGCCTTTCACATTTAAGAGCGTTGCGGCAATTCCGTTTGCGGAAATTTCTGTTTTGACATGGCTAGAAAGTGCGTTTGTCGTTGTAGGCGGAACATACATTGCATACATTCTGATGATGCGAGCACAAAAGACCTTGCGCCCAACAGTCATTGCCATGTACAATTATGTGCAGCCAATGACTTCTACAATCGTTTCTGTAATTGCAGGGCTTGCCATTTTCGGGCTTAGTCAAATTCTTGCTATTTTACTGATTGTACTGGGCGTTTACACGGTAAACACGGCCAAGGCAAAAACGGATTGTTAATATTTTCAAGTTGCCAACAGGAATATTTCTATGGGATATGTTGAAACAAAATGCATCCATTGCGGGCACCAATTCAAGGACCAATGCAATTCAAGAAACTACGGCCCGATTATAAGAAAATGCCCCGCATGCCGTGAAGAATACATTGATAAGCGATTCAAGGAAGTTGCAATAACTGGGTTAGATTCCAACAGCCTGAATGCAAAGTTCTACTTGAAATGCGCTGCATTTTCATTGATAGGAGCTATCGCAGCCGCGGGCTGGTTCTACTGGAGATTTGAGTACAGTAAAAAAATTTCAATGAGTTCTTTGGGGATCGCTCTATTGCTACTTATTCTTTGTGTCAGTTGCATGGCGCAAGTGTTCCGCATAAAAAACGGGACACAGGCAAAAGAAAACGAGAAGTTCATGCAGGAATCCAGGGAGCGCCTAAGGAACCAGGAATACGCGCAAAAGCTAGCGTCCCTTGGCTACAAGGTTCCAGAAGAATTTTTAAGATGAAGAAAAAAAATCGCGACCTTCAAAGGTCGCGATTTTTTATAAGAGAGGCTTCGCCCCCTTTGCGTCTATCAAAGGAGTGTCTTGAGCTCGAAGTGCTACAAGACACGACGCGGATCTAGTGCTTGGCGCGAATGCGAACAAGTGCTAGAACGCAGGGGTTCCAAGGGGGTACCCCTTGCGTCATAATTAGGTTGTGTACTCTGCGTTAATCTTGACGTAGTCGTAGCTCAAGTCGCAGGTGAATGCGCTTGCGCTTGCGTTACCGATATTCAACACGAGGCGTACAGTGTATTCCTTTTGGCGGACAACTGCGTGAAGCTTTTCCCTATCGCAATCCACAGGACGACCACCGGCAAGAACCTGGACATCACCAAAGTAAAGGTCAGTGTGTTCAGCAACCATCTGGCATTCGCTGGAACCTGCGCTCGAAAGAATGCGGCCCCAGTTCGGGTCTTCACCGAACATGGCGCACTTTGCAAGGTTACTTGTACCAATGAAGCGAGCCATCTTGAGGGCTTCTTCATGGCTTTCAGCCTTTTCAATCTTGAGTTCAATGAGCTTCGTTGCACCTTCGCCATCGCGAACAATGCACTTAGCCAAATGCTTCATGACAAGTTCAAGAGCAGCGCGGAATTCACCCTGTTCAGAAAGAGTCATGTCAGAGTAGTTGATGCCGCTCATGCCGTTTGCAAGCATGATGCAAGTGTCGTTTGTGCTTGTGTCGCCGTCAACGGTAATTGCGTTGAAGGAATCGCTGATGTTTGCACGGAATTCCGCAAAGAAATCAATCGGCATGCCAACGTCAGTTGTAATGAAAGCAAGCATGGTTGCCATTTTCGGGTGGATCATGCCACTGCCCTTGCAAGCGCCGCCAATGCGAACAGGACCCTTTTCGGTCTGAATTTCTACAGCGATGGATTTAAGAGCAAGGTCAGTCGTAAGGATTGCACGGCCGAATTCTTCGGAAGCATCGTCATGGAGGGCTTCGGCAAGGCGCGGAATGCCTGCTTCAATCTTATCCATCGGGAGCGGATGACCGATAACGCCAGTAGAGCAAACGAGAACGCTCTTTGGAGTAAGGCCAAGGACTTCTTCTGTGAGCACTGCGGTGCGTTCAGAATCGGCGTAGCCTTCTGGGCCAGTACAAGCATTTGCGTTACCACTGTTTACGATAACAGCGGAAGCAAAGTGGGCATGTTCAAGGACGGCCTTGTCGTAAAGAACCGGAGCAGCCTTAACCTTGTTGGTTGTGAATACGGCAAAGCAGCGTGCAGCCTTTTCACTCTTCAAGAGAGCCATGTCCGGGTTGCCACTTACCTTGATGCCAGCGCAAATCCCTGCGGCCTTGAAGCCCTTCGGGGAGCAGACGCCACCTTTTTCAAGTACTGTGTACATAAAATCTCCTTGTAAATTTACAGGGCAAAATATATGTAATTGAAGGGGCAAAAGTTATGTTTGTCACGTGCAAAAAATAGTCCATATGGCACGTTTACGGTCTAAAACGACAGCATTGCAATTTTAGACCGTAGCCAATGACATTTTATGACGTATTTTCTAGTTTTTTAAGGGTAATTTTCTCAAAAAATCGCAGTTTCGAGAAGCTTTTCCATGGAAAAGCAACGAATTGGCAATTTTTGCTTTAAAATTTACGGTCCAATCAGGCGGAATTCTCGATTTAGACCGTAAAATCTTCAAAATTACTTATAAAATTGAATTTTTTAGTTGTTTTATAAGCAATTTTGAAGGAAACGGCATCTTTTTTCAATCGCGAAGCGCTAATTAATAAGCGGGGCGTTGCGGGGCCGGCGTTTGAGGCCCCGCTAGAAGGGGTAGCGAGCAACGGAGTGCGAGCGAGGGGGAAACCTCCCCCACAAGCTCAATGAGACTGCCTGGATTGCTTCGCTACGCTCGCAAAGACACGGAGGGAACGCATGGGAGCTGCCGTCGCGACGCGGGGGAATGCATGGGAACTGTCGCAGCGACGCGGGGGAACGCATGGGGACTGTCGCAGCGACTCGAGGGAACGCACGGGGGCTGTCGCAGTGACGCGGGGGAATGCATGGGGACTGTCGCAGCGACGCGGGGGAACGCACGGGAGCTGTCGCAGTGACCCGGGGGGAATGCCAGCAATGACGCTCAAACGAGGTGGTTTGCAAAAATCGTACGCGCGCACCACACAGAAGAGCCGCGAAAAGACGACAAGTTATCGCGAAGGCGTTAAATTTGCACCTTGCCTTTTGACCTTACATTTTGGGGCACGAAAAATTAATATCTTTGTGGCCTATGGCAAAAACACCCGTTACTCAAGAAACCTACGACCAGCTCGTAGCAGAATACAATAAGCTTAAGAAAGTTGACCGTCCACGCGTTGTGGATGAAATGGAAGAAGCCCGCAAGCAGGGCGACCTTAGCGAAAACGCAGAATACCATGCAGCCAAGGAAATGCTTGCACACATTGACCTTCGCCTGCCGCAGCTCGAAGAGCAGATTGCAAACGCGGTCGTGGTCGCCTTTGACGCAAATTCCGAAACAATCAAGTTCGGTGCTACAGTTACCGTCAAGGACTTGAAGACCAAGAAGGAGAAGGTTTACCAGCTCGTGAGCCCGGAAGGCGTTGACGTGTTTAACGGCAAGATCAGCTTCAAGAGCCCGCTCGGTTCCGCTCTCATCGGCAAGACCCGTGGCGACGTTGTGGAATACACAACTCCGAAGGGCATAAACAAGCTTGAGGTCATCGACTACAAGTAAGGGCTTCGCGACAGAAGCTGTAATTGCAATGTGTCATCACGAGCAATGCGATATGCCCCAGAACGTGGCCCTAGGTTGCCATGCTGCGCTCGCAACGACATGATAAGTTACAATTCAGTCGACAGACTACAGCCGACTGACTCCTGTCCCCTGTCAATTCTATTCTCTGAATCATGATTGTCGCTCTCGTAGGATCTGACCTTTTTAGCAAGAACCAGAAAATCGATAGTTTTCTGGCGAGTACGCTTGGTGCGCGCAAGGACGACCCCTTGGCGCGTAAGATTCTGTATGCGACAGACACGAACATTCCGTCCATTGCAAGCGAAATTATGCAGTCCTGCGATTCCATCGACATGTTCGCCATGTCGGATTCGCAAACGGTTGTTGTGCGGCGTGCAGACGCAATGAAGGCGGCTGATACGAAGGCGCTCGCCAAATGGCTTGAAGGCAAACCGGATTGTTCGTTGCTTTTGGAATTTGAAAAACTGCTTTTGACTTCGGAACTTGGAAAGGCGCTTAAAAAGGCCGGGGCCGACATTCAAAAGTTTGAAGTTCCAAAGCCTTGGGAAATGGAAAAGTGGATTCTTGACCTTTGCAGAAGCCACTTTGGAAAGAACATTGAACCAGGCGCATGCCGTTACCTTGCAGATGCAATTGGTACGGATACGGCTTGCGTCGCGGCTGAACTTGAAAAAGTTCAGCTGTTCGCGCCCGAGGCACCAGCTTTCACTGAAGAACTAGTTCGCAACATCATTGTGCCTCAGCGCGAAATGTCGCCGTACGAAATCAAGGATTCGTTCGGCGACCGCGACGCACGTGCATACGTTCTAAAGCTTCATGAACTCATGGTTGACCGCAACGTTGAAGGTGTCCAGATTGTTTCTACGCTGTTCAGTTACGCGGTGCAGCTTTTGCACACAAGCTCCATGCTCGACAAGGGAATGTCTCCGAGCGAGATTGCCAAGGAGCTTGGCATCAACGAATTTATCTTTACAAAAAAGAATAACGAGCCAAAGCGCGCCCGCAACTGGGGAACCCCGCTTCTTTGCCGTTTAATCAAGAGACTTGCCGAACTCGATTATGATTTCAAGAACGGCAAGATTACTTCAAAGATTGCGCAAGAGCTTGCGCTTTCTACCCTGGTGATTCCACCAAGGTAATTTTCATTTCAACATTCTAGGGAACCCAGGTCGCGCAAGCGCCGACCCCACACCTCAAAGTGAGCGTAACAAACGACCTCACGCCTCAAGCACCAAAGGTGCGACCTGACTCCAGTCCCCTCTGTCTTGTATCTTGCGTCTTATATTGAATTCACACCCATCTTTAACAAGTGGCCGCCATCGGCACCACCGCATGGGCCAAGTTCAATCAACCAGTCAGACAAGCGAATGATATCTGGATGGTGTTCCACGATCACGATCGTTGCACCTCGTGCCTGAAGTTTGCGAATCAAGTTCCAAAGAATCTGGATATCCCTTAAATGCAAGCCGCTCGTAGGTTCATCGAGCAAGTACACGGAATTTTCACCGACATTACCGCTAAGTTCAGCAGCAAGCTTTAAGCGCTGCGATTCGCCACCGCTCAAAGTCGTAACGCTTTGCCCAAGTCGCAAATAACCGAGGCCGACATCTACAAGAGGCTCCAACGGCTTGCGGATCTTTGGCTGGTCCTTGAAGAATTCCAGGGCTTCCTTGATTTGCATATCCAGAACGTCGGCTATGGACTTGCCCTTGAACTTGACTTCCAAGGTTTCCTTGTTGAAGCGCTTGCCGCCACATTCTTCGCAAACTTCCCAGACATCCGAAAGGAAGTGCATTTCAACTGAAATTGCGCCACGGCCTTCACAAACTGGACAACGGCCAGCACCGCAGTTGTAGCTGAACCTGTTCGGAGCAAAGCCCTTTAGCTTAGACAGTTCAAGTTTTGCAAACAGCTTGCGGATTGGATCAAGGATTTCGCAATAGCTAGCTGGCGTTGAACGTGGAGTGCCGCCAAGCGGCGACTGGTCTACATACTTGACCGTTCCTGTAACCTTTTTACGACCACGAGCGGCAAACTGTTTTTCTAGGCGTTCAAAGACCTCATCCATTACAAGGGAACTCTTGCCACTACCAGAAACACCGCAGACAGTTGTTATAAAGCCCTTTGGAATCTTGACAGACAAATCCTTAAGGTTGTGAGCCTTCAAATGATCGAACTGGTAAAATTCCTTGGCATCAGCGACATTTGCAATGCCTTCCGGATTTACCATGGGCACATTGCCATTCAGGTAAGGAACTGTTGCGCTCTGCGGGAACTTATCGCTTGCGGCCTTCTCTGAAA
This sequence comes from Fibrobacter sp. UBA1765, assembly GCA_002314675.1. Classification (GTDB taxonomy): domain Bacteria; phylum Fibrobacterota; class Fibrobacteria; order Fibrobacterales; family Fibrobacteraceae; genus UBA1765. The sequence goes on along the minus strand of DCGZ01000091.1, from coordinate 48,257 downwards.
GTTCCGCAGGGGTTCCTTCGGCAACGACCTCACCGCCAAACTCACCCGCTGCAGGGCCAAGGTCAACGATATGGTCTGCGGCACGCATCATTTCGACATCGTGCTCTACAATTACAAGCGTGTTTCCAAGATCACGCAAGTGGTAAAGCGTTTGCAAAAGCTTTTGCGTGTCGCTCTGGTGCAAGCCTACGGTCGGTTCATCGAGCACGTACATGACACCTTCTAGACCGCTACCAATTTGGCCAGAAAGTCTAATGCGCTGCGCTTCGCCGCCACTCAAGGTATCGCCAGTTCTATCAAGGCCAAGGTAGCCAAGACCGACACCAATCAAAAAGTCAAGGCGACCAATGATTTCCTTTAAAAGCGGAGCTGCAACATTTTCGCGATCCTTGCCGAATTTCAAGGAAGCAAACCAATCGCGAGCTTCGGCAATGCTCATTCTACTTGCTGCGATAATGTTCTTGCCGCCAATTTCAACAAGCCTGTATTCACGCTTTAGGCGATCGCCGTTACACTCTGGGCAAACATGGCCTAGACGGTCTACGCCAATGCCAAAGCAGCGAGGGCAAGCGCCCCAGTGCGTGTTAAAGCTGAAGTTCTTCGGGTCTAGCGGAGCTGGCAGATACCAGCCACATTCCGGGCAACCCGGCAGCTCAGAATACGCCGTCATAAAGCCTTCGGCATTGCGAACAAACAGGCGACCTTCGCCATCGCGGTAAGCGCGTTCCAAGGCTTCGGCAAGTCGCGGAGCATTCTTGTCGTTTACAGTCAAATGATCCGTTAAGGCATAGAACGGGCCCACAGCTTCTGCAAGTTCCGCAGGCGTTATCCAATTGTTCTTTGCAAGGATCTTTCGATAGCCACGGTCCACAAGAACCTGTTCCAAAGTCTTTGCCTTTTTAGGGTCAATTGGAGCCAATACATCTACTTCCTTGCCGAGATTCTTTTGGAATGTTTCTGCAACGATGGCGGCTACGCTATGCGAAGAAACCGGCTTGCCACATTCTAGGCAATGTAACTGGCCCGCACGAGCCCACAAGATTCTAAAGTAGTCGTAGATTTCTGTAAGCGTTGCAACGGTACTACGCGGGCTACGGCTTGCACTCCCCTGGTCAATAGCAATTGCAGGAGCAAGGCCGTCAATGCGATCAATGCTTCCACGGTCCAAGCGTCCAAGGAATCGCCTTGCGTAAGTACTGAGGGTTTCTACAAAGCGACGCTGGCCTTCGGCAAAGAGCGTGTCAAAGGCAAGGCTAGATTTGCCACTGCCAGAAACGCCCGTAATGACAGTCATCTTGTGGCGCGGTATGGTAACATCGATATTTTTAAGATTATGCTTGCGAGCTCCGTGAACTTCAATATCCAAGGAGTAATCCTTACCGGCAACAGGATGCTTGAAAGGCTTTGCACTGGAATGTTCACCATTCAAGACAGGCGCAAGATATTTGCCGGTAATGGACTTTGCACACTTCGCCACCTTTTCTGGAGTGCCAGCGACAATGAGCTTACCGCCAGCATCACCGGCATCTGGGCCAAGATCGATAATCCAGTCGGCACACTTAATCACGTCAAGGTTATGCTCGATTACAACAACGCTGTTGCCGAGTTCACGCAAACGATTCAAGCAATCAAGCAGGCGATGTATATCTTCAAAGTGAAGGCCAGTCGTCGGTTCGTCAAGCAAGTACAAAGTTTTGCCAGTACCTGGGCGACGAAGTTCAGAACTGATCTTTACGCGTTGCGCCTCGCCACCACTAAGCGTCGTAGAAGGTTGACCAAGTGTCAAGTAGCCAAGCCCGACTTCCTTCAAAACTTCTAGCGGCTTTGAAATCTTTGGAATATCCTTGAAAAATTCGCACGCATCATCAATGCTTAAATTCAGCACATCATTGATGTTCTTGCCCTTAAAATAGACGTCTAGCGTAGCTTCGTTAAAGCGCTTGCCATCGCAAACATCACAAACGACATCTACACTTGGCAAAATATGCAAATCAACGGTCTTTACGCCGGCACCTTCACAAGCTTCGCAGCGGCCACCTTGCACGTTAAAGCTAAAGCGGCTCTTGCTGTAGCCACGAGCCTTAGACAAAGGGAGGCTAGCAAATAAATCACGAATATCATCAAAGACCTTTGTATATGTAGCAGGGTTTGAACGTGGAGTGCGGCCAATCGGAGTCTGGTCGATTTCAATAACCTTGTCTATGTTTTCGATACCTTCCAAGCGATCAAAATCTGCGGCAGGTTCATCAGTTCCAAAGAAATGCCTTGCAAGTTCACGGCGCAGAATATGGTTTACAAGTGTACTCTTGCCGCTGCCAGAAACGCCAGTTACAACGGTAAAGGTTCCGTCCAAAGGAATTTCGACACTCAAGTTCTTAAGGTTGTGTTCACGTGCGCCAACAACCTTTAACATTTTCGTTTCCTTGGTAACTTTTTTACGGGCCTTCGGGATTTCGATATTCTTGCGACCGCTCAAGTATGCGCCCGTAAGCGACGACGGATTGTTTTCAAGTTCCGTAACAGGACCTGCCGCTATGATTTCACCACCGTTTACGCCTGCGCCAGGGCCAACATCAATCACATAATCAGCCTTGCGCATCGTTTCTTCATCGTGCTCTACAATCAAAAGGCTATTGCCCTGGCAGCGGAGCTTTTCAAGCATTTCAAGCATTTTTTCATTGTCTCGAGAATGCAAGCCGATACTCGGTTCATCAAGCACGTACAGCACGCCTTGAAGCCCTGCACCCACTGCAGCGGCCAAGCGAATTCGCTGCGCTTCACCACCGCTTAAAGTTGCAGCGCCACGATCTAAAGTCAAGTAGCCAAGCCCAACGGAACGCAAAAAGCCAAGGCGGCCACGAATCTCCTTGAAAATTTCCCTACCAATCAGCTTTTCCTTTTCAGAAAGCTTTAGCTTATCAAAAAAGTCTGCTGATTTTTCAACGCTCCAGGAACTCAGTTCCTGAATGCCGTGACCATGAAAACGCACCGCATTTGCAACAGGATTCAAGCGTGAACCCTTGCAATCTGGGCAAACACCAATCTGCATGAACTTGCGGAAATGCACAATGTGCCACATGTCCCAAAGTTCCTGCATCAAGGGAATTACGCCACGTTCGCTCCCCGACGGAGTTCCGTACAAGACGGCATTCTTTTGCGCTGTCGTCAAGTCCTTCCACGGAGTCGTCATCTTGAACTTCATTTCTTCGGCAATGCGACGCAAATTACGCCAGCCAAAGTCCGTGAATATGACATCGCCATCCTTCTTTTGGCAAGCTAGAGCACCTGCATTCAAAGACAAGCTTTCGTCAGGTACGATCAGGCCCGGGTCAAATACAAAGCTTTCGCCAAGGCCCTTGCAACTTTCGCACTGGCCCTGCTTATCGTTGAACGAAAAGAATCTTGGTTCAAGTTCCGGTATAGAAATTCCGCATTTTACGCAAGCGCGTTCCGTACCTTGAACAATGTACTTTTCACTGCCGTCAAGATCTATCAAGAATGCGACAACCTTGCCTTCGGTCTTTTTAAGAGCAGCCTCGACCGATTCACGGACACGCGATACATTCTTCTTTTCGAGCTTGATTCGGTCGATTACAATTTCGATTGTGTGCTTTTCGTAGCGCACTAGTTGCGGAACTTCTTCGGTGCGGTATATTTTGCCATCGACACGGACACGAACAAAGCCCTCTTCCTTGAGTTCTTCCAGTTCCTTTCGATATTCACCCTTACGTTCCTGCACTATTGGCGCTAAAATTATGACTGGAGCATTTTCATAATCGTAATACAAGTTTTCTACGATATGGTCAGATGACTGCGCTTCAATAGCCCTGCCGCATTTGGGGCAACGGGCTTCGCCAAGGCGCGCAAACAGAAGCCTGTAATGGTCCATGATTTCGACAACGGTGCCGACCGTTGAACGCGGGTTACGGTTCACCGTCTTTTGATCAATCGAAATTGTCGGCGAAATGCCCATGACGCTTTCTACATCTGGGCGCTTCATTGTTCCTATAAACTGGCGAGCATACGCAGAAAGCGAATCTACAAAGCGGCGTTGCCCTTCTTCAAAGACCGTGTCAAAAGCAAGGCTAGATTTTCCACTGCCCGAAACACCCGTAACCACCACAATGGAATCACGAGGAATGCTGAGGCTTACATGCTTTAGGTTGTGTTCACGCGCATCGCGAATTTCTACGGAACGAGTCATAATTTTAGGATTTAGTGAGTGTTGATTTTCAGTGCTTTAGAGGTTAGAAACTAGGTTCTAGAGATTAGGGTTTTGTTATTTACAATTTCATGGATCGCCATAGTGCTGCTCGTTCGCCAAGTGAACTTAAGCCCTTCGACAAGCTCAGGGACCTTACGTATGTACAGCTTACTTCGTGCGCGTTCTTGCATCTGGCTCTTGCATCTTAAATACCTCAAAGTGAGCATAGCGAACG
>DCGZ01000091.1:34845-43801 GCA_002314675.1 Fibrobacter sp. UBA1765 | reverse complement strand
ACCTCAAGCACCGAAGGTGCGTACCGACTCCTGATTCCAGTCTTCTGTTCTCTGTTTTCTTTCTTGCATCTTAGTCACCACACAAATATAGTGATTTTTTGAGCAAGATTCAATAAGACCTTGTGCAACTTTTGCTTTCTAGCAATCAAAAAAAATAACACAAGGCTAAACAGCATGTAAGTTACTTGATTTTTTGCAATACTTGTTTCTAAATATTGACAAGTCCCCCCCCTTTTTTTTAGATTCAAGTTCGTATATAAAACTAAATAATTCACTAAAACTTGGAAATTTTATGAAAAGCAAAAAACTTTTTTTATACAACGCATCTTTATCAATTCTCGCGATAGGCATGCTAAGTGCATGTCTTGATACAACTTCTGCACCAGAAGGTGAAAAAGGGGCTGATGGAACATCCTGCTCCGCTAAGGAGCTGAAAGACAAGTCTGGTTATGAGCTTTCATGCAACGGTGAAGTAGTCGGGACTATTAAAAATGGTGAAGACGGAGTCGATGGAATTGACGGCAAAGACGGTACATCTTGCTCAGCCAAAGAACTGGACGACAAGTCTGGCTTTAAAATCGTTTGCGGTGGTGAAGTCGTAGGAACCATAAAAAACGGAGAAAAAGGCATTGATGGCAAAGACGGCGAAAACGGTAAAGATGGAACAGCTTGCACTGCTAAAGAATTAAGCGACAAGTCTGGCTATGAACTTACCTGCGATGGTGAAGTCGTCGGTATCATCAAAAACGGCAAGGACGCTGTTGTTGTTGACGACACTTCGTACGGTCTTGGAGATTGCACTCTTGCAAGGCAAAATACTGTAGCAAGATTCACTGTAGATAATCAATATTACATATGTAAAACCGGAGCTTGGAAACTAGCCTCACTGCTAGAAATCGACACTTACCAGCAAGTATGTAATGCTACCAATGAAGGCGAAATTATAACAGGTCTTTCTAGCAATATAAAGTACACGTGTACTAACGGAAAGTGGACTTATGCCAACCTTTTGTGGAATGGTGCAAATGGCGACTACCGTGTAGACACAGGCCTAGACGACGGTTCTGACGAATCCGGTTACTGGTACTCCTATGACGACGAGAACTTCGGAGGTTCTTCTGCTATTACATGGCCTGTTGCAACTGGTAACGCATACGACTACTTCGCACTCGACCCAATCATCGACAAATGCGGCGGCCTCTGCGGTGACGTTTCCCTCGGCGCAGGCTACGACTACCCATTCGTGGGAGTAGGCTTCAACCTTACGGGACCAGATCTAACTGGTGCTGACATTACCTCTTGGGGAGGCATTTGCGTTATTTACACAGCAACCGGCATAGCTCCAATCCTCGAACTCTCGCCAGAAGATGAAGCAAACTTGACTGAATACAACAACTACATAGCAACCCTTCCCCTTTCCCTTTCCGCAACTTCCGTAGACCTTCCATGGTCAAGGTTCAAGCAGGAATCTGGCTGGGGCAATAAGGTTGACCAAGCTGAATACCTCACTAAAGTTGCAGCAATCAACTTCAAGTTCTCCGACAAGGCTGGTACCTCCGGTCACTTCAATATCATCGCTATAGGCAAATACGGCACTTGCTCTAACTAGCAACAGCCGCTGCTCTAATTAAGCAAAAAAATCTATGCGAAAGAATCCAGGCGTTAAACAGCCTGGATTTTTTTTCATGAACAAAAAGAAGGCCGCCCACAACATTTGCAGGCGGCCCGTAGCACAAGGAACTTTGTTTAAAGCTTTGCGGTCTTTGCCTTTGCATCGGCCATGGCACGCACAACAAGGCTTGCACCATTTGCGCAGTCACCAACGGCATAAATGCCACGGCTCGGGTCCTGGACAATCGCTGTACGCGGGGTCAATTGCAAGCCAAGGTCATTTACAATGCCTTCTGCAGGAACACCTGTAAAGCCCATGGCAAGAACAACCAAGTCAGCATCAATTATTTCTGTAGAGTTCGGAACTTCGTTCGGCTTCAACGGCTTGCCGTTTGGAGCCATTTCCCATTCCACCTTCACAGCTTCAACGCCAGCAACCTTGCCGTCCTTCACAATGAACTGCTTGGAAGAAACATTCCAGCGACGTTCGCCACCTTCATGGTGGGCATAGCTTGTACGGAGCATATACGGCCAATCAGGCCATGGTGTAGACGGGGAACGTTCTTCAGGCGGCTTCGGCATGAATTCGACCTGTAGAACGCTCTTGCAGCCTTCACGGAGCGATTTACCGACGCAGTCGTTACCGGTATCGCCACCGCCAATAATCAAGACCTTCTTGCCCTTGGCATTGTACTTTTCGCCTTCGCCATGGAGGAAGTCAAGAGCAAGGTAAATGCCTTCAGCTTCACGGCCAGGAATCTTCAGGTCACGGGCATTCGGGGTACCGATGGCCAGGAACAGATAGTCAAAATTCTTGCGGATGTATTCAGCAGAAATATCCTTGCCGATTTCGCAATTGCAAACGAACTTGATGCCCGCCGCTTCCATAAGAGCAACACGACGATCGATAACTTCCTTTTCAAGCTTCCAGTTAGGAATGCCATAGCGAAGAAGGCCACCGACTTTTGGCTTCTTTTCATAGACAGTCACTGCATAGCCCTTACGACGAAGGCTTTCTGCAGCAAAGAGGCCTGATGGACCAGAACCAATTACAGCAACAGTCTTGCCGTTTGGTTCAGCCTTTGGAAGTTCAACCCAACCTTCCTTGAAGGCGGTTTCAATCATAAACTTTTCAACCTGGCGAACCATTACAGCGTCGTCATTGAGCTGACGTGTGCAGCTTGCTTCGCAAAGAGCAGGGCAAACACGGCCTGTAAATTCCGGGAAGAACGCAGTCTTGCTGATAATGTCGTAACCCTTACGCACATCACCTGCAGCAACAGCTGTATTGAATTCCGGGATCAAGTTGCCAAGCGGGCAACCAGCGCCATGGCAGAACGGAATGCCGCAATCAGCGCAGCGACCGGCCTGAGCCTTTATTTCTTCTTCTGTGAAGAGGCGTTCAACTTCCTTCAAGTCCTTAACGCGTTCTTCTACGGGACGGTATACGTCCTGAATTCTTTGTACTAATGCCATAAGAAAATTCCTTATAAAGTGCGTTAAAAAATTGCCAGGCCATTTAAAAGATTTCTTCAAAAAAAATCTTGGAACGGCAAGAACCGTATCCACATTCGCGGTACGGTTCTCATCGGCAATCTAAATTGACTTTTTTTACTTTGCTTGAGCCTGCTTTGCTGTTGCCAAAGCGTTACGGTATTCAACCGGGAACACCTTCACAAACTTTGGACGAGAGTTATTCCAGTCTTCAAGAATGCGCTTACCCTTTTCAGAGCCAGTAGCTTCAACATGCTGCTTGATAATGTCAAGCAATTCCGCTTCGCTTTCGGTACCCGGGAGCACACTTTCAAGGTCAACAGAGTCAACATTGCAGCTAAGGTCAAAGTGGCCAGTTTCATCATAGATGTATGCAAAGCCACCAGTCATACCTGCAGCAAAGTTAACACCGACCTTACCAAGCACAACTACACGACCGCCAGTCATGTATTCGCAACCATGGTCACCGACACCTTCTGTTACAAGGAGCACACCAGAGTTACGGATACCAAAGCGTTCACCAGCAAGGCCGTTAATGAAGATCTTACCGCTTGTGCCACCGTAACCAATAACGTTACCAGCAATTACGTTGTCTTCAGCCTTGAATGCTGCGTTCTTGGATGGGCGAACAATGATCTTACCACCGCTAATGCCCTTACCCATAAAGTCGTTAGCTTCGCCTTCCAAGTCAAGGGTAACACCCGGAGCAAGGAATGCACCAAAGCTCTGGCCAGCGACACCCTGCAAGTGAACCTTGATCGTATCTTCTGGCAAGCCCTTTGCACCAAAGTGTTCATCCACTTCGCCTGAAAGTTCTGTACCAACGGTACGGTCAACGTTATGAACCATTGCAGAAAGTTCTACAGCCTTGCCGCTCTTAAGAGTATCTTGGACGAACGGCAAAATTTCGCGACGGTCGAAGTTTACAAGTTCTTCCTTTACAAAGTTCGGGTCGAACTTCTTTACGTGTTCCTTGCCATCGTGAGCGTCTACGCCAGCAAAGATCTTGCTAAAGTCAAGCTTCTTAGCCTTGTAGAATTCAATAGCGCTGTTCATATCGAGCAAGTCTGTACGGCCACATGCTTCTTCAAGGCTCTTAAGACCAAGGCTTGCAAGAATTTCACGGATTTCGTCAGCAATAAAGTAGAGGAAGTTTTCAACGTATTCCGGCTTGCCCTTGAAGTGCTTACGGAGTTCCGGGTCCTGAGTTGCAAGGCCCATCGGGCACTTGTTAGTATGGCACTTGCGGTCCATAATGCAGCCAAGGCTTGCAAGGAGGTTTGTAGCAAAGCCGAATTCTTCTGCACCAAGGAGTGCTGCGATTACAACATCGCGACCAGTCTTCAACTGACCATCTACCTGGAGCTTGATACGGCCACGGAGGTCGTTCAAAACGAGGGTCTGTTCCGCTTCGGCAATACCAAGTTCCCAAGGAAGGCCTGCATGCTTAATGGATGTAAGCGGAGAAGCACCTGTACCACCATCATGACCAGAAATAAGGACCACGTCTGCATGAGCCTTTGCAACACCAGCAGCAATCGTACCGACACCAACTTCAGACACAAGCTTTACAGAAACACGAGCCTTAGGGTTAGAGTTACGCAAGTCGTAAATCAACTGAGCAAGGTCTTCGATAGAGTAAATATCGTGGTGCGGAGGAGGAGAAATCAAGGAAACATTCGGAATGGAATGACGAATGCGAGCGACAAAGTCGTTAACCTTGTGAGCCGGGAGCTGGCCACCTTCACCAGGCTTTGCACCCTGAGCCATCTTGATCTGCAAATCCTTAGCGTGGCGCAAGTAGTCGATTGTTACACCGAAACGACCGGAAGCGATCTGGCGGATTGCACTGCTACGGATATCGCCGTTTGGAGCCGGAGTATTACGATCAGGGTCTTCACCGCCTTCACCGCAGTTACTCATGGCACCGTTACGGTTCATGGCGATAGCGATAGCTTCATGCGCTTCTGGGCTAAGTGAACCAAGGCTCATTGCACCAGCAACAAAGTGCTTGATAATATCCTGACGGGATTCCACTTCGGAAATGTCGATCGGAGTGGCTTCCTTGAACTTGAAGAGACCACGGAGTGTTGCAAGACGTTCAGACTGGTCATCGATGAGCTTAGAATAGGTCTTGAACTTTGCGTAGTCACCAAGCTGGACTGCCTGACGGAATGCGCCAAGGGACTGCGGAGTCCACAAGTGCATTTCACCATCCTTACGGAACTTGTACTGGCCACCTTCCTTAAGAATCGGGCTAGCGTCCTTCAAGGAAATTGCATTACGTTCATCTACTTCGCGGGCGATTTCTGCAAGGCCGATACCTTCAACACGGCTTGCAGTACCTGGCAAGAACTTTTCAATGATTTCATGGTTCAAGCCGACTGCTTCAAAGATCTGGGCGCTACGGTAGCTACGGAGTGTAGAAATACCCATCTTACTCATGATCTTCAAAAGACCCTTGTCAACAGCCTTTACGTAGTTTGCAGCAGCAGTTACAGGGCCTACATCGAGTTCACCTGTGTGGCACATGTTTGTAATGCTCTGGAACGCAAGATACGGGTTAATGACGGTTGCGCCATAGCCAAGTAGGAGTGCAAAGTGCATAACTTCGCGAACTTCACCAGACTGGACAATCAAGCCGATTTCCGGGCGAACGCCTGCTTCAACCAAGGTACGGTTTACAGCGGCAGTTGCAAGGAGAGACGGCATCGGGACAAAGCCCCAATCCACGTTCTTATCGGAAAGAACGATAATGTTAAAGCCTTCCTGAACAGCGCGAACTGCATCGCCAGCCAAATTCTGGATTGCAGCTTCAAGAACTTCACCGTTGCCGCCCATAGGGAACTGCATCTTGAGAGTCTTTGCGCGGAAGCACTTGTCACCAATGTTTTCAAAATGCTTGATTTCGTCTTCAGTAACGATCGGGCGCGGAATCTTGATAAGGTGAGCCTGTTCCGGTGTTTCTTCAAGAATATTGCCGTGGTTACCAATGTAAGTGGTAAGGCTCATTACGAGTTCTTCACGAATCGGGTCAATCGGCGGGTTTGTAACCTGGGCAAAGAGCTGCTTAAAGTAGTTGAAAAGCGGCTGCGGCTTGTCGGAAAGTACAGCAAGAGCGGCATCGTTACCCATAGAGCCAATTGGTTCCTGGCCATTCTTTGCCATAGGCTGCAAGATAACGCTCAAGTCTTCTGCAGAGTAGCCAAAACGCTTCTGCTGGATAAGCAAATCTTCTGGAACGTCAGACGGGTTGATTTCGCTAAAGAGGCCACGAACGCTCATCTTGTTTTCAGCAACCCAGCGGCGATACGGCTTGCTACGAGCAACGTATGCCTTCATTTCTGCGTTCTTCAAGATACGGTGGTTTTCGATATCAAGGTAAATGATTTCACCTGGCTTTAAACGGCCCTTTTCTTCTACATCGGCATCGTTAATATCGAGCACGCCAGTTTCAGAAGCCATTACAAAGAGGCCATCCTTGCAAAGGGTGTAACGAGCTGGGCGAAGACCGTTACGGTCAAGGATTGCACCGGCATTAATACCATCGGAGAACGCTACAGCGGCAGGGCCATCCCATGGTTCCATAAGCATGGATTCATATTCAAAGAAGCCACGAACATCGCGACCGAGGTAGTGCTTTGCACCCCATGCTTGCGGCATAAGCATAAGCATTGCATGCGGCAAGCTACGGCCAGCTGCAACGAGCAATTCAAACATGTTGTCAAGGCTTGCAGAGTCGCTCTGACCAGCAGAAATAAGCGGCAAGAGCTTTGGCAAATCTTCACCAATGCGTTCGCTCTTCAAGTGCGGTTCACGAGCCTTAAGGCTATTCAAGTTGCCGCGAAGAGTGTTGATTTCACCGTTGTGAGCCAAGTAGCGGAACGGATGGGCAAGTGGCCATGTCGGGAACGTATTGGTAGAATAACGCTGGTGAACAAGAGCGATCGGGCTTTCAAAATCCTTATCGTTCAAATCCTTGTAGAAGCCTTCGATCTGGCTTGCAAGCAAAAGGCCCTTGTAAACGATTGTTCTTCTGGAGCAGCTGCAAATATAAAGATCAGAGAACTTCTTTTCGATCAGGCGGCGAATAACATAAAGCTTTACATCAAAAGCTTCATCGCTTTCAAACTTTGAACCGTCAAAAATATACTGACGGATATGCGGCAAGGTTTCGCGAGCAGTGCGACCGATGCTAGAAGCATCTACAGGAACGTCACGAATCTTCAAGACTGTAGCGCCTTCTGCTGCTGCGATTTCTTCAATGCCCCTGTCGGCAAAATCAGCAGAAACCTTGTTGTCTACAAAGACCATTGCAACACCATAGCGTGCCGGAAGGTCAGAATAGATTTTTCTAAAGAACTTGTGCGGCATTGCAAGCAAAAGGCCGGCGCCATCACCCGTTTCCGGATCGCCACCAGCCGCACCACGATGCATGAGACGCTTCAGGACTGTAATGCCCTGAAGCACAATCTGGTGCGATGCCACATTATTAATATTAGCTACCAAGCCGACGCCACATGCGTCATGCTCATTAGCTGGATTGTAAAGACCTTGTGCATTCATAAATGTTTCCTTTGTTTATTTTCGCAGTTTATATTGCAAAATCCGTGCCAAAACATCTATGTTTTACAAATTCGGTAAAATCATTCAAAAATCGTAAATATCACCGATAGAAACTGCAGTTTTAAACTCAATACATTACATAAATTGTAAAACATCGCGCTAATCTTTACATATTTTGTAATCAAGTTTTTCAAATAAAGTAAAACCCAAACAAGCCTAAATACTAAATAAAGCTAATAGCAAACCACAAATGCAATTTTTAAGATACATTTTCTATATATGTAGCCATGAAAAGCTTTTTTATAGTAATACTAGCCTTTTGTGTATGCGCATTCGCTGCAAACGCCCCATTTTCAAACCTGCTACAGGTAAAAACGGAACTTGACAAAAATGGCATGATTTCTGGAATCGGCGTCGGCGAGCACGAAGATATCGAAATCGCAAAGGAATTATCCGGTTATTACGCAAGGTACGACATAGCACGAACCATGGCCGGCATCGTATACGCAAAGGAACAGAACCTAGATTTCAAGAAGCGTACCGAATACGCATTCAAGAACCTGGAACGCATTTACTGGATTTCAATGTCTAAAAAGGAAATCTTCGAAAACAAGGGCGAAACGCACAAGGTATACAGAGTTTACGCAGCGCCAAGGAACCTGCCAATCAACCAGCTCGAAGCAGAAGACTACCTGGATCCAAAGGGATTCGTAAAGGGGTTAAGTATCGAAGCTGCACGCGAAGCCGCCTGCTATTACGGTAAAAAGGAAGCTGCGCTCAAAAGCAACATCAATTTAGACAAGATACTCTTCAATCTTGAACTCAAGATTCACGAGCAACTTGAAAAAGACAACACCGCAGCATATTTAATATACATGGCCAAAAGAAACACTTACCTGCTCGGTTACCAGTATATCAGAGAAGACATCGAATGCAACAGCACAAACAACTGCAAGGCCCACCGCACATACAGAATGTACGACAGCGAAAAGCTTAAAAAGACTTACATTAAGGAAGTCAAGCAATCCATAGATAACTGGCAAGATTTCAAGTCTCTGATTCTAAAGATCTGGGATGAAGAATGATTAGGGGCTAGTGAATGTTGATTTTTCAGTGCTTTAGGGGTTAGAGACTAGGTTCTAGAGATTAGGGTATAGTTAATTAACAATGAATAATGAAATGTCATCACGAGCAATGCGAAGTGATCCAGAACAGCCATTCTTCGCTGTACTGGGTTGTTTCACAGGGCCAGAGCCCTGTTCACCCTACGGGCGCCAAAGGCGCG